>NZ_CP076543.1:4437500-4737500 GCF_030440515.1 Streptomyces xanthophaeus
GAGAAATCCCGTGTGAATCTGGCGGGACCACCCGCTAAGCCTAAATATTCCCTGGTGACCGATAGCGGATAGTACCGTGAGGGAATGGTGAAAAGTACCGCGGGAGCGGAGTGAAATAGTACCTGAAACCGTGTGCCTACAAGCCGTGGGAGCGTCGCCGTCATTCTTCGGAATGACGGTCGTGACTGCGTGCCTTTTGAAGAATGAGCCTGCGAGTTAGCGGTGTGTAGCGAGGTTAACCCGTGTGGGGAAGCCGTAGCGAAAGCGAGTCCGAATAGGGCGATTGAGTTGCACGCTCTAGACCCGAAGCGGAGTGATCTAGCCATGGGCAGGTTGAAGCGGAGGTAAGACTTCGTGGAGGACCGAACCCACCAGGGTTGAAAACCTGGGGGATGACCTGTGGTTAGGGGTGAAAGGCCAATCAAACTCCGTGATAGCTGGTTCTCCCCGAAATGCATTTAGGTGCAGCGTCGTGTGTTTCTTGCCGGAGGTAGAGCACTGGATAGGCGATGGGCCCTACCGGGTTACTGACCTTAGCCAAACTCCGAATGCCGGTAAGTGAGAGCACGGCAGTGAGACTGTGGGGGATAAGCTCCATGGTCGAGAGGGAAACAGCCCAGAGCATCGACTAAGGCCCCTAAGCGTACGCTAAGTGGGAAAGGATGTGGAGTCGCAGAGACAACCAGGAGGTTGGCTTAGAAGCAGCCACCCTTGAAAGAGTGCGTAATAGCTCACTGGTCAAGTGATTCCGCGCCGACAATGTAGCGGGGCTCAAGCGTACCGCCGAAGTCGTGTCATTGCAGCAATAGGGCCAACGCCCGCTGTGATGGGTAGGGGAGCGTCGTGTGCCGGGTGAAGCAGCAGCGGAAGCTAGTTGTGGACGGTTCACGAGTGAGAATGCAGGCATGAGTAGCGATACACACGTGAGAAACGTGTGCGCCGATTGACTAAGGGTTCCTGGGTCAAGCTGATCTGCCCAGGGTAAGTCGGGACCTAAGGCGAGGCCGACAGGCGTAGTCGATGGACAACCGGTTGATATTCCGGTACCCGCTTTGAAACGCCCAATATCGAATCAGGCGATGCTAAGTCCGTGAAGCCGTTCCGGACCCTTCGGGGAAAGGAAAGTGGTGGAGCCGACGAACCAGACTTGTAGTAGGTAAGCGATGGGGTGACGCAGGAAGGTAGTCCAGCCCGGGCGGTGGTAGTCCCGGGGTAAGGGTGTAGGCCGAGGGGTAGGCAAATCCGTCCCTCATTAAGGCTGAGACCTGATGCCGAGCCGATTGTGGTGAAGTGGATGATCCTATGCTGTCGAGAAAAGCCTCTAGCGAGTTTCATGGCGGCCCGTACCCTAAACCGACTCAGGTGGTCAGGTAGAGAATACCGAGGCGTTCGGGTGAACTATGGTTAAGGAACTCGGCAAAATGCCCCCGTAACTTCGGGAGAAGGGGGGCCATCACTGGTGATCGGACTTGCTCCGTGAGCTGGGGGTGGCCGCAGAGACCAGCGAGAAGCGACTGTTTACTAAAAACACAGGTCCGTGCGAAGCCGTAAGGCGATGTATACGGACTGACGCCTGCCCGGTGCTGGAACGTTAAGGGGACCGGTTAGTGACCTTTCGGGGTTGCGAAGCTGAGAACTTAAGCGCCAGTAAACGGCGGTGGTAACTATAACCATCCTAAGGTAGCGAAATTCCTTGTCGGGTAAGTTCCGACCTGCACGAATGGCGTAACGACTTCTCGACTGTCTCAACCATAGGCCCGGTGAAATTGCACTACGAGTAAAGATGCTCGTTTCGCGCAGCAGGACGGAAAGACCCCGGGACCTTTACTACAGTTTGATATTGGTGTTCGGTTCGGCTTGTGTAGGATAGGTGGGAGACTTTGAAGCAGCCACGCCAGTGGTTGTGGAGTCGCCGTTGAAATACCACTCTGGTCGTGCTGGATGTCTAACCTCGGTCCGTGATCCGGATCAGGGACAGTGTCTGATGGGTAGTTTAACTGGGGCGGTTGCCTCCCAAAGGGTAACGGAGGCGCCCAAAGGTTCCCTCAGCCTGGTTGGCAATCAGGTGTTGAGTGTAAGTGCACAAGGGAGCTTGACTGTGAGACCGACGGGTCGAGCAGGGACGAAAGTCGGGACTAGTGATCCGGCGGTGGCTTGTGGAAGCGCCGTCGCTCAACGGATAAAAGGTACCCCGGGGATAACAGGCTGATCTTCCCCAAGAGTCCATATCGACGGGATGGTTTGGCACCTCGATGTCGGCTCGTCGCATCCTGGGGCTGGAGTCGGTCCCAAGGGTTGGGCTGTTCGCCCATTAAAGCGGTACGCGAGCTGGGTTTAGAACGTCGTGAGACAGTTCGGTCCCTATCCGCTGTGCGCGTAGGAATATTGAGAAGGGCTGTCCCTAGTACGAGAGGACCGGGACGGACGAACCTCTGGTGTGCCAGTTGTCCTGCCAAGGGCATGGCTGGTTGGCTACGTTCGGGAGGGATAACCGCTGAAAGCATCTAAGCGGGAAGCCTGCTTCAAGATGAGTATTCCCACCTCCTTGAGAGGGTAAGGCTCCCAGTAGACGACTGGGTTGATAGGCCAGATGTGGAAGCCCGGTAACGGGTGAAGCTGACTGGTACTAATAGGCCGAGGGCTTGTCCTCAGTTGCTCGCGTCCACTGTGTTAGTTCTGAAATAACGAACAGCTGTGTTCATGCCAGCGTTCAAATTTCATAGTGTTTCGGTGGTCATAGCGTTAGGGAAACGCCCGGTTACATTCCGAACCCGGAAGCTAAGCCTTTCAGCGCCGATGGTACTGCAGGGGGGACCCTGTGGGAGAGTAGGACGCCGCCGAACAATCATTGTGGGAAAGCCCCGCACCTTATGGTGCGGGGCTTTTCTGCGTTCACGGCCCTGCGTGTTCCGAGCCGGAAACGCAGGTGAGCCGGCGGTGGCACGTCGTTAAGATCCCGAACATGAGCGATGACTATGTGATCAGGGCCGTACGGGGCGACGAGTGGGAAAAGGTCAAGGAACTGCGCTTGGAGGCGCTCCGGGATCCGGCTGCGGCCGTGGCTTTCCTGGAGACCGAGGAGGGGGCTCTCGCCCAGGCCGACGAGTACTGGCAGCAGCGTGCCGCGGGAGCTGCCGAGGGGCGAGGCGCCCGGCAGTTCATCGCCGAGGCCGCTGACGGGCGGTGGGTCGGGTCCGTCACCGTGCTCATCGAGGCGCAGGGTGGCAGCGACTACTTCGGTGAGCCCATCGAGCAGCAGCAGGGCCATGTGGTCGGGGTGTTCGTACGTCCCGAGCAGCGGGGGAGCGGGCTCGTGGAGAGGCTGTTCGACGCCGGGCTCGATTGGGCCTGGTCGTTGGAGGCGCCGGTGACCGAGCGGGTGCGGCTGTTCGTGCACGAGGACAACGCGAGGGCGGAGAGCTTCTACCGGCGGTACGGCTTCGAGCCGAGCGGTCTGCTGATACCGCTGGAGACGGGGGCCAAGGAGCGGGAGTACGTCTACGTGCGGCCGGCCGGGCCGGGCGCGAGCGGGTGAGGAAGGAAGAGGACACTCCGCTCGAGGAGCGGTTCCTGTCGGTCCAGTGCCATGCCGACGCGACGGCTCTGGCGGCCTTCGGGCAGGGGCTTGCGCCGCCGGCGGCGAACGAGGCGGCGGTGTTCCTCAGTTACAACTACGCGGATGTCCCGGTGGGAAGGCGGTACACCTGCTGCTTCCGGCGGGGCGACCCGAAGGACGTCGAGCGGGTGACCACCACCGTCGTCGCGGTCACCCAGCAGTACGCACTCCCCTGGGACCACATTCCCCACGGGTGGAAGACGCTGGCCGTGCTGCGGTTCGAGCCCGGAATCCCGGCGATGGTCCGGGATCTGCCGTACGGAGCGCTCTGGTTCGACCATCGTGCGTCCGTGTACGTCTCGGACGCGGACACGTGGGAAACGCTCGCCGCAGGGGAGCCCGGCCTCTAGGGGAGGGCGGCTTCCGGCCAGCGGGAGCGGGCCTGTTCGCGGCTGCGGCACAGGGCGAGCAGGGGGAGCGTTCCGTCGGTCAGGAGTTCCGGGAGCTGGGGGATCGGGGCCACGGCGGCCACGTCGTCCAGCACCAGGGAGAGTGGTGGGTCGAGCCGACCGTGGGATGACCGTGCGGCCATGCGGCGGCCGTGCTCGACCACGTGAGAGGCGAGTGCGGTGAGCAAGGGCATCGCACCCGGGTGGGTGCGGGGATCCTCCAGAGCTTCACCCACCAGGTAGAGGGTGCCCCCTTCGGCGACGAATGATGCCAGGGCGAGGGCATCGGCTCGGTTCGGGTTGCAGGCCTCGCGGATGTGGATCGAGGTCAGGCAGGACAGGGCACGGGCCGTCAGGCTCTGGGCGAGCTCGCGGCGTTCGGGGTGTGCGGTGAGGGCGCTCTCCAGTTCGCCGGCCGCGCCGGGGGCGGCCTGGGGGTGGGTGCGCAGGACGCGGACCGGGTCCTGGGCGCTGTTGCCCTGGGCCCAGCGGTGCAGCAGCTTGAACGGGCGGTCGTCCAGTGCGGCGGCCTGGAGCCAGCTGCGCAGGAGGGTTTCCGCGGTGTCGGCCACTGCCGCGTCCATACGGGCCTGGGGGCGTACGGGGGCCAGCAGGGCGATCGCGCGGGCGGCGGCGGTGTCGCGGTCGGCGCAGCCCTCGGCAGGGTTCCAGTGCATGCGGGCCGGGGTGTCGCACAGGTGGGAGGGGTCGTAGAGGAGGACCGGGCCGAGTTTGGCGCGGGCGTCCTTGGTCTCGGCCCAGAGGGTGGGGGAGGAGGTCACGATGAGGGCCGCCCCCTCGATCTCGGTGACGCGGTGGGCGGTTGCGCGGAAGCGGTCGTTCGGGCCGCCGTAGATGATGCCGGTCGCTGTCGGCGGTTCGGTGGGCGGGAGGGTGGTTGCGGTTGCGGTTGCGGCCGGCCGGGGGGCGTAGCCGAAGCCGTAGCGGTAGGCCTCGTCGGACGGTGCGGTGGCCGCGGGTGCGGCGCCGTTGCCGGGGGCGCTGCCCCCGGACCCCCGCGCCTCAAACGCCGGCGGGGCTGGAGTGGGGGCGCTGCCCCCCGACCCCTGCGCCTCGAACGCCGGCGGGGCTGGAGCGGTGGCCGCCGGGGCCGGCGGGTTTGCCGTGAGGTGGTCGGCCAGGGCGCGGCGGGACTTGGTGCGGGCGATCACGCCGATGGCGAAGACGGTGAGTACGAACATCACCAGGAGCTGGCCGACGAACAGGCCCCAGAAGAGTCCCCAGCCCGACAGGACCGCCGGGTCGGTGTCCGGCCAGGCGGCGGGGATGTCGTGCGGTTGCGCTATCAGGGCGCGGACGGCTCCCGGGGTCCGCGTGAAGGTGACGGTGTCGGGCCAGGCGCCGTGCGCGAGGACGGCCGCGAGGCCGGTGGCCGACCAGACGAGGACGGCGAGGCCCAGGAGGAAGGCCAGGAGGCCGACCAGCAGGCCGTCCGGGATGCCGCCGCCGCGTGCGGGGGGCTCCGTACGTCGTGCCTCGTGCATGGTCAGGCCACCGTGGTCGCGGATCCGGGGCCGCCGCGGCGGCGTTCGATGGACAGGGCCCGTTCCTCCGCCTCCAGTTCGGCGGCGAGCATGTCGGCGGGGAGGCGGGTGGGGGTGGAGGACTCGGTCATGGCACGGTCGGTGAAGACGAGGGGGCGTTCGGCTTCGGTGATCAGGTGTTTGACCACCTGGACGTTGCCGTTGACGTCCCAGACCGCGATGCCGGGGGTGAGGGTCGGGATGATTTCCACCGCCCAGCGGGGCAGACCGAGGACGCGGCCGGTGGCTCGGGCCTCGTCGGCCTTCTGGGCGTAGATGGTTCTGGTCGAGGCCATCTTGAGGATGGCCGCGGCTTCGCGTGCTGCGGCGCCGTCGACGACGTCGGAGAGGTGGTGGACGACGGCGACGAAGGACAGGCCGAGGCGGCGGCCGAACTTCAGCAGGCGCTGGAACAGCTGCGCCACGAAGGGGCTGTTGATGATGTGCCAGGCCTCCTCGACCAGGAAGATGCGCTTCTTCCGGTCGGGGCGGATCCAGGTGTGCTCCAGCCAGACGCCGACGATCGCCATGAGGATCGGCATCGCGATGGAGTTGCGGTCGATGTGGGAGAGGTCGAAGACGATGAGCGGGGCGTCGAGGTCGATGCCGACCGTGGTGGGGCCGTCGAACATGCCGCGCAGGTCGCCGTCGACGAGGCGGTCGATGACGAGCGCGACGTCGAGGCCCCAGGCCCGGACATCGTCTATGTCGACGTTCATGGCGAGGGCGGATTCGGGCTCGGGGTGACGCAGTTGCTCCACGATGTCGGTCAGGACGGGCTGGCGGGTGGTGATGGTGTCCACCACATAGGCGTGCGCGACCTTGAGGGCGAAGCCGGCGCGCTCGTCGAGGCCGTGGCCCATGGCGACTTCGATGATGGTCCGGAGCAGGGCGAGCTGCCCGGTCGCGGTGATCGCCGGGTCGAGGGGGTTGAGGCGGATCCCGTCGTCGTTGGCGGCGATCGGATCCAGGCGGATGGGGGTTATTCCCAGCTGCTGGGCGATCAGGTTCCACTCGCCGACGCCGTCCTCGCCCTGGGCGTCGAGGACGACGACCTGGCGGTCCTTGAAGCGGAGCTGGCGCAGGACGTACGTCTTCTCCAGGGCGGACTTGCCGTTGCCGGATTCGCCGAGGACCAGCCAGTGGGGGGCCGGGAGCTGCTGCCCGTAGAGCTGGAAGGGGTCGTAGATGTAGCCCTTGCCGCTGTACACCTCGCGGCCGATGATGACGCCGGAGTCGCCGAGTCCGGGGGCGGCGGTGGGCAGGTAGACGGCTTGCGCCTGCCCGGTGGAGGTGCGGACGGGCAGGCGCGTGGTTTCGACTTTGCCGAAGAGGAAGCTGGTGAAGGCGTCCGTCAGGGCGGACATGGGATCTCGCATGGGCGGCACTTCCCTCCAGCTAGCGTCGGATGCCGGTGGCGAACGGCAAGGTGTTGACGAAGGCGCGGTGGTGCTCGCGGTCGCACCATTCCAGCTTCAGGTAGGACTTGCCGGCGGAGGCGCGGATCGTCCGCTTGTCGCGGGCGAGGGCTTCGGGCGAACGCGAGGACACCGTGATGTACCCGACGAGGTTGACTCCCGCCGCACCGCTGGCGAGATCTTCACCTCTTTGGTCGAGCCGGCCGTGCGCGGCGATGTCGCGGGGGTCGACGGTCCGGTTCATCTTGGCGGCGCGGGAGGCGTCGGCCTCGTCATTGGTCTTCTCGGTGAGCATGCGCTCGATGGCGACCTCGGTGGGCTCGAGGTCCATGGTGACGGCGACGGTGCGGATCACGTCGGGGGTGTGGACGAGCAGCGGGGCGAGGAAGTTGACGCCGACGGGCGTCATCGGCCACTCCTTGACCCAGGCGGTGGCGTGGCACCAGGGGGCGCGGGTGGAGGACTCGCGGGTCTTGGCCTGGAGGAAGGTGGGCTCCACGGCGTCGAGCTCGGCGGGCCAGGCGTTGCGCTTGGTCATGGCCTGGATGTGGTCGATGGGGTGGTCCGGGTCGTACATGGAGTGCACGAGGGAGGAGAGGCGGCCCTGGCCGAGGGGCTGGCGGACGCGGATGTCGGCTTCGGCGAGGCGGGCGCAGATGTCGGTGAGCTCGCGGGCCATGACGATGGCGAGGCCGGCGTCGCGGTCGAGCTTGCGGCCCTTGTGGGGGGTGCCGGCGCGGGCGATGGCGTTGGCCTCGGCGGCGAGTTCGCGCGTGTAGTGCATGCAGGAGACGAGGTACGCGCGGTGCTGCTCGGAGGAGGTGGACACCATCGACTGGAGCTGGTCGTAGGAGTCGCGGAGCCAGCCGGGGGCCTGGGTGTCGCCTCGTTGGGCCACGTCCTTGGCGTGTGCGTCGGGGTCGGCGGGGAGGGTGCGGGCGAGCATCTGGAGGCGGGTGACGAAGCCGTCGCCGTTGGCCACGTGCTTGAGGAGGGTGCCGAAGCGGTCGACGAGGGCTTCCTGGTCCTCGCTGTCGCGCAGGCCGACGCCGGGGCCCTCGATCTCGATGGCGGCGGTGACGGTGCGGCGGTCCGCGTGCAGGAGGACGGCGATCTCGTCGGGGCCGAAGGGGGCGGCGAGCCAGTTGATGCGGCCGATGCCGGGGGGCGGGCCGACCTCGACCTCGCGGCCGTCGGAGCCGCGGATGCCGGCTTCCATGGCGCCGGAGCGGTAGGTCGTGCCGCGGCGCAGGGTCCGCTTGTAGCTGCGGCTGATCTCGAACCAGCGGTAGAAGGTGCGGCCCTTGTACGGGACGTACACGGCGGCGAGCGCGATCATGGGGAAGCCGGCGAGGCTGACGATGCGCAGGGTGAGGTCGGGGACGAGTAGTCCGCTCATCATGCCGAAGAACGCCCCGGCGATGATCAGGGCGATCTCGCCGGTCTCGCGGTTCTTGCCGACGATCGCGTTCGGCCGGGCCCGGCCGATGAGATACGTGCGGCGGGGCGCGACCGGGTGCAGCTGGTGGGACTGGGTCGTCAACGCCCGTCACCTCCTGTGTTCCTCGTGCTCGAACTCGTGCGGGGCGGGGGTGCGGCGGAGGGGACAGATCCGCCGCCGGCTCCGCCGCCGGAGGTGGGTCGGCTGCTGTGGGCGGCCACGCCTCCGGAGATGGGGTTGGCGGGGCGGGGGGCGTTGTTGCCGCCGCCGCCGTCGCCGCCGCGGTGGGCGCCGCGGCTGCTGTGGGTCTTGATGCCCTGCGAGACGAGGGAGGCCGGGGAGCTGATGACGGCGGCCGCCTGGGCGCCGTCGGTGGCCTTGCTGCGGTTGGAGCGGGCGGAGGCGATCTCGTCGCCGAAGCCGGGGACGAAGCGGTAGATCATCGCGGAGGCGAAGATCGCCAGGAGGATGATGGCGAGGCCGGTGACGACGGCGGAGAAGGCGTTGGGGCCTTTCTCGCCGGTCAGGGCGCCGGCGAGGCCGAGGACGATGACGATGACCGGCTTCACGAGGATGACGGCGATCATGATGCCGGCCCAGCGGCGGACGTGGCCCCAGAGGTTGCGGTCGACGAGCCCGGAGTAGACGACGACGCCGAGGAGGGCGCCGACGTAGAGGAGGGCGGCCCGGATGAACAGCTCCAGGTAGAGCACGCCGGCGGCGAGGACGGTGACGAGCGCGACGACGATCAGCATGATCGGGCCGCCGCCGATGTCGTCGCCCTTCTTGAGGGCTTCGGAGAAGGAGCCGAAGAAGACGTCGGTCTGGCCGCCGGAGGCGGAGGCGATGACCGCGGTGACGCCGTCGGTGGCGGAGACGACGGTGTAGAGGATGAGGGGGGTGAAGGCGGAGGCGAGGACGGTGAGCCAGAGGAAGCCGATGGCTTCGGACATGGCGGTGGTGAGGGGGACGCCGCGGACGGCGCGCTTGGCGACGGCGAAGAGCCAGAGGACGAGGGTGAGGATGGTGGAGGCGGCGAAGACGACGGAGTACTGCTTGAGGAAGGCGGGGTTGGTGAAGTCGACCTCGGCCGAGCCGTTTACCGCTTCGCTGAGCTTGGTGACGATCCAGGCGGCGGCGTCGGCGCAGCCGCGGGCGAGGGAGGCGAGGGGGTTGAGGGCGTCTCCGCCGTCGCTGGGTGCCAGTCCCGTCCCAGGGGTGCCGCCGGATGTGCCCGTTCCGCTCTGGCAGTACTGCTTGGAGGGGCCGTCGAGCAGTGCGCAGGGGTCAGCGGTCGCCTGGGGTGTGGCGGTCGGTGTCGGCGTCGGCACGGGAGCGGCGTGGGCGCGGGTGGCCATGGCTACGACGGCGAGGTGGGCGGAGGCGATCAGGCTCAGCCGGGCGGGGAGCCGGAGGCTAGCGGGCATAGGTGAATCCCCCGAATTCCTTGATGGCCTTGCTCATGTCGTCGGACGTCGACACAGGGACATCGCCGGGAACCGGGGCGGGCCCGTCCTGCTGGGTGTCGTCGATGACTCTCCAGCCCTCGCCGATCCAGCTCAGTTCGAAGGTCCAGGTCTTCCAGAGAGTCCGCACGGGGTCGGTGGACTTGGGGCCGGACATGCCGATCAGACCCGTGTACCAGACGGCGATCTTGGCCGTGGTCGGCGTGTAGCTCTCCACGCGGGTGCCGATCGGGACGGTACGGGTGACGAAGGTGCTGCCCTGCGGGGCGTTGCCGTTGGCGTCGAGCCCCAGCTTTGCGAGGAAGTCGGCCGAGTAGGCCTCGTCCTGCGGGCCCTTCAGGCGGGATGCCACGTCGGGTGCGTAGATCCCGTCCACCAAGGTGTGCCGGGTGTTCTTCTTGAACATGGCGTCAGAACCGAGTGCCACCGCGAAGTTGGCGGCGGCCGACTGGGCTCCCTGTTCGTCGTGGGCGAAGCCCTTGGGGATGCCTGCCGATTTGCCCGTCACCGGGTCCGTGCCCGTGGCCGCCGTGGAGGAGTCCGTCGGGGGTTTGTCCGAGGCGGGGTCCGATTTGGTGTCGGGGGCCGAGTTGGCGAAGGCGATGGCCGCGATCAGGAGGACCACCACGCCGACCACGGTGATCAGGCTGCGGGAGGTGCGCGGGGTGCGGCGGGTGGGGCCGTAGGGGTCGGCCGGGGCGTCCGGGAGGCGGGTGCGGGTCTGGCCGGTGCCGCCGACCTCGCCGTAGCCGCCGGCGCCGCCGTACTGGTCGTCGTTGCTCATTGCCTGTCCGCCCCCTCCGCGTCGTACGACGGTAGCGCTGGTTCCCGCGTGGATGTGGTGTGGTGATGCGTCATCAGCTACGGGGCCCGGCGCGTGACCCGGCTAGACGGCCATCCCGTAGACGATCGTGAACAGCGTCCCGAGGGAGCCGATGATGAAGACTCCGGTCAGCCCGGCCACGATCAGGCCCTTGCCCTGTTCCGCGCTGAACGTGTCGCGCAGGGCGGTCGCCCCGATGCGCTGTTTGGCGGCCCCCCAGATGGCGATGCCCAGGCAGAGCAGGATCGCGACGGCCATGACCACCTCGATCATGACCTTCGCTTCGTTGCCGAGACTGCCGAAAGGCCCCCAGTTCGGGGCGATTCCGCCGATGATGGTGGTGATGTCGCCCTTTTCGGCTGCCAGGATCATGTAACTCACCGCCCCTGTATGGGTAGTTCCGGAAGCCCCTTGCCCGACGGCAGGGGTTACGCACTATCTTCGCTGATGAAACCGCCGCCGTCGTCGACTTGACGGCTCTCTTTACCCGATCTCGCGGCCCGCGCTCCGCTTCCGCGCTCTGACCTGGGCAGGGGCGGTGCGTAGGCGCGAGAACATGCGGTCACTCTGTGTATCACGGGGGGTGACGCCGGGCAATGATTGTCGTCTCGACGTACGGGGGGTGGTCCGAGGGGCCGCCGTTCGGAGCAGTGGCGTGGCGTGTTGTTGGGCCGGCCCGCCGACATGCGTCCGATCCTCTTCCAGTCGTTTCATCGGTGCGCGGGGGCATGGCGGCGGGGTTGTCAGTGGGGTGCGGCAGGCTGGGGAGCATGACGACTCCATGGACTCTCGCGGACCTCGAGGCGGCCATCCGGGCGGGATGGTCGGCGGAGACCTGCGAGCCCTCCGACATCACGAAGATCCCCTGGACTCCGGAGAATCCGGGCTGGGGGCACTGTGACATCACCGCCCTCGTCGTGCAGGACCTGGTGGGCGGGGACCTGATGCTGGGCGAGGTGTTCCACGACGGCCGGCAGGAGGGCTACCACTGGTGGAACCTGCTGCCCGGGGGTATCCGGATCGATCTGACGCGGGAGCAGTTCCGGCGGGGGGAGACGGTCACGCCGGGGCGGGTCGTGAAGCGGCCGGGCGGGCGGTTGCGCAGGCGGTGGGAGGAGTACCAGCTGCTGCGGCAGCGGGTCATCGACAAGCTGGGGCCGTTGCCGGGGGTGATGGTGACGCAGGACGGGCGGCGGCTCGCCTATACGGACTTCGGGGGGCCGGGGGCGCCGCTGCTGGCGCTGCACGGGCACTTCGCGGAGGGGGCGGGGGCTTTCGAGCGCCTGGCCGGGGAGCTGGGTCCGGCGTGGCGGGTGATCGCCCTGGACCAGCGGGGGCACGGGAGGTCGGACCGGGCGGCGGAGTACACGCGGGACGGGTACGTGGCGGATGCGGCGGCCCTGCTGGAGCAGCTGGGACTGGGGCCGGCGGTGGTGCTGGGGCATTCGCTGGGCGGGGTCAACGCGTACCAGCTCGCGGCGCGGCGGCCGGATCTGGTGCGGGCCGTGGTGGTCGAGGACATCGGGGCGGTGGTCGACGGCGACCTGGCGTTCGCGCGGGAGTGGCCGAGACGGGCCGCGACCCGGGCCGGGTTCCTGGCGGGGGTGGGGAGTGCGGCGCCGTACCTGGAGGGGTCTCTGCAGGAGTATCCGGACGGGTGGGGGACCGCGTTCGAGGTGGAGGACATGGTGGAGTCCCAGCGGGGGCTGAACGGGGACCACTGGGGGGACTGGCTGGGGGTGCGGAAGCCGACGCTGCTGGTGCGGGGGGATCGGAGCGGGGTGCTGTCGGCGGAGCATGCGCGGGAGATGACGGTGCGGAGGGCGGGGGTGCGGTTGGTGGAGTTGCCGGCGGGGCATGCGGTGCGGGTCGGGGACCCGGAGGGGTACTTCGCCGCTGTGCGGGGGTTTTTGGCGCGGGTGTGAGGGTGGGGGCGGGTGCGGCGCCGTTGCTGGGGCTCCGCCCCAGGCCCCGCGCCTCAAACGCCGGCGGGGCTGGAAGAGCGCCTCAAGCGCCGGCGGGGCTGGAGGGGGCCCGGCGGGGCTTGGGGAGGCCCGGCGGGGCTGGGGAGACCGGGCGGGGGCCCGGGGAGGGGGGCCGGGAGGGGTGGGTCAGGTCCAGTGGGTGGGGCGGGTGAGGGTCGGGGGGATTCGGGTGGTGGGGTCGCCCTGGGCTGCGTTCAGTTGGGGCTGGGTGAGGAAGACGGCGTCGCGGAGGTCGGCTCCGCGGAGGTTGGTGTCGCGGAGGTCCGCGCCGATCAGGTCCGCCGTGCGGAGGTCGGCGCCGGTGAGGTCGGCGGCGATCAGGTAGGCGCCGCGGAGGTTCGCGCCGCGCAGGTCGGCTCCGGAGAGGCGGGCGCCCATCAGATCGGCTCCGCGATGGTTCTTCTTGCGGCCCGGCACCTTCGCCCGTACGAGTTCGCTCGTCTTCAGGAGCAGGGTGTTGATCTGCTGGCGGAGGGGGCCGACGTCCAGGTCGGCCAGGGCCTGCGCGTCGGCGCGGGTCCATTCCTCGGTCTCCGCCAGGGCCCGCCGCAGGTCCGCGTGGACCGGGGCGGCGGCCGGGAGGGTCAGGGCCTGGCTCACGTAGAAGAGCAGTTCGTGGAGCTGCCGCAGGACCGGGAAGACCTCGAACATCTGGCGGGACGTGCCGGGGTGGGTGCGCCAGTCGCGGCCGCCGAAGGTGACCTGGGAGACCTGCTGCCCCGCGCCGAAGCAGTCGAAGACGGTGCAGCCCTGGAATCCCTTGTCGCGCAGCCGGGTGTGGACGCCGCAGCGGAAGTCCTGCTGGAGGTTCTTGCAGGGAGTTCCGGCGGGCTTGTTCATGGCGAAGTCGTTGGACTTGGCGAAGGGCAGCGCCACGCAGCAGAGGGCGAAGCAGTTCGCGCAGTCGGCCTGCAGGACAGGGAGCGCGGGGAGGTCGGAGGTGGCGGGGTGGTTCGGCACGCCGTCCATTGTCCTCCGTCGCGCCGGGTGCTCGGGGTCTTGATCCACGGGGCGGCGGCGGTGAGCATCCCCGTATGACAGAAGTGATCGCAGTCGCCGTTATTACTCTCCTCGCCGTGATCAGTCCCGGTGCCGACTTCGCCATGGTGGTCCGCAACAGCTATCTCTACGGGCGCCCCACCGGGCTGTTCGCGGCCGCCGGGGTCGCGGCCGGCGTGCTGGTCCACGTCTCCTACACGATGCTCGGGGTCGGTCTGCTGATCGCCTCGTCCACCGCGCTGTTCACCGCGATCAAGCTGGCGGGCGCGGCCTATCTGGTGTGGATCGGGATCCGCACCTTCCGGGCGCGGGCCGAGGTGACCGTGGACCTGGAGTCGAAGCCGCAGCTGACCCGGCTGGGGGCGATGCGGTCGGGCTTCCTGACGAACGTGCTCAATCCGAAGACGACGCTGTTCGTGGTGTCGACCTTCACGCAGGTGGTGAACCCGCAGACCCCGGTGTGGCAGCAGGTGGGCTATGGGCTGTTCATGTCGGCGGCGCACCTGGGCTGGTTCGGGGCGGTCGCGCTGTTCTTCTCCGTCTCGCGGCTGCGTGACCGGATGCTGAAGGCGCAGAAGGCGCTGAACCGGGCCATCGGGTCGGTGCTGGTGGGGCTGGGGGTGGGGCTGGGGTTCGCCCGCTGAGGCGGTCGCCGGGGTGATCGCAGGGGCTGGTGGCCGGGGTTACCTGTCGGTAGCGTGGTCGGCATGGGTGCTTCCGAGGGGTACGAGGGATTCTTCGAGAGGGTCGGTGCCGGGCGGTTCCTGGCCACCGAGTACACGCGCGGGCCGTGGGACCCGGGCTCGCAGCATGCCGGGCCGCCGGCCGCGCTGCTCGGGCGGGCCGTCGAGGAGCGGCCGGGTGCGCGTACGGACATGCGGATCGCCCGGATCACGTACGAGATCCTGCGGCCGGTGCCGATCGGCGAGCTGGAGATCACCACCAGTGTGCTGCGGGCCGGCCGCGGGACCGAGGTGGTCGAGGCGGCCCTGGCGCCGGCGGGTGGCGCGCCCGTGATGCTGGCGCGGGCGCTGCGGATCCGGGTCGCTCAGGAGGCCGTGCCGGCCGTGGTCCCGGGGCCGCAGCTGCCGCCGCCCGGGGAGGTGGAGGTGACGCCGTTCTTCCCGGTGCCGTGGGAGACCGGCTACCACTCGGCCATGGAGACCCGGTTCACCGAGGGCGCCTTCGTCGAACTGGGCCCCGGCACCTGCTGGATGCGGATGAAGGTGCCGCTCGTCGCCGGGGAGGAGACCAGGCCGCTGGACCGGGTGCTGATCGCCGCCGACTCGGGGAACGGGATCAGCTCGGTGATGGACTTCGGGCGGTACGTGTTCATCAACGGTGACCTGACCGTCCACCTGCACCGCCATCCGGTGGGCGAGTGGGCGTGCGTCCAGGCCCGTACGAGTGTGGACGCGGCCGGGATCGGGCTCGCGGACGCGCGGCTGCACGATGAGAAGGGGCCCATCGGGCGGAGCGCGCAGAGCCTTTTCGTGGCGCCGCGTTCCTAGGTCATTTCTTCGCGTCAACCCGGGTCCGTGGCACGGGAGTCGGTGTGGCAGGCTCGTGCCGGTGGAGGCCCTGAGAGACGTCGACCCCGCGCAGATCGGGGCGCATGCGCTGTTGGCCCGGCTCGGTGCCGGGGGGATGGGGCAGGTGTACCTCGGGCGGTCGCCCGGTGGGCGCCTGGTCGCCGTGAAGGTGATCCGGGACGAGATCACCGGGCATCCGGAGGCGCTGGCACGGTTCCGGCGTGAGGCCGAGACCGTGCGTGCGGTGCGGTCGGCGTACACGGCGAACCTGATCGACGCCTCGCTGGCGGCGGCGCCGTACTGGCTGGCGACCGAGTACGTGGCGGGCCCGACGCTCGGTCATGCGGTGGCGGAGCGCGGCGGCTTGCCCGCGGACACCTGCCGGCGGCTGTTCGCGGCGCTCGCGGAGGGGCTGGCGAGCGTGCACGCGTACGGGGTGACGCACCGGGACCTCAAGCCGCAGAACGTCATCCTGGGCGCGCAGGGGCCGCAGCTCATCGACTTCGGCATCGCGCGGGGCGTGGGCGAGACGGCTCTCACCCAGGACGGGCAGGCCCCGGGGACGCCGGGGTACACGGCGCCGGAGGTTTTGCTGGGTGCGGAGGCCGGGGCCGCGGCGGACGTCTTCGCGCTGGGCGCGACCCTCGCGTACGCGGCGACGGGGCGGCCGCCGTTCGGGACGGGCGTGGCGACGACGGTGAGCTACCGGGCGGTGCACGAGCCGGTCGACGTGGCCGGGGTGGAGCCTGGGCTGGCGGGGCTGATCGAGGCGTGCGTGGCGAAGGATCCGGCGGTGCGGCCGGGTCTGCGTGAGGTCATCGCCCGGTGCGGGGTCCGGGACGCGCTGGTCGACGATCGGGTGTACGTCGGGCTCGGTGCGCTGGGTGAGGCCGTGCCGGTGCACGAGATGCGGACGCAGGGGCCGGGTCTGGTGCCCGAATACACCCCGACCCGGGGCGTGGTCGCGGCCGCTTCGCCGAAGCGTGGGCGGCCGGGAGTCTGGGTGGCGGCCGGGGTCGCGCTGGCCGTGGTGGGAGCCGTCGCGGTGTGGAAGCTGCCGCTGGGGGGACAGGGTGGCCAGGAGGGTGCGGACGACCGGGCCGGCGGGCGCACGCCCGCCGGGCAGGCGCCCGCGGGACAAACGCCTTCCGGGCAGAGTTCCGGAGGCACTGCGGTGCAGTCTCCGGCCGGACCGCCCACGTACATCAGGCAGACCGAGCCCAATCTGGACGACTACAACCCCATCCACCGCACGTGCACCCGTGGTCCGGAGGACCGCGGCATCCTGGACTTCCAGACCGCGCTGCCGAGGTCCATGGACGACCCTGGCCTGAAGTCGGGCAAGGTCGAGATCGGGTACCGGGTCAAGGATGCGCTCCCTGACGCACCGCCGTACTACGTGGCCGTCGTCGTGAAGCCGCAGCACGAGGTCGACGAGAACGGCCGGTCCACCGATGTGAGCGACAACCGCCAGCTCGGCTTCGTTGCCAAGGCCCGGGACCTGTACGAAGGTGACGAGGTGCAGTGGAAGTTCCTCACGTACCCGGACGACTTCTCCATGCAGCTGAACGGCAAGACCGTCAAGGCGCCTCCGCTCTCGCAGGATCCCGGTGGCTGGACGGTGGTGTTCCGGCATGCCGTCTCGGACACGGAACACAAGAGCATTCAATGCGACGGCTTCGACAGCGGGCCACAAAAGGGATGAATCCGACACGTAGCGGCGAATCCCGGTGAAAGACCGGTCGATGGGGGAGGGTTGACGGGTGCGCAGATTCTGGGTGATCGGCGGGATCAGCTTCGGAGCGTGTCTGTGCTTCGTCGCTCTCCTCGTGGTCGGCACGTACTCCGCCGCCGCGGGCATCGCGACCGGCGGCGGCCGTCCCGTCGGCCTCGCCAAGGGCGCGGTGCCCGGAAAGTACCAGGCCCTGGTGCAGAAGTGGGGCGTTCTCTGCCCGACCCTGAGCCCGGCCGTCCTCGCCGCCCAGCTCTACTCCGAGAGCGGCTGGGACCCGCACATCGTCAGTCCCGCCGATGCGCGCGGCATCGCCCAGTTCATCCCCGGCACCTGGGCCACGCACGGCATCGACGGGGACGGCGACGGCGACCGTGACATCTGGGACCCGGACGACGCCATTCCCTCGGCCGCTTCGTACGACTGCGAACTCGCCCGCTATGTGAGCAAGGTCCCCGGGGATCCCGTCGCGAACATGCTGGCCGCCTACAACGCCGGCCCGGGCGCGGTGATGCAGCACCAGGGAGTGCCTCCGTTCCGCGAGACCCAGGGGTACGTGAAGGCCATCACCACCCTGGCCAAGAGTTTCGAGCGGCCCGTCGGGCGGGTGGCGCCCTCGCAGCAGGCTGCCGGGGCGATTTACTTCGCGCAGAAGCAGCTCGGGACGCCGTATCTGTGGGGTGGCAACGGGACGCCCGATCAGGACGGGCGGTTCGACTGTTCCGGGTTGACCAAGGCCGCGTACGAGACCGTGGGGATCGAGTTGCCGCGCGTGGCGAACGACCAGTACAACGCCGGGGCGCACCCTTCGCGCGATCAACTCCTGCCCGGCGACCTGGTCTTCTTCTCCGATGATCTGACGAACTCTCGGGAGATCCGGCACGTCGGTCTCTACGTGGGCGGCGGGTACATGATCAACGCCCCTTACACCGGTGCCGTGATCCGGTTCGACAAGATCGACACCCCGGACTACTTCGGTGCGACGCGCGTGACCAAGGACGGTGCGGAGGCCCTTCCGGAGCGTTCCGCTCCCGCTCGCGCAGCATAGCAACTCTCCGTAATGCAAAGGCCCTGAGCTGCGACGATGGGTCACTCTTCGATAACGTTGGAGTGATCATTGCGTGGAGAATGGAACGTAGGAGCCAGAACGGGCGTTCCATGGGCGCGGGGGTTGATCAAGTGGGGGGCGTAGGGGCGCACACAGGGGTGCGTCCCGCAGGGGAACCACGGCAAGGGCAAGGGGCCGCATCACCATGGCTGGACTCACAACAGGTGGGCCGAACGTGGATGTCAGCCTGCTGTACGAGATCAACGGAGCCGCCCGGCACGCTCCGGCGTGGCTGGACCGGGTCGTGAGCCTGGCCGGGGAGTACGGGATCCTGCTGGCCCTGGTGCTCCTGGTCCTGTGGTGCTGGCGCGGCGCCCGCCGGCAGGAGGAGGCCGCCGCCGTCGAGTCCGTCGCCGCGCTCGTCTGGGCCCCGCTGGCCGCCGGGCTGGCCCTGCTCGTGAATGTGCCGCTGCGTGAATTCGTGGGGCGGCCGCGCCCGTTCCGCCAGCACGAGGGCCTGCAAGTCCTCGACCCCGCCTTCGGCTGGGGGCTCGGGCGCACCGAGTTCTCCTTCGTCAGCGGCCACACCACCCTCGCGATGGCCCTGGGTGTAGGCCTGTTCGTGGCGAACCGGAAGTTCGGCCTCCTGGGGATCGGGCTGGCCTTCGCCGAGGGCCTGTGCCGGGTCTACATGGGCATCCACTACCCGACCGACGTCATCGGCGGCCTCGCCCTCGGCACCGCGGTGGTGCTCGTGCTCGCGCCGCTCGCCATGGCGGCGCTGACCCCGTTGGTGCGGGCGGTGGCCCGCTCCCGGCGCGGTGTCCGGCTCGTACGGGCCAAGAACGCCGCGCTTCCCCGGCCGGTCGGCCTCCCGCAGGCACAGACCCCGCCGGCGGGGCAGCGTACGCACGAGAGCGACCTCGCCGCCTGACACCGGTGGCGGTGTGGGGCCGGGATCAGCCCTGAGCGTACGCATTCCATACGGCGAGCAGTACGGCCGCCAACAGGCACAGCAGCGCCGCCCCGAAGCACACCCGCACCGCCTTCGGCCGGGACCGGGGCATCAGGGATCACCGCCGTCGGTGTCACGGCGGTACCGGGAGCGCAGCCACCAGCCGCTTCCCCCGTCCGCGGCCGAGCTGAGTCCGATGGCCAGGCCCACGTCGGCCGGGCCGTCCGCGGGGCCCACGGGTCCGGCCCAGGCCGCGGGGGCCGGGGCGGACACGACGGGCAGGGCCCGGAGAAGGGGCGCGGGGCGGGCTGCGGAACCTGGCATGGATCAAGGGCATCCGCTGCGGACGGCCCCGGCCAGCCGGGCGGTCCGAACGGTCTACGCGGCCTGGCTACGGCTACGGCTGCGTGTGGCGGGCCGCGTCTCTGCGGGCCAGGTCGCGGGAGCGGCGGGCGGGACCGCTCCAGCCGCAGGTGCAGACGGCCAGGCAGAACGATCCGCGGTCGGCGGTGGATGTGGTGTGGCCGGCCGGTGGCTCCGGCTGCGCGTGCGGCCGCGGGAGCGGCAGGGAGTCAAGCGGAGGGACCAGTCTCGCTTCGGTGTGCGGTTCCACAGGTCCACGGTACCGGGGCGGGCGACGCGCGGGGAGGGTGCGCCCCCGTGACGGGAAACCCCGGACCTCGTTAAACGGAGCGGGTGGGGGCCTCGGGCAAGCAGCGGTCATGCGTTGGGGGTTGGCAGGCGATGGTGGATCACCAGCACAGGCGGCCGCGCGGGCGTGCGGGTGAGGCGGTGCTCGCCGCCGGCGTCACCCTGGCGGTCACGACGATGACCGGGTGCGCGGGCGACGCGAGCGACGGCCGGCCTCCCCCGGACCCGGCGGCGGTGGTCCGCGGAGCCGCCGACGCACTGGCGAAGACCGGCAGTGCCCGGGCCCGTACGGCCATGGAGATGGCCACGGGCGGCACCCGGGTCACGATCCGTGGCGAGGGCGGGGTGGACTTCAAGAAGCGGATGGGCCAGCTCATCGTGATGCTCCCGGCCGATGTGAAGGGCAAGGCCGAGCACCGGCCCATCACCGAGCTGCTCGTGCCGGGCGCGCTCTACATGAAGAACCGCGGGGCGGGCGTCCCGGACGACAAGTGGGTCCGGGTCGACACGACGGCCCTGAACGACGGGAACCTGGTCACGGGCGGGGCCACCGATCCGCTGGTCGCGGCCGAGCTGCTGCGGGGTGCGCAGGAGGTGACGTACGTGGGGGAGACCGAGGTGGCGGGCACCAAGGTGCGGCACTACCGGGGGACCACGGACATCGGGCGGGCCGCGGGGAGCGCGTCGCCGGAGGTGCGGGGGGCACTGCAGGCGGCGGCGAAAGGGTTCAGCACGGACACGGTGCCGTTCGACGCCTACCTGGACGAGGAGGGGCGCCTGCGGAAGGTCAGACACCGGTTCACGTACGTCAACAATGGCGTGATCGATGTGTCGTCGACCACGCTGCTCTACGGGTTCGGGACTCCGGTGACCGTCGTATTGCCCGCAAGTAGGGACATTTACGCCGGGAAGATCTCCGACCAGTGAGGCGGGCGAGGGACGGGCGGCGCGATCGGGCCATGGCCCGGTATCCGGAAATGGTCCATCCGTGTCATGCGGGGGACGGCACGGTCTCCCTACGCTGAGAAGCCGGGCGCCGGCGCGTGGTGCGGTGCGGTATGACCGATGACGGCCGGTGGCCGGTGGCAGATTGAGGTGACACGCGTGACTCCCGCAGGCGGTACGACGGTGCAGGACCACGTTGCTCTCGCCGAGATCGAGCTGTGTGGTGAGCTGATCATCGCCGCGTCGGCGGCCGCGGAGGAGCGGCTCAGCCTGGACCGTATCGACGAGGTCCTGCTCGGGCAGTAGCCGGTCGCCTCCCGGCGGGGTCGGTGGGTGGTGCGTGGCCGCGCCGCTGCTGGGGCTCCGCCCCAGACCCCGCGCCTCAAACGCCGGCGGGGCTGAGGGTGCGCCTCAAACGCCGGTGGGGCTGAGGGTGCGCCTCGAGCGCCGGCGGGCCGGGTTTGCGGGGGCTGGGGATTGCCGGGCCTGGGAGGGGCGACGGGGTCAGGTGCGCAGGAGGCGGGCGATGGCCTTGGTGGCTTCCTCGACCTTTGCGTCGATCTCGGCGCCGCCCTTGACCGCGGCGTCGGCGACGCAGTGGCGCAGGTGTTCCTCCAGCAGCTGGAGCGCGAAGGACTGCAGTGCCTTCGTGCTCGCCGAGACCTGGGTGAGTATGTCGATGCAGTAGACGTCCTCGTCGACGAGCCGCTGGAGGCCGCGGATCTGGCCCTCGATCCGGCGCAGCCGCTTGAGGTGCTCGTCCTTCTGGTGGTGATAGCCGTGGACGGCTCCGGAGCCCTCCGCCTCGATGGTCGTCATACGTCCTCCCGTGGTCCGGAACGAGGGGTGCATGCGAATGCATACCCCTCATGGGTATAGGGTACTGGGCCCCGTCGTCCTGGGCAGGGGTCCGTGGTCCCCACTCTGCCCGATGGAGGACACTGTGGAACGGCCGGTTAGCCGTGGCCGGGGGATGCGCCTAGCATCAGCCTGACCGAATCCAATGCACCCCGAGGACCTCACGTGCGATTTCGTCTGACCCCCAGGGAGACGAGCTTCTACGACATGTTCGCCGCATCCGCGGACAACATCGTCACGGGCTCCAAGCTCCTGATGGAACTGCTCGGAGCGGACTCCTCCGCCCGGGCCGAGATCGCGGAGCGGATGCGGGCAGCGGAGCACGCGGGGGACGACGCCACTCACGCGATCTTCCACCAGCTGAACTCCTCCTTCATCACGCCGTTCGACCGCGAGGACATCTACAACCTGGCCTCGTCGCTCGACGACATCATGGACTTCATGGAGGAGGCCGTCGACCTCGTCGTCCTCTACAACGTGGAGGAGCTGCCCAAGGGTGTCGAGCAGCAGATCGAGGTGCTGGCGCGCGCGGCCGAGCTGACCGCCGAGGCCATGCCGCACCTGCGGACGATGGACAACCTGACCGAGTACTGGATCGAGGTCAACCGCCTCGAGAACCAGGCGGACCAGATCCACCGCAAGCTGCTCGCCCAGCTCTTCAACGGCAAGTACGACGCCATCGAGGTGCTGAAGCTCAAGCAGATCGTCGACGTGCTCGAAGAGGCGGCCGACGCGTTCGAGCACGTTGCGAACACGGTGGAGACCATCGCGGTCAAGGAGTCCTGAACCTCGTGGACACCTTTGCTCTGGTCGTGACCATCGGTGTCGCGCTCGGCTTCACGTATACGAACGGTTTCCACGACTCGGCGAACGCGATCGCGACGTCCGTCTCGACGCGGGCGCTGACCCCGCGCGCGGCGCTGGCGATGGCGGCCGTGATGAACCTCGCCGGCGCCTTCCTGGGCAGCGGCGTGGCCAAGACGGTCAGCCAGGGCCTGATCGAGACGCCCACGGGCGCCACGGGCATGTGGATCCTTTTCGCGGCGCTGGTCGGCGCGATCGTCTGGAACCTGATCACCTGGTACTTCGGGCTGCCCTCGTCCTCCTCGCACGCGCTGTTCGGCGGCATGGTGGGCGCGGCGCTGGCCGGCGGGACGGAGGTGATCTGGTCGGGAGTCCTCGACAAGGTCGTCATCCCGATGTTCGTCTCGCCGGTCGTCGGTCTGGTCGTCGGTTACCTGGTGATGGTGGCCATCCTGTGGATGTTCCGCCGGTCCAACCCGCACAAGGCGAAGCACGGCTTCCGTATCGCGCAGACGGTCTCGGCGGCCGCGATGGCCCTCGGGCACGGTCTGCAGGATGCGCAGAAGACGATGGGCATCGTCGTGATGGCCCTGGTCATCGCCGATGTGCAGAGCGCCGACGCGCCGATCCCGGTCTGGGTCAAGGTCGTGTGCGCCGTGATGCTGTCGCTGGGTACGTACGCGGGTGGCTGGCGCATCATGCGTACGCTCGGCCGCAAGATCATCGAGCTGGACCCGCCGCAGGGCTTCGCGGCGGAGACCACGGGTGCCTCGATCATGTTCGGTTCGGCGTACCTCTTCCACGCGCCGATCTCCACCACCCACGTGATCACCTCGGCGATCATGGGTGTGGGCGCGACCAAGCGCGTGAACGCGGTCCGCTGGGGCGTCGCCAAGAACATCATCCTGGGCTGGTTCATCACCATGCCGGCTGCGGCCTTGGTCGCGGCGCTCAGCTTCTGGATCGTGGACCTGGCCTTCGTGTAGTACCCGGGTCCACGGGTCCCCGGATCCACGGGTCCACGGACGAAAGCGGGCCGGCTCCCCCCACCCAGGGGGAGCCGGCCCTTTTCTTTCTTTCGCCTTGCGGTGGCACCGCCATGCAGCACCGCAGGACGTCTAGTCCCGGTTTAGCCGAAGCGACCCGAGATGTAGTCCTCGGTCGCCTGGACGGACGGGTTCGAGAAGATCCGGTCCGTGTCGTCGAGCTCGATGAGCTTGCCGGGCTGGCCGACGGCCGAGAGGTTGAAGAAGGCGGTGCGGTCGGAGACGCGGGCCGCCTGCTGCATGTTGTGCGTCACGATGACGATCGTGAAGCGCTCCTTGAGCTCGCCGATCAGGTCCTCGATCGCCAGGGTGGAGATCGGGTCCAGGGCCGAGCAGGGCTCGTCCATCAGCAGGACCTGGGGCTCGACCGCGATGGCGCGGGCGATGCACAGACGCTGCTGCTGGCCGCCGGAGAGGCCGGAGCCGGGCTTGTTCAGGCGGTCCTTGACCTCGTTCCAGAGGTTGGCGCCCTGGAGCGACTTCTCGACTATGTCCGTGAGCTCGGACTTCTTGAAGCTGCCGTTGAGGCGCAGGCCCGCCGCCACGTTGTCGAAGATCGACATGGTGGGGAAGGGGTTCGGGCGCTGGAAGACCATGCCGACCGTGCGGCGGACCGCGACGGGGTCCACGCCGGTGCCGTACAGGTTCTCGTCGTCCAGCAGGACCTTGCCCTCGACGCGGCCGCCGGGGGTGACCTCGTGCATGCGGTTGAGGGTGCGCAGGAAGGTGGACTTGCCGCAGCCGGAGGGGCCGATGAAGGCCGTCACGGAGCGGGGCTCCACGGTCATCGAGATGTCATCGATGGCCTTGTGGGTGCCGTAGAAGGCGGACAGTCCGGAGACGTCGATTCGCTTCGCCATGAGGGGTCACTTCGCTTTCATAAGTCGCGTCAGCGACCGGTCTTCGGGGCCTTCCAGCGGGCGATGCCGCGGGCCACCAGATTGAGGATCATGACGAAGGCGATCAGGACGAGCGCTGCGGCCCATGCCCGGTCGTAGGAGGGTTCACTACCGACCTTGTACTGCTCCCAAATGTAGAGCGGGAGCGAGGACTGGGCGCCTTCGAAGGGGTTGCCGTTGATCAGCTGGGTGCCGAAGACCAGCAGCATGATCGGGGCGGTCTCGCCGGCGATGCGGGCGACGGCCAGCATCACGCCGGTGGAGATACCGCCGATGGCGGTCGGGAGCACGACCTTGAGGATCACGCGCCACTTCGGCACACCGAGGGCGAGGGCGGCCTCGCGCAGCTCGTTCGGGACGAGCTTGAGCATCTCCTCGGTGGAGCGGACCACGACCGGCATCATCAGGATCGACAGGGCCATGGCGCCGGCGAAGCCGGACGGGCCGAAGCCGAGCATCAGGTTCCAGGTCGTCAGGATGAACAGACCCGCGACGATGGAGGGGATGCCGGTCATGACGTCGACGAAGAAGGTGACGGACTTGGCCAGGCGGCCCTTGCCGTACTCGACGAGGTAGACGGCGGTCAGCAGGCCGATGGGGGCCGCGATCAGCGTGGCGAGGGCGACCTGCTCGATGGTGCCGAGCAGGGCGTGGTAGACGCCGCCGCCCTCGTCGAAGCTGGTCACGCCGTTCATGGAGTGGCTGAGGAAGTTGCTGCTCAGGAGCTCCAGGCCGCGGCTGATCGTGGTCCACATCAGCGAGAGCAGCGGGATGACCGCGAGGACGAAGCAGACCCACACGAGGGAGGTCGCGACGCGGTCCTTGGCCTGCCGGCGGTTCTCGATCACCGCGCTGGCGGTGTACGTGATGGCGACGAAGAGCAGTGCCGCGAGCAGACCCCACTGGATCTTGCTCTGGAGGCCGAAGGCGAGGCCGATGCCGCAGCCGAGGGCGATCGACAGGGCCGCGATGGCGGCCGGGGCCCAGCGGGGCAGGCCGCCGCGGGTGAGGCCGGCGGGGGCGGCGGACTTGCGGGCCCGGGTGGGCCGCTGGTCCTGGATTGCGTGGCTCATCAGGCGTTCGCCCCCGAGAAGTCCTTGCGGCGAGCGATGATCAGGCGAGCTGCACCGTTGACCAGCAGGGTGAGCAGGAAGAGGACGAGACCGGAGGCGATCAGCGCGTCGCGGCCGAACTCGTTGGCCTCGTCGAACTTCGCGGCGATGTTCTGCGCGAAGGTGCCGCCGCCCGGGTTCAGGATGTGGCCGGAGATCAGGAAGCTCGGGGAGAGGACGGTCGCGACGGCCATGGTCTCGCCGAGCGCGCGGCCGAGGCCGAGCATCGAGGCGGAGATGACGCCGGAGCGGCCGAAGGGCAGCACCGACATGCGGATGACCTCCCAGCGGGTCGCGCCGAGGGCCAGGGCGGCCTCCTCGTTCATGCGCGGGACCTGGAGGAAGACCTCACGGCTGACGCTGGTCACGATCGGCAGGATCATGATCGCGAGCAGGATGCCGACGGTGAAGAGCGAGCGGGCGACGCCGACCTGGGTCTTCTCGAACACGTACGTCCAGCCGAGGTACTCGTCCAGCCAGAGGTTCAGGCCGTTGAGCTGCGGGACGAGGAAGAGGGCGCCCCAGATGCCGTAGATGATCGACGGCACGGCGGCCAGCAGGTCGACCACGTAGGCGAGGGGCGCGGCCAGCTTGCGCGGCGCGTAGTGCGAGATGAACAGGGCGATGCCGACAGCGATCGGGACGGCGATGGCCATCGCGACGATCGAGCTGACGACGGTGCCGAAGAGCAGGACGGCGATGCCGAAGACGGGCGGGTTGGCCGACGCGTTCCAGTCGAAGGTGGTGAGGAAGTTCCCCTCGTTCTTCGACAGGGCGATCGAGGCGCGGTAGGTGAGGAAGGCGGCGATCGACGCCATGATCACCAGGAGCAGGATGCCGGAGCCCTTGGAGAGCCCGGCGAAGATCTTGTCACCGGCGCGACCGGTGGATCCTCCGCTACGGGTGACAGGCGGAGCCGTGTCTATCTGGGTGGGTGTGGTGGAAGCCATGGTCTTTCCGGTCTGTGTGGGGGGCAGGCCCCCTGGCGGCGGTGCACCGGATTCCCCCGGGTGGAGGGGAAGGGTCCCCGAGGTGTCGGCTGCCCGGACGGGGGTGGCCGACACCTCGGAGGTCAGGATTTAGCCGAGGGTGTTGATGACCTCGCGGACCTTGGTGTTGATCTCGGCCGGGATCGGCGCGTAGCCGTTCTCGAGGAGGACCTTCTGGCCCGCGTCCGAGGCGGCGTAGTTCAGGAAGGACTTCACGGTCGGGAGCGTCTCGGCCTTGTTGCCCTTGTCGCAGACGACCTCGTAGGTCACCAGGACGAGCGGGTAGGCGCCCTCGGCCTTGGTGGTGTAGTCGAGCTTGAGGGCCAGGTCGGAGCCGGTGCCGGCGATCTTGGCGGCGGCGATGGCCTTGGAGGCGTTCTCACCGCTGGCCTTGACCGGGGCGGAGGCGCCCGTGTTCAGGTCGACGGTCTTGATGTTCTGCGAGCTGGCGAAGGAGAGCTCGAAGTAGCCGATCGCACCGTCGACCTGCTTGACCTGGGCGGCCACGCTGGAGGAGCCGGAGGCCGACTGACCGCCCGGGGCGGCCCACTTCTTCGCGGCCTCGTACGGCCAGGCGTCGCCCGCGGTGGCCTTGAGGTACTTGGTGAGGTTCTCGGTGGTGCCCGAGTCGTCGGAGCGGTGGAAGGCCTGGATGGCGGTGGAGGGAAGCGTGACGCCGGGGTTCAGCTTCTTGATCGCCTCGTCGTCCCACTTCTTGATCTTGTCGTTGAAGATGTTGGCGACCGTGGCGGCGTCGAGGTTCAGCTTGTCCACGCCGGCGACGTTGAAGCCGAGGGCGATGGGGCCGCCGACCATCGGGAGGTCGATGCCCTGGCCACCGGTGCAGATCTTCTTCGACTCCTCGACCTGCTCCGGCTTCAGCGCCGAGTCGGAGCCGGCGAAACCGACCGTGCCCTGGTTGAAGGCGACGATGCCCTCACCGGAGGAGGAGGACTTGTAGTTCACCTCGACGCCGGAGCAGGCGGCCATGTAGTTCTTGATCCACAGCTCGATCGCGTTCTTCTGCGCGGAGGAGCCGGAGGCCAGGAGCTTGCCCTTGGCGTCGTCGCACTTGATGTCGCCCGCGGCAGCCGCGGAGGGCTTCGCCGAACCGTCGGCGGCCTTGGTGTTGTCGTCCGAGCCGCACGCCGTGAGGACCAGGGCGCCGGACACGACAAGCGCCCCGAGGGCGGAGGCACGAAGCATGTTCTTGCGCTGAAGCTTCACTTTCGGGTGTTCCTTCCAGAAGCCGCCGGCCGCTTTCTGAATCGGGGCGGCGTGCGAAGAGGACTACGTCGGTTGTGCGCGGCTGAGCTGCTCGACTTCCGGGCGACTCGCTCCGTGCATCACCGAAATTAGGCAGAACAGGTGAAGCAGCCGACCGGGCCAAGTGAACGGATGGTGAACCGTGGCGGACGACCCGGTGCGTCCCGAGCTGGTCGCATACAGGCGTCATCATCCGTTATCCGTACGTTATCGCGGCGTGACCGCAGGCTCGGGAAGCCAGAGATGCTGGAATGCGAGACGGGCCGCCTCGACCTCGTGGCGCTGGTCGGCGTGCAGGACGCCCAGGGCGTAGGCCGTCGCCGGGGCGATGCGCGGGGTGCGGGCCGCCGTCGCCGAGGCCGTCGCCGCCTCTGCCGCGTCGCGGTGGCGGTCCAGGGCCTCGCCCGCGGCCGCCGGCCGGGTCACGTCCTCGCCCAGCGCCTCGCGCGCGTACCGGTGGACCCGCAGCAGGCGGCGTACCTCGTGCCAGAGCCCGTCGTGGTCCGCGTTGTAGGGATGGGCGCCGTCGACCGGGGGCAGCGCCGCGACCGCCGCCGACAGGCGGGTTTCGGCCACGGCTGCCAGTGGGACCAGTACCTCCGCCACCCGTCCCCGGGCCGCGACCGCGTCCAGCGGGACCTCCGAGGCGAGCACCGCCACCGCGTCCGCCACCGCGTGGAAGCGGGAGGAGCCGAGTGCCTGGAGGGTGGCCGAGTGGGCGCGCGTACGGGCCAGGGTCAGCTGCCGTTCCAGCAGGGCGCCGGCCCGTGCCGAGCCCACCGTCAGGGCGCCGGCCGAGCCGCGCGGCGCCGGCAGTTCCGGGGACCCCGACAGCCGGTGCAGGGCGTCCATCAGCCGGGTCAGCCGGGCCGCGTACGCGTGCTCGTCGGCCAGGGTCGAGGACAGCCACACCAGCTCGGTGCGCAGCCCGTCGGCCCACGAGGACTCGGTCACCACCCGGAAGGTGGCCAGGGAACCGCTGATGCGGCGCGCAGCCCCCCGCAGGCTGCGCGCCGCGTCGCTTCCTTCGGCGGCGTCGGCCCCGCTTTCCTCGTGCAGCCGCAGCCCGCGCAGGAAAGCGGTGGCCTGGGCGCGCAGGTACGCGCCGAGCACGGCACCTGCGTCCGCAGTGGCCGTAATCGGGTCATGGTTTGGCTGAGCCACGCCGGCGCCTCCGGGCGTCTATGAGCGTCTCCTGTACGTGCCGCAGCGGCTGGCCGTCCGCATCCGTGCTGTGCCGGGTCCACTCGCCGTCCGGGCCCAGGTGCCAGGAGGAGGTGGCGTCGGACATGCCGGTTTCCAGCATCCGGTCCAGTGCCGCGCGGTGGGCCGGGTCGGCGACCCTGACCAGTGCCTCGATACGGCGGTCGAGGTTGCGGTGCATCATGTCGGCGCTGCCGATCCACACCTCGGGTTCGCCGCCGTTGCCGAAGGCGAAGACCCGGGAGTGTTCCAGGAAGCGGCCGAGGATCGAGCGGACCCGGATGTTGTCCGAGAGCCCGGGGACTCCGGGGCGCACGGCGCAGATGCCGCGCACCCAGATGTCGACGGGCACTCCCGCCTGGGAGGCCCGGTAGAGCGAGTCGATGAGGGCCTCGTCGACGATCGAGTTCATCTTGAGCCGGACGTAGGCGGGGCGGCCGGCCTTGTGGTGGGCGGCCTCCTTGTCGATCCGCGCTATCAGTCCGTCCCGCAGCGAGCGGGGCGCCACCATCAGCCGGCGGTAGGTCTCGCGGCGCGAGTAGCCGGACAGCCGGTTGAAGAGGTCGGAGAGGTCCGCGCCGACCTGCGGGTCGGCGGTGAGCAGGCCGAGGTCCTCGTAGAGCCGGGCGGTCTTGGGGTGGTAGTTGCCGGTGCCCACGTGCGAGTAGCGGCGCAGCGTCTCGCCCTCCTGGCGGACGACGAGCGACAGCTTGCAGTGGGTCTTGAGGCCGACGAGCCCGTAGACGACGTGGCAGCCGGACTCCTCCAGCTTGCGCGCCCACTTGATGTTGGCCTGCTCGTCGAAGCGGGCCTTGATCTCGACGAGTACGAGGACCTGCTTGCCGGAGTCGGCGGCGTCGATCAGGGCGTCCACGATCGGGGAGTCGCCGGAGGTGCGGTAGAGCGTCTGCTTGATGGCGAGGACGTCCGGGTCGGCGGCGGCCTGCTCCAGGAAGGCCTGCACCGAGGTGGAGAAGGAGTCGTACGGGTGGTGCAGCAGGACGTCCCGCTCGCGCAGGGCGGCGAAGATGTCGGGCGCGGACGCGGACTCGACCTCGGCGAGGTCGCGGTGGGTCCCGGCGACGAACTTCGGGTACTTGAGCTCCGGGATGTCCAGCGAGGCGATCCCGAAGAGGGCCGTCAGGTCCAGCGGGCCGGGCAGCGGGTAGACCTCGGAGGCGTTGACCTTCAGCTCCTGCACCAGCAGGTCCAGGACGCCCGGGTCGATGGACTCCTCGACCTCCAGGCGCACGGGCGGGCCGAAGCGGCGCCGCATGAGCTCCTTCTCCAGGGCCTGGAGCAGGTTCTCGGCGTCGTCCTCCTCGACCTCCAGGTCCTCGTTGCGGGTCACCCGGAACATGTGGTGCGCGAGCACCTCCATGCCGGGGAACAGCTCCTCCAGGTGCGCGGCGATGACGTCCTCCAGCGGGACGTAGCGCTGCGGGGAGGCCTCCAGGAAGCGGGAGAGGAGCGGCGGGACCTTGACCCGGGCGAAGTGGCGGTGGCCGCTGACGGGGTTGCGTACGACCACGGCCAGGTTCAGGGAGAGGCCGGAGATGTACGGGAACGGGTGCGCGGGGTCCACGGCCAGCGGGGTCAGCACCGGGAAGATCTGGTTGCGGAACAGGGTGAAGAGGCGCGCCTGCTCCTTCTCGGTCAGATCGGGCCAGCGGATGAGGTGGACGCCCTCCTCGGCGAGTGCCGGGGAGATGTCCTGCTGGAAGCAGGCGGCGTGCCGGGCCATGAGCTCACGCGAGCGCGTCCAGATGAGGTCCAGCACCTCGCGGGGCTGCAGGCCGGAGGCCGAACGGGTGGCGACACCGGTCGCGATACGCCGTTTGAGGCCGGCCACGCGGACCATGAAGAACTCGTCGAGGTTGCTCGCGAAGATCGCCAGGAAGTTGGCGCGCTCCAGCAGGGGCGTCGTCGGATCCTCGGCGAGCTCCAGCACCCGCTCGTTGAAGGCGAGCCAGCTGCGCTCCCGGTCGAGGAAGCGTCCCGGCGGGAGCTCGTCGCCGTCCTTGTCGTCGTCGTAGGCGTCCAGATCCGCGTCGAGATCGGGCTCCAGGTCGACGTGCGGGCGGTGCGCCGAGATGGAGCCTATGCGGGCGTGGGCTCCGGTGACGGCGCGGCCGGGGGCGGCGGCGGGGGTGTGAGACGGGTGCTGGGCGGGGACCTCGGTGGGGCCTGCGCTGGGCTGGTGGCTCATGACTCCATTCTTCCGCGCACGCGGGAGGACAGGCACGTCGGAAGAGTCGGCCGTCAGTCGGAGTCGGGGCTGCATTGGGGGAGAGTCGCAAGCGCGTCTGAATGCATGGTTAATGGCGTGTGGCTTCCCGGGTCCGGATGGCGCACGAGTCGCCTCCCGGCGGGGGTGGCGGGGCCGGTGCGCGCCCCGCGTGCGCGGGTGGCTCCGCCTGGGCGCGGTGCGGCTCCCGGTGCGGGGCTCCGCCCCCGGGCCCCCGCCGGGCGCTGCCCGGACCCGCGCCTCAAACGCCGGCGGGGCTGAAAGAGCGGGGCTCCGCCCCGGACCCCGCGCCTCAAACGCCGGCGGGGCTGGATTTGGCCCGGCGGGGCTGGGTTTGGCCCGGCGGGGCTGGATTCGGCGGAGCCGGCGGTCAGCTTTCCGTGCGGTACATCAGGTCCACCTCGTGGGTGGTGAAGCCGAGGCCCTCGTAGACGGCCAGGGCCGCCGGGTTGTCGGCGTCCACGTAGAGCATGGCCGTCGGCAGGCCCTGGGCCGCCAGGTGGCGCAGGCCGATCGCGGTGAGGGCCTTGCCGAGGCCGCCGCCCTGGGCGCCCGGGCGGACGCCGACCACGTAGACCTCGCCCAGCTGCTCCGCCGCGTGGACCTTCGTCCAGTGGAAGCCGACGAGCTCGCCGCCCTGCTCCGCGAGGAAGAAGCCCTTGGGGTCGAACCACGGCTGCGCGATCCGGTCGTCCAGGTCGCGCTGCGTCAGCGAACCCTGCTCGGGGTGATGGGCGAAGGCGGCCGCGTTCGCCGTGAGCCAGGCCTTGTCGTCGGCGCCGGGCACGAAGGTCCGTACGGTCACCCCGGGCGGGAGCACCGGTTCCGGCAGCGGGTCCCCGCCGGCCAGCGGCCGGCGCAGCTGGCGCAGCTCGCGGAAGAGGGTCAGGCCGAGCACCTGGGCGAGGTGCCGGGCGGCCGACTTGCCGCCGTGCGCCCATACCCGCAGCCGCTTGCCGGAGGCGGCCAGCAGGGCCGTGCCCATGGCCCGACCGTGCCCGCGGCCGCGCAGGGCCGGGTGTACGACGAGTTCGGCGGCCGGGGCCTCCACCGGGTCGGTGTCCTCCAGTTGTCCGTAAGCGGAGAGCCGGCCGCCCTCGGTGAGCAGGAAGTGCCGGATGCCCTCGCGCGGTCCGCCGCGCAGCTGGAGCCGTCCCTGTTCGGACACGGCGGTGGTGCCGTCCGTACGCGCCGCGTCCTCGATGAGTTCGAGTACGGCGATCGCCTGTTCCTCCGTCAGCTCGTCGAGAGTCTGAATCTGCCGTCCCGGCTCCAGGGCCGCTGCTGCGTCAGTCATGGCACGAGCCTACGACCGCCACGGGGGAGGGGAGGAGTGCGGGCGCGAGGTCGGTCCTTCTTCTGCGCGTAACCAACGCGATACCCCTACCCCCTGGTAGAGCTACGCGCGTTGACCTTAGGCTTCGGCGGACCTCCCACGTTCTCCCGCTGTCACATAAGGGGATTAAATGTCAGCGACGCCACAACGGCACCGCCGAACCCGCCGGTTGACCCTCACCGCCCTCGCCGTCACGGCCGGGGCCGGAGCGATGGTCGCGGCCGCACTTCCGGCCGGTGCCGCGAGTGGTGGCGGTGCGGCCAAGAGCCGGACCGTCGATGTGCAGATGCTGTCGTTCAACGACTTCCACGGCACGCTGGAGCCCCCGCAGGGCTCCTCCGGCACCGTGACCGAGCGTCAGGCCGACGGCACCAGCAAGGCCATACCCGCGGGCGGTGTCGAGTACCTCGCGACCAGCCTGCGCGAGGCCCGCAAGGGCCACGAGTACTCCGTCACGGCCGCGGCCGGTGACATGATCGGCGGCAGCCCGATGCTGTCCGGGCTCTTCCACGACGAGCCGAGCATCGAGGCGCTGAACAAGATCGGCCTGGATGTCTCCAGCGTCGGCAACCACGAGTTCGACGAGGGCAAGACCGAGCTGCGCCGCATGGGTTACGGCGGCTGCCACCCGGTCGAGGGCTGCTTCGAGTACGGCAAGGAGTTCACCGGCGCCGAATTCCAGTACCTCGCGGCCAACGTCACGGACGAGAAGACCAAGCGTCCGCTGATGTCGCCCACCTACGTCTGGAAGAAGGGGGACGTGAAGATCGGCTTCATCGGCGTCACCCTGGAGGGCACTCCGGACGTCGTGACCGCCGAGGGCGTCAAGGGCCTCAAGTTCGGCGACGAGATCGAGACGATCAACAAGTACGCCGCCGAGCTGAACAAGCAGGGCGTGAAGTCGATCGTCGCGCTGATCCACGAGGGCGGCCTGCCCGCCAACGGCGCGTACAACTACGACTGCAACGTCCCGGGTGCCGGTGCCGGCATCTCGGGCGCGATCGTGGACATCGCCAAGAACGTGGACTCCAAGGTCGACGCGCTGGTCACCGGCCACACGCACCAGGCCTACGCCTGCAACATCCCGGACCCGGCGGGCAACCCGCGTACGGTGACCTCGGCCGCCTCCATCGGCCGCCTGTTCACCGACACCACCCTCACCTACGACCGGCAGACCAAGGACATCGTCCGTACGCCGGTCACCTCGCCGAAGCCGGTGAACAAGATCGTGGGCCGGGACCAGCCGAAGGCCCCGGACATGACCGAGCTGATCGACCGCTGGAAGGCGCTGGCGGCCCCGATCGCCAACCGTCCGCAGGGCTTCATCTCGGCCGACATCCCCGGCCGCGGTTCCGAGGCGCCCGAGAAGCCGCTCGGCGACCTGATCGCCGACGCGCAGCTCGAAGCGCTCGCCCCGGCGGACAAGGGCGGCGCTCAGCTGGCCGTCATGAACCCGGGCGGCATCCGCTCGGACCTCGCCTACAAGGCCTCGGGTGACGAGGGCGACGGTGTGGTGACGTACGGCGAGTCCTTCACGGTCCAGCCGTTCACCAACATGATGAACATCGTGGACCTGACCGGCGCGCAGCTGATCACCGCGCTCCAGCAGCAGGTCAGCGGGCCGGTCAACGGACCGAACCCGAAGATCCTGCAGGTGTCGAAGGGCTTCACGTACACCCTGGACATGACGAAGGCGGGCGTGGACCGCATCGTCGTGGACTCGGTGAAGCTGAACGGCGCGCCGATCGACCCCGCCAAGACCTACCGGGTCGCGATGAACGAGTTCCTCGCGGGCGGCGGTGACGGCTTCACCGTCCTGAAGGAGCACAAGAACAAGCTGGTGGGCGCGTCCGACCTGGACTGCTTCAACGCCTACCTGACGAAGAACTCCTCGGCGGCGGCCCCGATCGCCCCGCCAGCGGCGAACCGGATCACCGTCATCAAGTAACACCTCGTGCGGTAGTCCTGGAGGGGCGGCGGGCCATCGGCCCGCCGCCCCTCCGGCATTTCCCCGTGCACCCCCGTGGCGCAGGGATCAGAGGGCGGCCAGGAACGTCCCGACCGCGGTGTGGACGCCGTCCGGGTCGGTGAAGGGCACGAAGTGGTCGCCGTTCAGGGGGGTGTACGAGGTCTTGGGGCGCCGGGCGGCCATCGCGTCGGCGGTGTCCTGGCTCAGGGCCTGGCTGTGGATCCCGTGGATCAGCAGGGCCGGGCAGGTGCTCGCGAGCCAGGTGTCCCAGTGGTCGCCCCGGCAGGCCTCGATCGAGTCGAGCATGTCCTGGGGGTGGAACGGCAGCCGCCAGCCCTCGCCGGAAGGGAGCGGGCGCAGGGCCTGCCCGACGAACTGGGCGCCCACCGGCCCGGCGGCTTCGAGGAGTTCCTCGCGGGTGGGGGCGGTGTACCGCATGCCGTGCAGGAAATCGAAGAGGGGGCCCTCGGTGGTGGGCCGGATCTCGACGGTGGCGTCGACGCCGACGAGTGCGGAGATCCGGTCGGGGTGGGCGGCGGCGAGGTGGTAGGCGTTGAGGCCGCCGAGGGAGTATCCGAGGAGGGCCACGGGGGCGTCCAGGCCGAGGTGGTCGAGGAGGGCGACGGCGTCGCAGACGTAGCCCTCGCGGCGGTAGTGCGGGGCCCGGTCGGAGCTGCCGTGGCCGCGCTGGTCGGGGGCGATGACCCGCCAGGCGTCGCCGAGGTGCGCGGCGAGTCCGGCGAAGGCGAGGCCCTCGGACAGGCCGCCGTGCAGGGCCAGCAGCGGGCGGCCGGTGCCGCCGGAGTCCACGTAGGACAGGGTGCGGTCGTCGATCTTCATCTCGTGGCGCTGCATGGTGGTCCTCCCCGTTGCGTCGGACTTTTGATCTGCCGATGCCTGAAGCGTGCCAGGATTTGGGCGCACGCGCAATACACACGTGTAGGGCGCTTGCCCAAAAGATCGCGCGGCTACGATCCCCGCATGGGAAATCGCGAGGACCTGCTGGCCGGAGCCCGGCGCTGCCTGGAGGAGAAGGGCTACCTGCGCACGACCGTGCGCGACATCGCCACGGCCTCGGGGGTGAGCATGGCCGCGATCGGCTACCACTTCGGATCGCGGGAGGCCCTCCTCAACCAGGCTCTGTTCGCCGCCATGGAGGAGTGGGCCGCGGGGTCCGGCCGGCTCACCGGCCAGGGCGAGACCGCGGGGGAGCGCTACGCCGACACCTGGGACCGCAAGATCCGCGACTTCGGCGAGATGCGCTGGCTCTGGCTGGCTTCCGTCGAGGCCTTCGTCCACGCGCAGTCCTCGCCCGAGCTGCTCGCGATCCTCGCCGAGGGGCAGCGCCGCAACCGGCGGATGGTGGCCGCGGCCCTGCGCGGGGTGCCGCAGGAGGAGGTCTCCGAGGCGGACGTACGGGCCCTCGGCTCGATGCACATCGCGCTGCTCAGCGGGGTGATGGTGCAGACCCTGACCGATCCGGAGCAGGCGCCCGACGGCAGCGAGCTCCTCCAGGGGTTGCGGTCCATGGTCGAGCTGCTCGAAAGCTGACCACTACCGACAGGTAGCAAAGCTGACGTGTGCACGCCATAATCCGGCCATCACCGGGTCGGCAAAGGGGCGGGCATGGGCATCGGCATGGGCACGCGCGCGGGCACAGGCAGGGGCACGGTCACGAGCACGGGCACAGGCATGGGCGCGGTCACGGCCACGGGCATGGGCCGGCGGGCGTTTCTGGCCGGAGCACTGGCCGCGGGCGCGGCCGTCGGACTGGGAGCCGCATCCGCCTCGGCCGCCACGCTCGGCACCCAGGACTGGATGGCCGGCCTCGCCGACTCCACCGCCCTGCAGCGCATGACCATCCCCGGCACCCACGACTCCGGCGCCACCAAGGGCGGCCTCTACGTCGCCTGCCAGAACACCTCGATCGCCCAGCAGCTCGACTCCGGAATCCGCTTCCTCGACATCCGCTGCCGGGCCACGGGCGGCTCCTTCGCCATCCACCACGCGGCCTTCTTCCAGGACCTGATGTTCGGGGACGTCCTCGTGGCCTGCTGGAACTTCCTCGCCGCGCACCCCTCCGAGACCGTCCTGATGCGCGTCAAGCAGGAGTACTCCGGGGAGAGCGACGCCGCCTTCCGCGCCGTCTTCGACGACTACCTGGACCACCGCGGCTGGCGGCCCCTGTTCCGGATCTCCGACACCCTGCCCACCCTCGGACAGGCCCGCGGCAAGGTGGTCCTGCTCGCCGACAACGGCGGCCTGCCGGGCCTGCGCTACGGCGACGGCAACGTCTTCGACATCCAGGACGACTACAACACCGAGCCCTTCGCCAAGCGCGGCCGGATCGAGAACCACTTCCGCAAGGCCGTCCAGCAGCCCGGCAAGCTCTTCGTGAACTACGTCAGCACCGCCGCGTACATGCCGCCCCGCTGGAACTCCGACCGGCTGAACCCGCAGGTCCACGGCTTCGTCGACGGCGGAGAACTGGCAGGCCGGACCGGGCTCGGCATCGTCCCGATGGACTTCCCGAACACCCGCTCCGGCCTGGTCGCCTCACTGATCCGGCACAACTGACGGATCGGACGGCGGCGGCATCGGCGCCCCCGGGATGCGGAGCACCGCCTCCGTGCCCGGGCCGCCGTCGGCCGCCGCCCGCAGCTCGGCGCTGCCGCCCGCGCGCGCCGCCGTACGGGCCACGATCGACAGGCCCAGCCCGCTGCCGGGCAGGGCGCGGGCCGACTCGGACCGCCAGAACCGCTCGAAGACATGAGGCAGGTCCTCGGCCGGGATGCCCGGACCGTGGTCTCGTACGGTCAGCTCGCCCGCCCGCAGGGTCACCGCGACCGTGCCGCCGGGCGGGCTGAACTTCACCGCGTTGTCGAGGACGTTGACCACGGCCCGCTCCAGCGCCGCCGCCTCGCCCCGTACGTACCAGGGCCGCAGGTCCGAGTCGAAGCGGAGCTCCGGACCGCGCAGCCGGACCCGGGACAGCGCGGCCCCGGCGATCTCGTGCAGGGCGACCACCTGGAGCGGGCCCGGGGAGGCCGCGTCCGGCCGCGACAGCTCCTGCAGGTCGCCGATCAGCGAGGCCAGCTCCGTCATCTGCGCCTTGACCGAGGCCAGCAGCTCCCGCCGGTCGTCGGGCGGAATGGCCCGGCCGGTCTCCTCACTGCGGGCGAGCAGCTCGATGTTGGTGCGCAGCGAGGTCAGCGGGGTGCGCAGCTCGTGCCCGGCGTCCGCGATCAGCTGGGCCTGCCGCTCCTGGGAGGAGGCGAGGGCCGCCGTCATCGAGTTGAAGGAGCGCGACAGGCGGGCGATCTCGTCGTCGCCCTCGTCGGGGATCCGCACCGTCAGGTCCTCGGTCCGGGCGATGTGCTCGACCGCGTCGGTCAGTTCGTCGACGGGCCGCAGTCCCGCACGGGCCACCCACAGGCCGGCCGCGCCCGCGCCGACCGCTCCGACGCCGCAGACCAGGAGCAGCACCCAGGCCAGGGTGGACAGCGGCTTGTCGATGTCGGCGAGCGGTTTGGCGATGGAGACGCCGCCGAAGACCTCGCCGGTGTTGGGGACCACCACCGGGATCGTGTAGACGCGCATCTCGACGCCCTCGGGGGTCGTCACGGTCTGCAGGGTCTTGCCCCGCTTGCCCGCCGCGATCTCCTTGTCGGCCTTGGTCACCGGCAGGGCGGTCGGCCCGGCGACCCAGCAGTGGCTGCCGTCGGGCAGGACGATCTGGACGGTCGCGCTCAGGTTCCCGGCGATCTGCTGCAGGTCCTGCTGCGGCGGCGGGAGGCAGTACTTCTGCATCAGGGTCCGGCTCACTTCGGCGCCGACGTTCGTCGCCACCAGGGAGCGGTCGAGCTGCTCGCGCAGCTGGGTGCGGACCATCACCCAGGACACCGCCGCCACGGCCGCGACCGCGAGCGCCACCGCCACCGTGACCAGCAGGGCGAGGCGGGAGCGCAGCGGCAGCGCGCGGAATCTGGCCGCCGGGCTCACTCCGGCCCGCTCTCGCCGGCGCGCAGGGCGTAGCCGACCCCGCGCACGGTGTGGACGAGGCGCGGCTCGCCGCCGGCCTCGGTCTTGCGGCGCAGGTACATCACGTACACGTCCAGGGAGTTGGAGCTGGGCTCGAAGTCGAAGCCCCAGACGGTCTTGAGGATCTGTTCGCGGGTCAGGACCTGGCGCGGGTGCGCGAGGAACATCTCCAGCAGCGTGAATTCGGTCCGGGTCAGCTCCACCGGCCGCCCGGCCCGGGTGACCTCGCGGGTCGCGAGGTCCATGCGCAGGTCGCCGAAGGTCAGGGTGTCCTCGTGGCTCTCGCCGGCGGCCTGCGCGGTGGCGTAGGAGCTGCGGCGCAGCAGGGCGCGGACGCGGGCGAAGAGTTCGTCGAGTTCGAACGGCTTGACGAGGTAGTCGTCGGCGCCCGCGTCGAGGCCGGTGACGCGGTCGCCGACGGTGTCGCGGGCGGTGAGCATCAGGATCGGTGTGACGCTGCCGGACGCCCGCAGCCGGCGGGCGGCCGTCAGCCCGTCCATCCGGGGCATCTGGATGTCCAGGACGATCAGGTCGGGGGCGTACGAGGCCGCCCGGTCGAGGGCGTCGAGCCCGTCGACCGCGGTCTGCACGGCGTACCCCTCGAAGGCGAGACTGCGGCGCAGGGCCTCGCGTACGGCCGGTTCGTCGTCGACGACGAGGATCCGCGCTTCGCCTTCGGCGGGAATCATGGATGGGTCTCCCAGGGGTGGTGGTCGGCCGTGGAGTGCGGCGCGTGACGGCGTCTCCAGCCTCGCACGGGTGGGTCAGAAGCTGGTGCCGAAGCCGTTCGCGGCGGAGCCGGCGCCGGATCCGCCGCCCGTACCGGAGGAGCCCGCGCCGCCGGAGCCGCCCTTGCGCAGGGAGTCCAGGTCGGCCTTGATCGTGTCGACCGGGATGGCGAAGCCGAGGCCGACGCTGCCGGCGGCGGAGTTGCCGGAGGCGGGGGAGTAGATCGCCGACGGCATGCCCACGATCCGGCCGTTCATGTCGACGAGGGCGCCGCCGGAGTTGCCGGGGTTGAGGGAGGCGTCCGTCTGGAGGGCCTTGTACGAGGTGGTGTCGGAGCCGGTGTCCCCGTTGAACTGGCGGCCGCCGAAGGAGAACGGCCAGCTGTCCTCGCCCTGCTGCCGGCCCTGCGGGGACTGCTGCTCCGACTTCGGCACCTTCACCTCGCGGTTCAGCGCGGAGACGATGCCGCTGGTGACGGTGCCGGTGAGGCCGTCGGGCGAGCCGATGGCGACGACCTGGTCGCCGACCTTGACGCCGCCGGAGTCGCCGAGCGTGGCGGGCTTCAGCCCGGAGGCGCCCTGGAGCCTGATCAGGGCCAGGTCCTTGTCGGGATCGGTGCCCACGATCTTGGCGGGGTACTTCTTGCCGTCGCTCATCGTCACCTGGATCTCGGCGGCGCCGCTCACCACGTGGTTGTTGGTGACGATCTCGCCGTCGGCGGTGAGGACGATGCCGGAGCCGGTGCCCTGGCCGGAGCCGGTGCGGACGTCGATGCGCACGACCGAGGGGCTGACCTGCTCGGCGACGCCGGCGACGGTGCCGGAGCTGGACTGCGAGACGGTGGTGCCGTCGACCCCGCCGGTGCTCGCGGCCTGCCGGTCCATCAGCTGCTGGACCGCGGCCGCGGTGCCGCCGCCGACCAGGGCCGCGGCGAGCGCGACGGCGGCCAGCAGCGCGACGGGCCGCTTGGCACGGGGTGCGGGGGCCGCGGCGTGGGCGGCCCGGCCGGGGCCGCCACCCTCACCGCCGCCGGCGTCCCCGGCCGCCGGGACCGTCCCGCCCGGGATGACCGGCGGCCGGTGCGCCTCGTGCCGGCCGGGCGCGGCAGGCGGGTACGAGGGCGGCGGCGGGTAGGCGCCCGCCCCGGCTCCGGCCTCGGCTCCGGACCGGGTTCCGGCCTCCTGGGCCGGGCTGTTCCCCCCGCGCTGCCAGTCCTCGCCGAACGGCGCGTGCTGGGCCGGGCTGTTCTCCTGCGGGTACTCGCCTTCGCGGCGGAAGCTGTCGGTCATGACAACGACTCTGGCCGGAGATCATGAGAGCTTCCTGAGTCAGGCCTGAGAAGCCCGACAGAACCGCCTGCGACCGACACGAGAACCGGCCTTGACCCTCGACCTGGTGGAGGTCCCAGAGTCACGGGTGTGGAGAGCGAGATGCACAGCATTGGCGAGATGGGCCGCGACAGCGGGCTGGGCGTGAGCGCGCTGCGCTTCTACGACCGGGTGGGCGTCCTGCCGCCCGCCCGGGTGGATCCGGGGACCGGATACCGCTGGTACGCGCCCGAACAGCTCGACGAGGCCCGGCTGCTGGCCCGGCTCCGGCAGGCGGGGATGCCGCTCGCGGACGTCCGGCTGGTCCTGGCGGCCTGGTCCGGCGGGGACACCGGCCTGGTGCCCCGGCTGCTGGACGGGCACCTGCGGCGGCTCGAACGCGAGCTCGCCGATGCGCGCGGCGCGCTCTCCGCGGTACGCGCCCGGCTCGGACACAAGGAGAGCACCATGACCACGACCACCCGCACCGCCCGGCTGACCCTGCCCGCCACGGAGTTCGCGGCCGCACTGGACTCCGTACGCTTCGCCGTCGGGACCGACCCCGAGCTGCCGGTGCTCGGCGGGGTCCTCTTCGACGTGGAGGGGGAAGACCTGCGCGTCGTGGCCACCGACCGCTACCGGATGGCCGTGGCCCGCGCGTCCGCCACCGGCCACGGCGGTGAGCGGGTCCAGCTGACCGTGCCCGCCCCGCTCGTGGACGCCATGCGGGCGCTGCTGACCGGCGACTTCCCGGCCCTGCTCACCGTGGACGGGGACGGGATCGAGCTGGAGACGCAGGGCGGCCGGGTCGCCGGGCAGGGCCTGGGCGAGGAGTTCCCCGACTACCGCCGCCTGACGCGGCTGCCCGAGGGGCGCCGCATCCCGCTGGACGTGCCGGCGCTGCGGAAGGGTCTGGCCGGGCAGGACGGCGAAAGGTGCGCCCTCGTCCTGACGGACACGGTGACCGTCGCCGACGAGGCCTTCGGGTCCGGCCCCGAGTCCGGCTGCGGCTCCGGCGCCCACGGGGACCTGGTGGGGGTCAACCCCGCCTTCCTCATCGAGGCGCTCGCCGTCGGGGACGACATGCTGCTGGAGTACGTCGGCCCCAAGGCCCCGCTGGTGCTGCTGCGCTCCGGCACCGAGGACGCCTTCTCCCTGCTGATGCCGTGCACGCTGGACGCGTGACCCGCGTTCAGCGGCAGCCGCAGGAGCGGCGGACCACCAGCGCCGAGGGGAACTGCTTCAGCCGTTCCCGCCGGGAGCCGGCCACGCGCAGGCCGTCGTCCAGGACCAGGTCCACGGCCGCGCGGGCCATCGCCGGGCGGTCCGAGGCGATCGTGGTCAGCGGCGGGTCGGTGAGGGCGGCTTCCTTGACGTCGTCGAAGCCCGCGACGGCCAGTTCCCCGGGCACCTCGATGCGCAGCTCGCGCGCGGCGCGCAGCACACCGATCGCCTGGTCGTCCGTGGCGCAGAAGATGGCGGTCGGACGGTCGGGCCGCGCCAGGACCTCCAGGGCGACCCGGTACGCGTCGTAGCGGTTGTACGGGGCTTCGATGAGCCGGCCCTCGACCGAGCGGCCGGACTCCTGCATGGCCCGGCGCCAGCCCTCGACGTGGTCGGCGACGGGGTCGCCGACGGACGGGGTGTTCTCGACGCCGCCGATGCAGGCCACGTACTCGTGGCCGTGCTCCAGCAGGTGGCGGGTGGCGAGCTGGGCGCCGCCGATGTCGTCCGTGACGACGGCGACGTCGTCGATCGCCTCCGGGCGCTCGTGCAGCAGCACGACCCGCGCGTCCCAGGCCTCGATCTCGCTGGCGGCCTGCTCGCTCATGCCCTGGCTGACCAGGATCAGGCCCGACACCCGCATGCCGAGGAAGGCCCGCAGGTAGTGGACCTCGCGCTCGGTGCGGTAGTCGGAGTTGCCGACCAGCACCATTTTCCCGCGCTCGGCGGCGGCCTGTTCGACCGCGTGCGCCATCTCCGCGAAGAACGGCTGGCGGGCATCCGGGACGATCATGCCTATGAGGTCGGTGCGCCGCGACGCCATCGCCTGGGCGACCCGGTCCGGGCGGTAGCCCAGCTCCTTGATCGCGGCGAGGACACGCTCGCGCGTGGCCGGGGCAACCGGCCGGGGTCCGTTGTTGATGACGTAGCTCACGACGGCGGTAGAGGTACCCGCAAGTCGCGCCACGTCGTCCCGCGTCACCTTGGCCACGCGCGGCAGTCTACGCGGGGTGACCTACCTCTGGGCAGGGCGTCCTGCCGAGTGGATGGTCACAGCGCGTTCGGCCGATCAGGTGACGGACGAAGCCTGCTGCGCGGTGGTCTGCGCGGCCGTCTGCGGTGCCGTCCGCTCGGCGGCCTGGGCCGCGGCCTTGGCCGCCGCCTGGGCCGCCGCTTCCGCCGCCGCCCGCTCGACCTTCTCCGGCGTGACGAAGCGGTAGCCGACGTTGCGTACCGTGCCGATCAGGGACTCGTGCTCGGGGCCGAGCTTCGCGCGCAGCCGCCGCACGTGCACGTCGACGGTCCGGGTGCCGCCGAAGTAGTCGTAGCCCCACACCTCCTGGAGCAGCTGGGCGCGGGTGAAGACCCGGCCCGGGTGCTGGGCGAGGTACTTGAGCAGCTCGAACTCCTTGAAGGTGAGGTCCAGCACCCGCCCCTTGAGCTTGGCGGAGTACGTGGCCTCGTCCACCGACAGGTCGCCGTTGCGGATCTCCATCGGGGAGTCGTCCGAGCCCAGCTGCTGACGGCCGGTGGCCAGGCGCAGCCGCGCCTCGACCTCGGCCGGACCCGCGGTGTCCAGGAGGACGTCGTCGATGCCCCAGTCGGCGGTGACGGCCGCCAGGCCGCCCTCGGTGACGACCAGGATCAGCGGACAGCCGGGTCCGGTGGAGCGGAGCAGCTGGCACAGCGACCGCACCTGCGGCAGGTCGCGGCGGCCGTCCACGAGGATGACATCGGCTCCCGGGGTGTCCACCAGGGCGGGGCCCTCGGCCGGGGCGACCCGGACGTTGTGCAGCAGCAGGCCGAGTGCGGGCAGCACCTCGGTGGACGGCTGCAGGGCGTTGGTGAGCAGCAGGAGTGAGCTCACGACCGACCACCTGCCCGGGTCGGACGGTGGTGCACGGTTCGCTGGTCCATCACGTCGGTTCCTCCTCGGTCCCGTCGAGGACATGCGTGGTACTGCTTCGTACGTCTTGCCCGGCGCCCCCGCGGTCCCCGCGCCCTGGGGTCCGCATGGATGCCACTGTTCTCGGTCCGTTCAACGTGCTGAAAGCACAAAAGGACCCGGGGGCAACGTTGCCCGGATCCTCTCGCCAAGCAGAATAGCCCACCCGTCGATACGTGGCCGAGGCTTCTTCCGCTTCCACTTCTGTGGTTCATGCCACGCTCCCGCCCTGCGTATGCCCAGGTTTCACCGGATCGGGGGCCCGCCGACCGGTACCCCGGGGCCGTCCGGGCGCACACCCGGCGCGTCGGGGCACGCCGGGGTCGGCGGTGGGAGGGGCCATCATGGAGGCCGACGGTAGAGAGCCGACGATAGGAGCTGCAGTGGCAACCGGAACCATCCGCTACTGGGCGGCGGCCAAGGCCGCGGCCAAGACGGCGGAGGAGCCGTACTCGGCGGGCACACTGGCCGAGGCGCTCGACGCCGTGCGGGAGCGCCACCCCGGGGAGCTGACCCGGGTGCTGCTGCGCTGCTCCTTCCTCGTGAACGACGAGCCTGTGGGCAAGCGCCCGCATGATTCCGTCCCGCTGACCGAGGGGGGCACCGTCGAGGTGCTCCCGCCGTTCGCGGGCGGGTGAGCGGGAGCCGATGAGTACCCCTGAGGAACAGCAGCGCCGGCAGTACGCGCAGCAGCAGCACCAGCAGCACCAGGAGGACCCGTACGGGACCCAGACCTGGCAGTCCGACACCTGGGACACCAGCCACCAGCCGGTGCATCCGCCGCTGGGCGCGGTGCCCGGGCAGCCGGTGGCGCCCGAGGGCTGGTTCCGCGACGAGGCCCCGGCGGCCCCGGCCGCCCCGGGCCCCTGGCCGGACGGCTCCGCCCCCGCCGGCGGCGGCTACGCCCCGGCCCCCGAGCCGTACCAGCAGCCGGTGGCTCCGGAGAGCTGGTTCCGGGACGAGGCCCAGGCTCCGGCGCCCGCCGCGGCTCCGGTCCAGGACTGGCCGCAGGGGGCCGAGACGGCCTATCTGCCGCCGTACCCGGGCCCCGGGCCCGACCAGCAGTACCAGCCCCGGCAGGAGCACCAGCACCAGCAGCCGGTGGCTCCGGAGAGCTGGTTCCGGGACGAGGCCCAGGCTCCGGCGCCCGCCGCGGCTCCGGTCCAGGACTGGCCGCAGGGGGCCGAGACGGCCTATCTGCCGCCGTACCCGGGCCCCGAGCACGACCAGCAGCAGCACCAGCAACAGCCTCAGCCCCAGCAGCCTCAGCCCCAGCAGCACCAGCCCCGGCAGTCGCCGCCGGTCGAGGAGACCGCGTACCTGCCGCCGGTGGTGGACGCGCCGGCCGCCGAGGGGACCGCGTACGTGACGCCCCAGGCGGCGGCCACCCCGGGCGAGGAACCGGCCGAGGCCCCCGGCGAGCCGCAGGAGATCACCTCCTGGTCCCCTCCCACCCTCGCCGGCAACACCCTGCGCGCCGTGGACCCCGCCCAGGCACGCGCCGAGGGCCGGTCGCCGATCATCGACCCCGGTCCGCAGTCCGCCATACTGACCGCCGTCCTCGGGCTGCTGCTCGCCGTGGCGGCCGCCCTCGGGCAGTACGCCCTGCTCCTGCCGCTGATCGCCCTGCAGGGCCTCACGGCGGCCGGCTGGTTCCGCCTGAACGGCATGTGGCCCGCCCGCCAGGGCATCGCCCTGGCCTTCGCCGGAGCCGTCGTCGCCGACGTGGCCGTGCTCGCCGTCGACCCCACGTACGGACCCGGAGCGATCGTCGGGACCCTCGGCGCCTGGGTGCTGCTCACGCTCGTCCTGCAGCTGCGCAGCCACGCCGATCCCGACGAGCGGATGTACGGGCTGATGGCCTCGGTGGCCTCGGCCGCCCTCGCCATCATCTGCGCCGGCTATCTCGCGGCGGATTCCGCCGCCGCCACGGTCGGTGCCGCGGCCGTCGCGGTCGCCGTGTTCGCCCGTGCGCTGCCGCTGCCCACCGCCCCCTCGGTCGGCGTCTCGCTGGCCGCGGCCGCCGGCGCGGGCATCGCGGTCGGCGGGCTCACCCCGGTCGGTACGGGCGGTGCGCTGATCGGCCTCGTCGCCGGGGTGTGCGCGCTGGTCGGGCTGCGGGTGGCGGCGTACGACTACCCGTCGAAGTTCGTGCACATGACGGCCGGTGTGGCCCTGCCGCTCGCGGCCGCCGCCCCCGCCGTGTACCTGATCGGCCGGGTGGTGGGCTGATCCCTGCCTGACGACCCGCATGGTCAACTAGAACGCACGTACCGATTAGTAGGGGGAGGGAACGTGCGTTTCCTGCGCGTCGTTGTGATCATCGGAGTGGTTCTGGGGGCCCTGTTCGTGGGCGTGGACCGCTGGGCCGCGAGTTATGTCGAGAACCGGCTGGCCGACCGAATACAGGCACGGCAGGGCCTGGCCGGTTCCTCGGAGGTGGAGGTCCACGGCTTCCCCTTCCTGACCCAGGTCCTCAGCCGCGACCTCGACCGGGTCGACCTCAAACTGCGGGGCGTCGAGGTCACCGCCGAGGACCGCAAGACGCGGCTGTCGGAGCTGGACGCGAGCTTCCGGGGCGTGAAGCTGAACGGTGATTACAGCGGCGGCACCGCCGCCCGGGCCGAAGGCAGCGCGCTCATCACGTACGCCGACCTCACGGCGGCCTCGCAGAGCGGCGCGACCCTCTCCTACGGCGGGGCGCCCGGCAAGGTGAAGGTCACCGCGTCGGTGAACGTCTTCGGCAAGGTCCTGACGCACAGCGTGGTGTCGACCGTCACCCTTGAGGACGCGCCGGGCGGAAAGGGCGGCAAGATCGTCCGCGTGCGCGCCGACGCGGTGCCCGGCGGGGGCGTTCCGGTGGTCGAGAAGGCGATCCGCAAGGAGACCGATTTCGACCGTGATCTCGGCAGCGGCATGCCGGCCGGACTCCAGCTCTCGTCCCTGACCTCGGACGAGGCCGGTGTCCACCTCACGCTGGGCGGCACGAACGTGGTGGTGGCCGGATCGTGAGACGGTGCGGTCCGATCCGCAGAAGGACGGGCCGCGCGGCAGGTCCCGGGGGCGGCGCGGCGGCCGCCCGGGACCTTCTTATCCCAATATTCGGACGATCCTGTCTCGCTATATGACACGCCGGTGACAGGGCGGCTGATTCGTCCCTACGATCCATGGCTATGAAGCATCAGCAGGCGGACCTCACGAAGCGACGGGCAGTAGACCTGTGTCGCGTCGCCGCCATGCTCTGTCGATCCATGTGAACTGTGAGCGCATCCGCTCCATCGACCGGACGACGGCCCCAAGGCCCTTCCCGCGTGACCGCACCAGCCTCCTGAACCCCTGACGCCTCCCCGCGCAGGACCTTGAGCGCACCCGCAGGCACGCACTACGCGTCACCCGCACCGCCCCGCCGCACACTGCCCCGGAGGAGAACACCATGAGCCGCAGCGACGTCCTCGTAGACGCCGACTGGGTCGAGGCCCACCTGAACGACGCCAATGTCGTCATCGTCGAGGTGGACGAGGACACGTCCGCGTACGACAAGAACCACATCACCAACGCCGTCCGGATCGACTGGAAGACCGACCTCCAGGACCCGGTCCGCCGCGACTTCGTGGACCAGGAGGGCTTCGAGAAGCTCCTCTCCGCCAAGGGCATCTCCAACGACGACACCGTCGTCCTCTACGGCGGCAACAACAACTGGTTCGCGTCCTACGCCTACTGGTACTTCAAGCTCTACGGCCACCAGGACGTGAAGCTCCTCGACGGCGGCCGCAAGAAGTGGGAGCTCGACTCCCGCGACCTGGTCGACGGCAAGGACGTCCCGAACCGCCCGGCCACCGAGTACAAGGCCAAGGCCCAGGACACCTCCATCCGCGCCTTCCGCGACGACGTCGTGGCCGCGATCGGCTCCCTGAACCTGGTCGACGTCCGTTCGCCCGACGAGTTCTCCGGCAAGCTGCTCGCCCCGGCGCACCTGCCGCAGGAGCAGTCGCAGCGCCCCGGCCACGTGCCGAGCGCCCGCAACATCCCGTGGTCGAAGAACGCCAACGACGACGGCACCTTCAAGTCGGACGACGAGCTGACCGCCCTCTACCAGGCGGAGCAGGTCGATCTGGCGAAGGACACCATCGCCTACTGCCGCATCGGTGAGCGCTCGGCGCTCACGTGGTTCGTGCTGCACGAGCTCCTGGGCCAGGAGAACGTCAAGAACTACGACGGTTCGTGGACCGAGTACGGCTCGCTCGTCGGTGTGCCGATCGAGCTCGGCGCCAACAAGTAACCAGACGACCGGGCACGCGACGCCCCTCGTAGTACGACCTCTCTAGGACAGGACAGAGAACATGTGTGGAGCACAGATCGGCGGGCCCGACCTCGCGACGCTGAAGCCCGGTGAGACCGCCATCCAGGGCCAGATCACCAAGGACGGCGAGCCGGTGTCCGGCTACGTCCGCCTGCTGGACTCGACCGGCGAGTTCACCGCGGAGGTCCCGACCTCGGCGACCGGCCAGTTCCGCTTCTACGCCGCCACCGGCTCCTGGACGCTGCGGGCGCTCGTCCCGGGTGCCCAGGCGGACCGTGCCGTGGTCGTCGCCGAGGCCGGCGGCGTGACGGACGTGGCGATCGCGGTCTGAGCACCGCACATGTGATCGCCTGATCGAACGGCCGAAGGGCCGCACCCCCGGGGGTTGGACGCCACTGGAACGGGGTGCGGCCCTTCGTGCCGTCCGCGCCCGTCCGAGCCCTTGCGCGCGGGGGCGGCGGACCTACCCTTGAGGCATGTACGCCCGGCGCCGGCGCGCCTATTTCCTGCTCATGGGCGGATGCCTGGTCCTCTTCGTCTCCGCCTGGGCCGTCGTGCGCCTGTGGTCGGTCGAGGCGGCGGTGGCGATGTGCGTGGTCGCCATGGTCATTCCGCCGGTCGCCGCGATGATCGCCAACCGGCGCGGCCCGGACGACCGCTGGTGGGACGACCCCTCGGGCGATCCGAAATCCGACGAGTGGTGGGACGAACTGGACGGAAAGCGGCGTCACGAGGATTGAAACCTCACGAGACGAGAATGTGATCTTCGTTCGTACAACTGCTCCCTCACGGTGTGGGTCATGGGGTACGCGCGGGTAATCAGCCTGCGCCTGCAGTCCTGTGGGGGACCCCTTTGGAACACGAACAGACCATCCCGGAGCAGCGGAAAGAGGGGGAGAGTGCACCGGAGCCGGACACTTCGGTCCCGCGCCGCCGGGTGGGGCGCACGGCTCTCCTGATCGCGGGCGCGGCCGTGCTCGGCGTCCTCGCCGGGACGGTCACCGGCTACGCGGTCCAGTACCACCGCGAGCCCACCCCGCTGCCGCCGCTGGCCCAGCAGAAGATGGCCGTGCCGCAGCCGCAGGCGATGGGCGACGCCACGACCCGGCGCTCGACCAACGCCAACCGCTGGCACAAGGCGGACGAGGAGCTGGCCAAGAAGCTGGTGGACGTTCCGGGCGGAGCGAAGACCGAGTTCTCCGGCAGCGCTTCCGTCGACGAGTTCTCCGCGGGGTACTTCGAGGACCCCTCCGGCGGTCTCGGCGGCCTCATTTCCAACCGGGTCCAGAGCATCGCCAGCGCGCAGTGGTCCGAGTCCGACCGGAACTTCGTCGAGATCAACCTGCTCCAGTTCCACGACCGCAACGGAGCCGAGGACTTCCAGAAGGGCATCGAGGAGTACATGCCCACCAAGAAGTTCGCGGGCAACGCGGGCAAGGAGGTTCCGGGTGTTCCCGAGGACTTCGGGCAGCTGTGGATCAACTCGAAGGCGCACGAGGAGCCCGGCTACCACCCGCTCCTGGGGGCCCGTGCCGTCGTCCGGCGCGGCGACATCGTGATGAGCGTCAAGTACACGAACAACCGCGGCGAGATCGACGAGAACGTCCTGGTCGAGCTGGTCAAGCGACAGATGGAGCGGCTGTGAGCGAGCAGCAGAACGTGACCGGGGCCGAGACGGAGGCCGGGACCGAGGTCAAGGCCGAGGCCGGGACCGGGACCGATGTCGTGACCGATGTCGTGACCGAGGCCGGGGTCGAGGCCGTCGCCGAGGCCGACGCAGCGGTCCGGCCCGGGGAGGAGCCGCCGCAGGACGCCGCCGGTCCCGCGCGCAAGGCGAACCGCAAGGTGGTCAAGCTGGTGGCGGCGGCCGTGGGGGTCGTCGTCCTCGCGGGCGCCGGCGTCGGCGCCGCGCTCGCGCTCAAGGACGCGGACCGGACCTCGCCGACGCGGTACTGGATGGCGGAGGACCACACGACGGGCGGTACCCAGGCCCCCGTGCCGTCCGTGCCCGCGAACGCGCTCACGGCCAAGCTGCTGCCGCTGCCCGACAGGTACTGGCCCGGCCCCGACATCGACAAGGAAGGCAACTTCTACTTCCTGTCGGGCGAGCGGGCGCTGGAGAGCTTCAAGGAAGCCCGTACGGGTCTGTCCAGCAGCGAGCGCGCCGAGCGGGACAAGGCCTTCGCCGACCTGAAGCTCAAGGGCCTGGCCGGACGCAGCTACTCGCGCAGGGACGGGGACGGGAACGCGACCGCCGAGATCGAGCTCCTCCAGGCCGACCCGGCACAGCTCGCCAAGTTCGGTGAGTTCACCAACAAGCTCATCGAACTCGTCGGTTCCGATGGCGACGCGCCGAAGGTGGACGGCTACCCCCAGGCCAAGTGCTCGGTGGAATCCCTCGTCATCGAGAGGGAGAACAAGGAGGGCAAGAAGAAGCACAAGATCGAAGCCCTCGACTGCCTGGCCGTCGAGGGAGACGTCATGGTGAGTTTCCGGATGTACGGGACCGAGGGATTCGCGGTGAAGGACGCCGTGGGCCTCTTCAAGCAGCAACTCGACCACCTCAAGTCCCCCGGAGAGTCCGCGTGAGCGAGCAGACCGACACCGCCGCCGTGCCCACGCCCGAGGCCGAGCCCACGTCCGCACCCGCACCCGCCCCGGAGGCGACCGAGGTGGCCACCGAGGCGGTCACCCAGGTCGCGGAGGCCCCGGAAGCCCCCGAGGCCCCGAAGACCGAGGCCCCGAAGCCCGAGGCCGTCACCGAGGCCGAGGCCGAGGGCGCGGCCGGGACCGAGCCCAGCCCCTGGGCTGCCCCGCCCGCCCCGCCGAAGGACCGGCGGAGGCTGTTCGCCGCCCTGCGCTGGACCGCCGCCGTCGCCGTCTTCGCGGCCGTCGGCACGGGGGTGGCGTACGGGATCACCCAGCCCGAGCGCACCGACATCCCGGGCCTCGCCACCGAGCACGACGGCCGCTGGACGTTCCCGGTGCTGTCCCAGCCCGCGCTGCCCGCCGGCGCCCCGGTGCCCCAGGGCCCGGACAACAAGGACGGCACGCACTACGCGCCGCTCACCGGCCTGCTCCTGCCCGCTCCCGAGGGCGCCAAGGCCGACGACGCGGTCAAGGCGGACAAGGACGGGGCGGTGTCGGTCGACACCCTCCTGGAGGAGTACACGCCCGAGGCCCGCGAGAAGCTGAAGCAGTCCCTCGAATGGGACGGGCTGCGGCAGATCGCCGGCCGCGGCTGGACCACGGCGGACGGCACGCGTACGCACGTGTACCTGCTGCGCTTCCACTCGTCCGGCTTCGTGGACGCGTTCAAGGGCTGCGACACCAACGCACGGTTCACCGGCGTCTCGGCCCTGGATTTGGACGACGTCTGGAGCAAGGCCAAGAACACGCAGATGAACAGCACCACGCTGGACTTCCCCGGAGCGGCCAACTTCGACGGCACCGACCTCAGCGTGTACCAGGAGGTGAAGCCCCTCCTCGGCGAGGAGCAGACCAAGATCGGGTGCCTCCGGTCGGGTGATGTCCTGGGCATGGTCATCCAGACCCGCAAGGGCGAGGTGGCTCCCGTCACCTTCCACCAGTCGGTGATCCTGCAGAGCCAGCTGCTGAGCTGACCGCCGGGCCGGAGCCGGGCCGGCTGCCGGGGTACGGGCCACCTCACACCGTGCGCCCGGCCCCGGGCCAGTAGGCTTGGGAACCGGCCCGTACCCCCCGAACGAATTCCGAGGAGCACCCCGTGCTTGAGGCAGTCTTCACCTCCCTGCTGGTCCTGGTCTGCGTCGGCGTCATGGCCTTCACCGGCCTGGCCGTCAAGAAGCTGTACCAGGGTCAGCGCTGAGCATCCGCCCAGCAGACCGCCCCGGAACCCCTCCCACAGATCGCCTGAGCAGCCATTCATGATCCAGATCCCGTCCGACCTGAACCCGGGCCTCGTCCCCCTCGCCTTCCTCCTCGGCAACTGGGAGGGTGCGGGAGTCTTCGACTTCCCCGGTGAGGAGAAGTGCAACTTCGGCCAGGAGGTCGTCTTCAGCCACGACGGCCGGGACTTCCTGGAGTACACCTCCCACACCTGGGTCCTCGACGCCGAGGGCAACAAGGTGCGCCCGCTGGAGTCCGAGTCGGGCTACTGGCGCATCGACAAGGACCGCAAGGTCGAGATCGTCATGGTCCGTGACCAGGGCGTCGTCGAGGTCTGGTACGGCGAGCTCGCCGACCAGAAGCCCCAGATCGACCTGGTCACCGACGCGGTCGCCCGTACCGCGGCCTCCGGCCCGTACAGCGGCGGCAAGCGGCTCTACGGCTATGTGAAGAGCGACCTCATGTGGGTCGGCGAGAAGGCCACCCCGGACGTCGAGCTGCGTCCGTACATGTCGGCCCAGCTGAAGAAGGTCGTCACGCCCGAGGAGGTCGCCGAGATGGCGCGCAACCTCCCGGACATGCCGGACGACGGCATCGCCTTCTTCCGCTGAGTCCACAGGCTGTACTCAAGGCTGTACGCAAGGCTGTGCGAAAGGGGACCGCGGGACCGCCCGCGGTCCCCTTCGCGCGCATACACTGGCCGGGTGGGGAGCAGCGTGGACACCGAAAGCTCTGACTGGAAGAGCGACCTGCGGCAGCGCGGATACCGGCTGACACCGCAGCGCCAGCTCGTGCTCGAGGCGGTCGACGCCCTGGAACACGCCACCCCGGACGAGATCCTCGCCGAGGTGCGCAAGACCGCCTCCGGGGTCAACATCTCCACCGTCTACCGCACCCTGGAGCTCCTGGAGGAGCTCAAGCTGGTCTCGCACGCCCACCTCGGGCACGGGGCCCCCACCTACCACCTCGCCGACCGGCACCACCACATCCACCTGGTCTGCCGCGACTGCGCCGAGGTCATCGAGGCGGACGTGGACATCGCCGCCGAGTTCACGGCGAAGCTCCGTACCACCTTCGGCTTCGAGACCGACATGAAGCACTTCGCGATCTTCGGTCTGTGCCGCAAATGCGCTGCCAAGCAGCGTGCCGCTCAGGCGTAGCAGGGTCGTACGCTTGGTCCCATGACCAGCAGCCCCTTGCTCCATCTCCCCGGCGCCGTACCGGCCGAAGGCCGTGACGAGGGCGTCGCCGCCCACTACGGCGAGCTGTACGGCGAACAGCGCGCACTCGCGGAGGGGCGCGGCTTCGTCGACCTCTCGCACCGCGGAGTCGTCACCGTCAGCGGGCCGGAACGCCTGAGCTGGCTGCACCTGCTGCTCACCCAGCACCTCACCGCGCTGCCCGCAGGGCAGGCCACCGAGGCGCTGATCCTCTCCGCCAACGGGCACATCGAGCACGCGCTCTACCTCGTCGACGACGGCGAGACCACGTGGGCGCACGTGGAGCCGGGCACCCAGGGCGAGCTGATCGCCTACCTGGAGTCCATGAAGTTCTTCTACCGCGTCGAAGTCGCCGACCGCACGGAGGAGTTCGCGGTCGTGCACCTGCCGGCCGGCTCCATCGCCGAGGTCACCCAGGACAAGGAGCACATCGTCCGGGAGACCGCGTACGGCCGGGACGTCTTCCTGCCCCGCGCCGAACTGGAGTCCTTCGCCGCCGCGCACGGCCCGGCCGCGGGCCTGCTCGCGTACGAGGCCCTGCGCGTCGAGGCGCACCGGCCGCGGCTCGGCCAGGAGACCGACCACCGCACCATCCCGCACGAGCTGGGCTGGATCGGCACCGCCGTGCACCTGCAGAAGGGCTGCTACCGCGGCCAGGAGACGGTCGCCCGCGTCCACAACCTGGGGAAGCCCCCGCGCCGCCTGGTCTTCCTGCACCTGGACGGCTCGGAGGTGCTGCTCCCGGCGCACGGCACGCCGGTGCGGCTCGCCTCGGACGGGGAGGAGGGCCGTCAGCTGGGCTTCGTGACCACGGCCGTCCGCCACCACGAGCTGGGCCCGATCGCGCTCGCGCTGGTCAAGCGCAACGTGCCGGTCGACGCGCCGCTGCTGGCCGGGAAGACGGCCGCCGCGCAGGAGGTCGTCGTAGCCCCCTGACCCCTGCGGCCGGACGTCCGGGACGTCCCGGACGTCTCAGATGTCGATGACGATGGTGAACGGGCCGTGGTTGGTCAGCGAGACCCGCATGTCCGCGCCGAACCGGCCCGTCTCCACCGTCGCACCCAGCGCGCGCAGCTGCGCCACGACCTCGTCGACCAGCGGCTCGGCCACCGGGCCGGGCGCCGCCGCGTTCCAGGTGGGGCGGCGGCCCTTGCGGGCATCGCCGTAGAGCGTGAACTGGGAGATCACCAGCAGCGGTGCGCCGTTGTCGCTGCAGGACTTCTCGCCCTCCAGGATCCGTACGGACCACAGCTTGCGGGCCAGCAGCTCCGCCTTCTCCGGGGTGTCGTCGTGGGTCACGCCCACCAGCACGCACAACCCCTCGCCGACGATCTCGCCCACGGTCTCGCCGCCCACGACGACGCTCGCGCCGTCCACCCTCTGCACCACTGCTCGCATACCACCTGTGTACCAGGCTTGCACCCGTCCGGGGCCGATCGGGTGGACTGGGACTGCGTCAGGCCCACGGGGAGTGGCACGATGCACGAAGGCGGTGCGGGTGCGCCGCACCGGTCGAGGGGACGGACCCGACTCATGAATACTTCTGGTACCTCCGTACCTGCATCACCCGCTTCCGTCGCAGCTGCCGCGGTACGACCGCCCGCGCAGCGCACGGCCGAGACCCAGGGGCCGCCGAGCCCGACCACCGCACTCGGGCTGCCGGAACTGCGCGCGCTGCGCCGTGACGCGCAGCGCGACGAGGCGGATCTGAGCTATGTACGCAGACTGCTCCAGGGCCGCATCGACATCCTGCGGGCGGAGCTGGCCCGGCGGACGGACCCCGAGGCGCCGGTGGTGGACCGGCTCTCGGTGATCCTCGCCGACGCCCCTTCCAGCCGCAGCGCCTCCGCCCGGCACGTCACGCTCGGCACCCCGCACAGCGAGGAGTACCGACTGCTGGCCGCGGAGATGCTGGCCGACGTGGAGCTCTCCGACCTGGGCGCCCGTACGGACGGCGAACTGCACGACGGGATGGGGCGGCTGGTGCGTTACGAGCAGCAGGTCTCGCGGCGCCGCCAGCAGCTCCAGCGCACGGTGGACGACTGCAGCGCGGAGATCACCCGGCGGTACCGGGAGGGCGAGGCGCAGGTGGACGACCTGCTGGCGTAGCGAACCGGGGTGGAGAACCGCCGGAGGAAAATCGGGCGACCGCCGGCGGCCGGGAGATTAGCGTGGGCGGCTATGAGTGCTGACGTCCGGCCGATCGCCGAATCCGAACTCCCCGACTGGGTGCGCGCCGTGCACACCGGTTTCCTGACCACCTCCCGGGTGACCGAGGCCGACATAGCCCAGCGCGCCAAGTACTGCGACTTCTCCCGGATGCAGGGGGCGTTCGACCCTGACAGCGGTCGCTGCGTGGCCGCGCTGCGCTCCTTTCCGCAGGAGCTGACCGTGCCGGGCGGGGCGGCCGTCCGCGCCACCGCGATCTCCAGCGTGGGCGTGCTGCCCACCCACCGCCGCCAGGGCCTGCTGACCCGGATGATGGCCGCGGAGTTCGCTGCGGCCGAGGCGCGCGGCGACGCGCTCGCCACGCTGATCGCCGCCGAGTACCCGATCTACGGGCGGTACGGGTTCGGGCCCGCCACTTCCCTCGTGGAGTGGGAGATCGACGTGGCGCGCACCGGGCTCGACCGGCGGCTGTCGGCGCCCGTGGACGGCGGCCGGATCGAGCTGGTGGACGTCGAGGAGCTGCGGCGGGTGGGGCCCGAGCTGCACGAGCGGCTGCGGGCGCGCACACCCGGGGCGGTGGACCGGGACGAGCGCTGGTGGAGCCTGGCGACCGGCCTGGAGCAGTGGTCGTACCGCCCCTACCAGGAGAAGTTCCATGCCGTGTACCGGACGGCGGAGGGGGAGGTGGCCGGCCTCGCCGTCTACGGCGCCGACGACCACTGGACGGACGCGAAGATTCCGCAGAACACCGTGCAGGTCAGGGACCTGCTGGCGCTCACCCCGCAGGCGGAGCGGGCACTGTGGCAGTTCCTGTGCTCGATCGACTGGGTGCTGAAGGTCCGCACCGGCTACCGGGCCCCCGACGACCTCGTCCCGCAGCTGCTGCCCGACCCGCGTGCGGCGCGGACCGTCACCTCCACGGACTTCCTGTGGGTGCGGCTGCTGGACGTCGTACGGGCGCTGGGCGCGCGGACGTACGAGGTGCCCGGGGTGCTCGTCCTGGAGGTCACGGACGAGACGGGGCCGGCGGCCGGCCGCTACCGGCTGGACGCGGGCAGCGGCGTGTGCGAGCGGACCGAGGAGGCGGCGGACCTGCGGCTGGACGTGTCCGCGCTGGGCTCCTTGTACCTGGGGGACGCGTCCGCGGTGCGGCTGGCCGCGCTGGGACGGGTCACGGAGGAACGGCCGGGGGCGGTCGCGCTGGCCGACACGGTGTTCCGTACCGCGCGCCGCCCGTGGTGCCCCGACATCTTCTGACGGCCTGGGACGACTGCGTACCGATGGCGGACGGCCGATGGCCGATGGCCGAAGAACGAGGACTGAACTCTGTGACATCACTTGTGGAATCCCTGCGCGCGGCCGGCTGCGTCTTCGCGGAGGAGGAGGCTGAGCTCCTGACCGGGGCCGCCACCGACGCGGACCACCTGGCGGAGCTTTTGGCCCGCCGGGTGGGAGGCGAACCGCTGGAACACGTCGTCGGCTGGGCGGAGTTCTGCGGGCTGCGCATGGAGGTCGGCGCGGGGGCCTTCGTACCGCGCCGGCGCACCGAGTTCCTGGTGCGGGAGGCGGTGGCACTGGCCCGGCCCGGCGCGGTGGTGCTGGACCTGTGCTGCGGGGTCGGCGCCTTGGGCGCGGCGGTGGCCGCGCAACTGCCGGGCGGCGTGGAGCTGCACGCGGCGGACATCGACCCGGCGGCGCTGGTGTACGCGCGGCGCAACGTGGCCCCGTACGGCGGCCGGGTGTGGGAGGGCGACCTGTACGCGGCGCTCCCGGACTCGCTGCGCGGCCGGGTGGACGTGCTGGTGGTCAACGCCCCGTACGTGCCGACGGAGGAGATCGTCCTCATGCCGTCGGAGGCGCGGGACCACGAGCCGCTGGTCTCGCTGGACGGCGGGGCCGACGGCCTGGACATCCACCGCAGGGTGGCGGCGGGGGCGCTGCCCTGGCTGGCCCCGGGCGGCCACCTGCTGATCGAGACGAGCGCCCGCCAGTGCCCGTCGACGGCCTCTGCCCTGACCTCGGCGGGCCTCGCGGTCCGGGCGGAGACCTCGGAGGAGCTGTACGCGACGGTGGTCATCGGTACGGCCTGATGCGGCCCGGACCACGGCCAGAGGTGTTCGACGTGCTGCCCGGCACGGGGCTGGCCCTGCCGCACCGTGCCGGCGTCCTGCGGTTCGGCATGTCCGGGCGGGAGGCCCGGTGGGCCGTCGCGACCCTGGCGGACGTGCGGGAGACCTGGGTCTGCGGGACGGGCTGGGCCTTCACCGCCCGCTACGAAGGCCTGGAGCTGCTCGCCTACGGGGACTGCCCGGACCGCCTCGGCCGCGCCGGCCACGACCGGCACGGTCTGGCAGCCGTCCGTCTCGGCCGGTGCGGGCCGGGACCGGCCGGGCCGTCCGCCGTCCCGGTGGTCCTCCATGACGTCGACCTGTTCGGGTATCCGGCCGGCGAGGTGCTGGAGGCCCTCGGACCGGGCCCGCATCCCGGGGTGAGCCTGTCGCGGGAGGGATCGCCGACCGGCTACCTGTCGGAGGTGGGGCTCTCGGTCCCGTAGTCGAGCGGGTCCCGGGCGAGCGGGACCGGCGCGGCCAGGGCCTCGTCGTAGGCGGGGCGCGGGAAGACGTACGGGCCCAGGGGCAGCTCTCCCCACTGCGGCCGGTGGATCTGGTGGAAGCCGGACCAGGTGACCTCGCTCTCCGTGGCGCGGACGGTGGCGAGCAGGGGCCAGCAGGCGTCGATCCCGCAGGGGCAGCTCAGGAGGTACAGGGCGCCGGTGTTGTCGTCGCGGAGCTCCGGTGGTGCCTCGCCCAGGAAGTGGGCCCGGGCCCGGGCGCCGTCGGCGTCGTCGTCCAGGTGCAGCGGAGCGTGCTGGCGCAGCAGGAACTCCTCGCGCTCCTGCGGGGTGTCGTCGTCTTCGCCGTCCCCGTCGAGCTCGCGGCTCCAGAGCGCGCGCGTCGCCTCCGCGACGAGGACGCGCAGGTCGGTGCCGTCGATGCGGATGGCCCAGGCGGTGAGGTGCGGGAAGCCGGGGTGGGGGACGCGCAGGAACTCCACCTGGTGCGGGGCGGCCGGGGCGGGCGGGAGACTCATGCGTCCCATCCTGTGGGGCCCGACCGACCGGATCCACCGGGTATCGCCACGGCGGGGAGGCCGCAGGCGCCGAGCAGTTCGCCGACGGCGGAGCGGATCTCCTCGTCCTGGGTGAAGCCCCGCCAGCCGCCGCCGGAACGCAGCCGCCGGTCGTGGGCGGGCACATCGAGCAGCAGGTGCGCGGCGGGCCGGGCCGCGGGTCCCATCCGGGCCAGGTGCCGTACCGCGGGGAGCAGGACGGGCTGGTACATGGTGGCGGCGCTGCCCTTGGTCAGGTCCCGCACGACCGCCGTCAGTACCGGGACGGTGTTCTCGGTGTCACCGGTGACGGCCCACAGGGCGTGTGCCGCCTCGACGCGGGTCCAGGGATCGGAGGCGGCCGTCATCTCCCTGAGCCGGTCCGCGTAGGGGGCGGCATGCGGTCCGAGGTCGGCGAGCCGGCGCAGTGCGGTGTGGGGGCGGCCGAGCTCGGCGGCGCTGCGTGTGAGGGCCTCCAGGGCCGGCCCGGGCTCGCCGCCGGCCTTCCAGTACGCCCAGGCCGCGAGTTCCGTCTCCGGTCCGGCGGCACGCGTGCGGAGCAGCAGCCGGTCCCGTGCCCTGTCGTCCGCCGTTCCTATCCCTGCCAGGGCCTGCGCGGCGGCCGTCCAGGTCCGGTCGTCCTCCAGCAGACCGATCAGCCGTGGCACCGCTGCCTTCGCCACGGGCCCCCAGTCCGCGAGTACCGCGCAGAGCCGGCCGAGCCGGCGGGAGTCCGTGGCGGGGTCGAGCTGGTCGCAGATCGCGGGAAGGAGCCGCTCGGCGTGGTCCGGGAGGTGGCCCAGGACCTCATCGGGCGCGGGGAGGACGACAGGGTGCAGCTCCGTGGCGGGGTAATGGGCGGAAGCCGATGCGAAGCCGCAGCGTTCGCGGCCGAGCAGTTCGATCAGGCCCGGCAGGCAGCGCGGATCGTTCATCCGTGCCAGGGCCCACAGGGCGGCTTCGCCGACGGTCTGCCGTTGACGTGTGGCGCGGGCGGCGGTGTCGGAGAGGAGCGCGGCGACCTCGTCGGCGTGGTGGGCGGCCGCCGGGCCGAGGCAGGCCAGCAGCTCGGCCGCCCGGAAGCGGACCTCGGGGGCGGGATCGGCCAGGCGTGCGGCGACGGGCGGCAGCAGGGCCGCGGTCGGAGAGCGCCATCGGGACAGCAGCGAAGCCGCCTGACCCAGGGCGCCGATCCGCTGTTCGTCGTCGTGATGGTCCGCCAGCAGGCCGAGTACGAAGGCGGGTGAGGGTCCGGTGAACAGCTGCGCGGTCCAGTGCAGGACGCCCCGTACCCCGGTCTGCACCGAGCTGGTGCGGCGCCACAGCGCGACACCCGGGTCCCGGACCGCTTCGACCACGAGGTCCAGCCGTCGGGCGGGAAGGCCCGGGTCGGCCGGGGCGAGCGCGTGCACCGCTGCGAGGCGGAGCTGTGTCTGTGGAGCGTCGAGCAGGCCGCGGAGCAGCCCGACGGCCTCGGCGCCATGCCCGCCGACCGGCGCGCGCAGGGCCGCCCGGCCCAGTGCGAGGACCAGTTCGAGGCGGGTCGCGGGGTCCTCCTCCGTCTGCCAGGACCGCAGCAGTCCGGGCAGAACCAGCTCTCCGGGGTCGGCGCACGCACCGACCACGTCGGCCGCGGCCCGCCGGATCTCCGGCTCGGGGTCGTCCAGCAGGCCCAGCACCTCGGGCAGGGCCCGTTCCCACGCCGGCGCCCAGCCGGGATCGAGGAACCGGGCTTCGATCCGCCCGGCCTCCGCAGCCAGCAGCGCCACCAGCTCCAGCAGTGCGCACCGGCTCGGCACCGTGGGTGTCGCGGCCAGGCGCAGGACGAAGGGCAGTGCGGCCGAGGCGGCCGAACAGATCCAGCCGCCCTGGTGGAACAGCAGGTTGGTCAGCGTCGACGAGGCGTCAGCTGCGTCACCTGCGTCACCTGCGTCACCCGCGTCGTACGGATCGTCCGCGTCGTCCGCGTCGACCGCGTCGTACGGATCGGGCCCCGCGCACCGCCGGAGCAGGCCGGGCACATCCCCGGCAGCCCCGTAGTTGTGTTCCAGCCCGGCCCAGTCGATCTCGTTCAGCCCCACCCACATGCGCGGGACCCTACCCTCCGGGCGCCCACCGCCGGTCCGGCCGGCGCGACCCGGTGGGAGATGTTGCAAGCGAGGCGCTTGCAATAGTTAGCAAGGTCGGGCAGGATCTGAGCATGGCATCGCTCAACGTCGGAAATCTCGGCGAGTACCTCCGTGAGCAGCGTCGGCAGGCTCAGCTTTCGCTGCGGCAGCTGGCCGAGCAGGCGGGGGTGTCGAATCCGTACCTGAGCCAGATCGAGCGCGGGCTGCGCAAGCCGAGCGCGGACATTCTGCAGCAGCTGGCCAAGGCGCTGCGGATCTCCGCGGAGACGCTGTACGTGCAGGCCGGGATCCTGGATGAGCGGGACCCGGACGAAGTGGAGACGCGAGCCGTCATACTCGCCGACCCGTCGATCAACGAGCGGCAGAAGCAGGTGCTGCTCCAGATCTACGAGTCGTTCCGCAAGGAGAATGCGCTCGACGCGCCCGCCGACGAGATGCCGTCGAAGACGAACTGAAGTTGATCCGGGAGGACCAGCACATGGCCATCGCCGATGACCTGAAGAAGACCCTCACCGACCCCACTCCCCTCTACTTCGCCGCCGGCACCGCCGACCTGGCCGTGCAGCAGGCCAAGAAGGTGCCCGACCTGATCGAGCAGCTGCGCGCAGAGGCTCCCGCGCGCATCGAGGCCGTGAAGAACACGGACCCGAAGGCTGTCCAGGAGGCGGTCACCGCCAAGTTCGCCGAGGTGCTCGGCGCGATCGACCCGAAGAAGCTCGGGGAGACCGCCCAGGACCTGGCGCTGCGCGGTGTCGGCGTGGCCGCCGAGTACGCGGTGCGCGCCAAGGAGACGTACGACAAGGTCGCCGTGCACGGTGAGCAGGCCGTGCGGAACTGGCGGGGCGAGGTTTCCGCCGAGATCGTCGACATCGCCGTGGCCGTCGAGCCCGAGGCGGAGCCGGCGTCGGAGCCGGCGGCCGAGGCCGCCGCAGCGGAGAAGCCCGTCGCGAAGAAGGCTCCCGCGCGCAAGACCACGGCCAAGAAGGCCGTGGTCACGGCGGACGACGCGAGCTGACGCGCAGCCGCATGAGCGACGGCGGGCCGGGCACCCTTCAGGTGCCCGGCCCGTTGTGGTTCATGAAGGGGCCTGTGCCGGTAGCGTGGAGTCGGGCGACATCGGAAGTGCGAAGCAGAAGCTGAGAAGGCGGTCGAAGCGATGTTGATGGAAGGGTTCGATCGAGGCGTGATCCCGTTCCTCGGGCTCGTCATGCTGGTGCTCGCCGTCGTGGCCTTCGTGTTCGCCCTGCTGGCGCGGGAGGACGCGTACCGGGCGGCCGACAAGCAGAGCAAGACCTTCTGGCTGGTCATCCTCGGCGTCACCGTGGCCGTGGACTTCTTCCTCGGGATGCTGTTCCTGCAGATCGCCGGTCTCGTCGCGACCATCGTGTTCTTCGTCGACGTACGCCCTGCCCTCAAGCAGGTCTCGGGCGGTGGCGGCCGGCGCGGCGGCAGCAGCAGCGACGGGCCGTACGGGCCCTACAACGGCGGACGGTAGGCGGACCCACCCGGAGCGCCGAGGGCTTCGGCGCGCCGCTAGGCCCTCAGCCCCCGGCCCCCGGCCCTCAGCCCTCGGCGCGGGAGAGCAGGACCACGGCCACGTCGTCGGTCAGCTCGCCGCCGTTCAGCCGGCGTGCCTCGGTGACGGAGGCCTCCAGCAGGCCCTCACCGCTCAGACCGCGGTCCAGGTGGCGGTTGATCATGTCGACCATGCCGTCCTGGCCCAGACGTTCCTTGCCCTCGCCGATGTGGCCCTCGATCAGGCCGTCGGTGTAGAGCATCAGGCTCCAGGTGCCGCCGAGCTCCACCTGGCGGCGCGGCCAGCGGGCCCGGGGCAGCAGCCCGAGGGCCGGGCCGCTGTTCTCGTACGGGAGCAGCTGCGCGCGGCGGCCCGGCCGGGAGATCAGCGGGGCCGGATGGCCGGCCAGGCACAGACCGGCACGGCGTCCGTCCGGTGCGATGTCGACCGTGCACAGCGTCGCGAATATCTCCTCGCACGGCCGTTCCACCTCCAGGACCTCCTGGAGGGTGGACAGCAGGTCGTCGCCGCAGAGGCCGGCCAGGGTCAGGGCGCGCCAGGCGATGCGGAGCTCGACGCCGAGCGCGGCCTCGTCGGGGCCGTGGCCGCAGACGTCGCCGATCATGGCGTGGACGGTGCCGTCGGGGGTGCGGACGGTGTCGTAGAAGTCACCGCCGAGCAGGGCCCGGCTGCGACCGGGGCGGTAGCGGGCGGCGAAGCGGAGGTCGGAGCCCTCCAGGAGGGGCGTGGGGAGCAGGCCGCGTTCCAGCCGGGCGTTCTCCTGGGCGCGCAGTTTCGATTCTGCGAGCTTGTACTGGGCGATGTCCGCCCGTTTTCTCTCCACGGCGTAGCGGATGGCACGGCTCAGCAGCCGGCCGTCCAGCTCGTCCCGGAAGAGGAAGTCCTGGGCGCCGACCCGGACGGCCTCGGCGGCGCGCTCGGCGTCGTCCTCGCCGGTGAGGACGAGGACGGCGTGGCGCGGGGCGATGCGCAGCACCTGGCGGAGGGCGACCAGCTGGTCCACGGCGGTGGCGGTGGCGGTGCCGGCCCCGGTCCCGTTGGCGGTGCCGGTTCCGTTGGCCAGGGCGGTGGCCGACCCGTTGGCCGAGCCGTTGGCCGCAGCTCCCGGCGTGCGGGCGCTGGCGTCCGGGAGGGACAGGTCGAGGAGGATGCAGTGCACGTCGGGCGTGAGCAGCCGCTCGGCCTCGGTGAGGTTGCGGGCGGTGCGGATCCGGATGCGGTGGCCGTCCGCGTCGAGGATCTCGGGGACGGTGAGGCCGCCTGCCGGGTCGTCCTCGATGACCAGGAGGGTCAGCGGGCTCGTGTGAGGGGTCGCTTGAGGAGGCGTGTGCGGGGGCGTGTGAGGGGTCGCTTGCGCGACGCCCGTGGCGGCTACGGCCGGGGCGGCGGTGTGCAGAACGGCCTGACCGCTCTCCGTGGCCGAGGTGTCCCTCTGCCGCGGTACGGGTACGGTCATCGTCTCCGGTTCCTTCCCTCCCCCCGAGGGTGCGCTCGTCCGGCAGACCCTAGCGGTCCCGGCCCGGCGAACGGAATGCCGTTCTTGGTGAGGGCCTCCGGCATATGCGGTTATCGCGGGGGAAAATCGGCCTCACTGGATGACAAAGGTCACGGCGGGGCCGTGTTCCGTCCCGTCAAGCGAGACGTGTCCGGGCTCCCGGAGGTTGCCTCCACCCCGCATCGGGACGGCGCGGCCGAAAGACCGGGGCTCTGCCCCGGACCCCGCGCCTCGGACTCCCCCGGCTACCGCTGGGAGGTGCCCCCTGGCGAGGCTGGACCGGCGTTCGAGCAGCGCGGTCCGGGGCGGGGAGCCGAGCGGCAGGGGGCTGCCCCCGGCAGGGGTCGGGGCCGCGCCCGGCAGGGGTCGGGGCCGCGCCTGGACACGTACGCCGGACGACCCCGCAGGGGCTACGCGTCGGGTCGGACCACTGCCTTGATCGGCATCGAGCCCGCGCCCGCCATCGTGATGTTCCGGCCGGGGCGCGGGGCGTGGACCATCGCGCCGTCGCCGACGTACATGCCGACGTGGCTGGCGTCGTCGAAGTAGATGATCAGGTCGCCCGGGCGCATGTCCTTCAGCGCGACCTTCGGCAGCAGCCGCAGCTGCTCCTGCGAGGTGCGCGGGATGCCCTTGCCCGCCGCCAGCCAGGCCTGGGAGGTCAGCCCGGAGCAGTCGAAGGACCCCGGACCCACGGCGCCCCATTTGTACGGCTTGCCCATCTGGGCGGTGGCGAACTGCACGGCCCGCCTGCCCGCATCCGTGGCCGCGCCGTTGACGTCCTTCATCGCGCCCGTCGACAGCCACGCCGTCTGCGCCTTGTACTGGGCTTCCTGCTCCAGCTGGATCAGCCGGGCCTTCTCCTCGGCCTCCAGCTTGCTCTCCAGCTCCTCGGCGGCCTTGATCTTCTCCTCGATCTGCTTCTTGGACTCCTCCGACTTGAGCCGGTTGGCCTCCAGGGTGGCCCAGCGCTCGCTCGCCTCCTGGGCGTAGCGCTGCAAGTCGGCCTGGGTCCGGTCCAGTTCGGAGAGCATGCCCGAGGTGGCCTTCTCGCCCTGGCGCAGCCGGCCCGCCCCGTCGAGGTAGTGGTTCGGGTCGTCGCTCAGCGCCAGCTGCGCGCCCGGGGGCATCCCGCCCGAGCGGTACTGGGCGCGGGCGGCGGCGCCCGCCCGGTTCTTCAGGGCGGTGATCCTCTCCTTGCCGGCGACGACGAGGTTGGCGATCTCGACGATCTTGTCCGACTGGGCCTTGGTCTCGGCCTCGGCGAGGTTGTAGGCGTCCGTGGCGGTGCCCGCCTGCCGGTACAGCTCCTCGATCTCCTTACGGACCTGTTCCAGGGACTTGCCGCCCGGTTCGGGAAGGGGCGCGGCCGGAGCCGCCGGCGCCGACGGAGCCGCGTAGGCCGTGCCCGTCGCGAAGCCCGGCACGGTCAGTATCGCCATCGTGCACAGCAGCACGAGAGAGCTTGCGCCTCGCCGTTGCCTTGCGGCTCCCATGGTCCCCCCAGGCACCCGAGCCAGACCCCGTATCAGATCTGACTATTCATCAGTAACTTCGCACTGCCATCGGGATGGTGCCACGAGTCGATGAATTCCGACACCCTTGTGGATGGCGATCCGATCTTGTCCGCCCCAACGGACGCCGTTCCCACCCCCGCACGGTTCAACGGGCCACCCCCACCCCCGGTTCCACCGCACGCCGCTTTCACCCCATCGGGCGCAACGCCTCCCAGGGCAGCGTCAGTTCCCCCTGACGCCACCGCCGCGGCCCGTCCACCAGCGGCCAGTCGCCGGCCAGCGCCCGCGCCGTCCGGATCCAGCGCTGCCGCGCCCCGTACGAGGCGTACGGAGCCGCCGCCGCCCACGCCCGGTCGAAGTCGCGCAGGAACGCGTGCACCGGCTCGCCCGGCACGTTCCGGTGGATCAGCGCCTTCGGCAGCCGTTCCGCCAGGTCCGAGGGGCGCTCCAGGGAGCCCAGCCGGGTCGCGAACGTCACCGTGCGCGCCCCCTCCGGGCCCAGCGCCACCCACACGTGCCGCCGCCCGATCTCGTCGCAGGTCCCCTCCACCAGCAGCCCGTCCGGGGCCAGCCGCCCGCACAGCCGCGCCCAGACCTCGGCCACCTGCTCCTCGTCGTATTGGCGCAATACATTCGCCGCGCGGATCAGTGCCGGGCGGGCCCCGCCGTCCAGCGGCACCTCGAAACCGCCGTGCCGGAAGCTCAGCCCCTCCCGCTCGTACGGCTTCGCCCCCGCCACCCGCGCCGGTTCGATCTCGATGCCGACCACCCGCACCCGTGGCGCCGCGTCCCGCAGCCGCGCCAGCAGCTCGACCGCCGTCCAGGGCGCGGCCCCGTAGCCCAGGTCCACCGCGACCGGCGCGTCCGCACGCCGGAGCGCGGCCCCGTGGGTGGCCGCGATCCAGCGGTCCATCCGGCGCAACCGGTTCGGATTGGTCGTCCCGCGCGTGACCGAGCCCACGGGGCGGCCGGGCGCGCGGCTGGAGGGCGGGGTACTGCGGGAGGCCATGAGCCGAGGGTAAGCGGAGGGCCCGCGCACCATGAAAATCCCCCGACGCAGCACCGAATACGAGGAATCCTCCAGGAAAACCGGACACCCCGGAATGCGCGGGACGGCCATCCGGGTTGCACTCCTTGCAGGGCGTCCTCCGCGCCCTCGCCGTCATGCCGTCCGGCATGCGGTCCGCCATGCCGTCCGAGCGTCGTGCGGGCGCCGTCCGAGCCGAGAGGACTGGTCCCTTGAGCCAGTACGTGTCCCGCCTCAGTGGCCGCCTCGCCGCCGCCCGTGCCACCCGCCACGAGCCGCCCCGCCTGCGTCTTCCGGCCGTCGGCCACCACCGCAAGCCGCGCCGCGTGGCCATGCTGAGCGTGCACACCTCACCGCTGCACCAGCCCGGCACCGGAGACGCCGGCGGCATGAACGTCTACATCGTCGAGCTGGCCAAGCGGCTCGCCGCGATCAACATCGAGGTCGAGATCTTCACCCGGGCCACCACCGGCGGGCTGCCGCCCGTGGTCGAGCTGGCCCCCGGAGTCCTCGTACGGCACGTGGACGCGGGTCCCTACGAGGGACTCGCGAAGGAGGAGCTCCCCGCCCAGCTGTGCGCCTTCACCCACGGCGTCATGCAGGCCTGGGCCGGCCACCGCCCCGGCTACTACGACCTCGTCCATTCGCACTACTGGCTTTCCGGCCATGTGGGCTGGCTCGCCGCCGAGCGCTGGGGCGTCCCGCTCGTGCACGCCATGCACACCATGGCGAAGGTCAAGAACGCGGCGCTGGCCGAGGGGGACACGCCCGAGCCCGCCGCCCGCGTCATAGGCGAGACCCAGATCGTGGCCGCCGCCGACCGGCTCATCGCGAACACCGCCGAGGAGGCCGACGAGCTCGTGCGGCACTACGAGGCCGACCCCGCCAAGGTGGCCGTCGTCCACCCCGGCGTGAACCTCGACCGGTTCACCGTCGGCGACGGCCGGGCCGCCGCCCGCGCCCGCCTCGGCCTCCCGCAGGACGCCGTCATCCCCCTCTTCGCCGGGCGGATCCAGCCGCTGAAGGCCCCCGACATCCTGCTGCGCGCCGTCGCCGTCATGGTCGACCAGGACCCCTCGCTGCGCCGCCGCCTCTTCGTACCCGTCGTCGGCGGGCCCAGCGGCAGCGGCCTCGCCAAGCCGGAAGGCCTGCAGAAGCTCGCCGCGAAGCTCGGCATCGCCGACCTCGTGCACTTCCACCCGCCGGTCGCGCAGGACGGCCTCGCGGACTGGTTCCGGGCGGCGTCCGTGCTGGTCATGCCCTCCTACAGCGAGTCCTTCGGGCTCGTCGCGATAGAGGCGCAGGCCGCCGGTACGCCGGTGCTCGCCGCCGAGGTCGGCGGGCTGCCCGTCGCCGTCGACGACGGGGTCACGGGGATCCTCGTACCCGGGCACGACCCGGTGGACTACGCGCGGGAGCTGCGGCGGTTCGTGGACGAGCCGGCGCTCGCGGACCGGATGGGCGCCCGGGCGGAGCAGCACGCGCAGTTCTTCGGCTGGGACACCGCGGCGATCGGCACGGCCGACGTCTACACCGCAGCCATGCATGATCATCGCCGTCGCGTACGCTCCCACCATGGCTGACACCGCCGAGATCATCGAGAGCGCGCTCACCGGCGCGGAGCTGAGCTGGGAGAGCCCCGAGCCGGGGTCCTACGTAGTCCAGCTCCCCGGCACCCGCAAGCTGAGCACCACCTGCTCGCTCAAGGTCGGCCGGCACTCGCTGTCGGTCAACGCCTTCGTGATCCGGCACCCCGACGAGAACGAGGCGGGCGTCCACCGCTGGCTGCTGGAGCGCAACCTCAAGCTGTACGGCATGGCGTACGCGGTGGACCGCCTCGGCGACATCTACCTGACGGCCCGGCTCCCGCTGTCGGTCGTCGACCCCGAGGAGCTGGACCGGTTGCTCGGCACGGTCCTGGAGGCGGCGGACGGCTCCTTCAACACGCTGCTGGAGCTGGGCTTCGCGAGCGCGATCCGCCGCGAGTACGAGTGGCGGGTCTCGCGCGGCGAGCCGACCTTCAACCTCGACGCGTTCAAACACCTGACGCGCCCGCAGGGCGAACCGGCCGGTCCCGGCACTCCGATCGGCTGACACGCGGCACCGAACGGCGCGGGAACGCGTGTCGGCCCGCCCGGCCGGGCCCGGACGCCCGCACCGTGACGGGATGAGCGGGACCGCAGCCGAAGCACTCATGTACACCTGGTTCGCCCTGGCCCTCCTGTCCACCGGCTACGTCGCCCACGACGCGTTCACCAGGAACCCCGAGCTCACGGTGATGAAGTGGGGCTGGGTGCTGGTGACCCTTTACATCGGCCCGGTGGGCGCCGCGCTCTACGTGCTGTCCTGCAAGGAGCCGCGTCCGGGGACCCACGAGCAGTTCGTGGCGCCGCTGTGGAAGCAGGCGCTCGGCTCGACCATCCACTGCGTCGCCGGCGACGCGACCGGCATCATGGTCGCGGCCGTCGTCGCCTCGCTGCTCGGCCTCCCGCCGTGGGCCGACGCCCTGCTCGAGTACGCGGTGGGCTTCGGGTTCGGGCTGCTGGTCTTCCAGGCCCTGTTCATGCGCGACATGCTCGGCGGCAGCTACGTGCGGGCCGTCCGCTCGACGGTGTACGCGGAGTGGCTCTCGATGAACTGCGTGATGGGCGCCATGGTCGCGGTGAACGTGATCGTGCGCAGCCAGGTGCCGGGGGCGCGGGACGTCGGCGACGTGCGCTTCTGGGCGACCTTCTCGCTGGCGGTGCTGGCCGGCCTGGCCTTCGCGTACCCGGTCAACGTGTGGCTGGTCGCCAACCACCTCAAGCACGGGATGGGGACGGTACGGGCGCTCGGCGAGGGCGGCGAGCCGCTCCCGGCCGCCGCCGCCCACACGGGTGCCTCCGGCATGGCCATGCCGGAGGCGGAGGTGACGGCGGAGCAGAAGACGGCCATGGCGGTGCTGACGGTCCTCTTCCTCGCGGCCGGGGTCCTGCTGGCCGCGGTCTTCGGCCACCTGGCCTGACGCGGTCAGCCCGCGGGAAGCGGCTCGGCCGCCGGTGCGGGAGCACCACCGGCCACGGGCGAGCCCGTACCCGTGCCCGTACCCGCGTCGCCCTCGGCGAGACCCCGCATCAGCAGCCAGTAGCCGGCCGACGCCACCGTGCCCAGCACGCCCGTGGCAGCCCACAGCCAGCCGGCCCCGTACCGGTCGATCATCAGGCCCGCCATCAGCGGAGCCACCAGCGAGGCCACCGCCCAGGACAGGTTGTAGACCCCCTGGTAGCGGCCGCGCCCGTGCACCGGGGACAGCCGTACGACCAGGCTCATCTGGGTCGGCGAGTTCACGATCTCCGCCAGCGTCCACACGCACACCGTCAGCGCGTACGCCCACACCGGTCCGGCGAAGGCCGTCAGCGCGAACCCGTACCCGGCCAGCAGAGCCGAGATCACCAGCAGCTTCTGCGGGTCGCGCCGCTCGATGAACGCGGTGACCGGGATCTGCAGCAGCACGATCAGCACGCCGTTCACGGCGACGACCAGCCCGTAGTCGCCGGGGGAGAACCCGGCGGCGCCCATCGCGACCGGCAGGCCCACCGAACCCTGCGTGAAGATCAGCGAGATCAGGAACGACAGCCCGACCACGCCCATGAACCGGCCGTCCCGCAGCACCGTCCCGAGCCCGATCGCGGGCTCCTCGCCGGCGGCGGCCGACGCGCCCCCGGGCCGCTGCGGCCGGGACTCGGGCAGCTTGACGAAGACCAGCACCGCGCAGACCAGCGTCAGGGCGGCCTCGCCCAGGAAGCCGGCCAGGTAGCTGTACTCCGCGATCACGCCCGCCGCCGTCGCGCTGACGGCGAAGCCGAGGTTGATGGCCCAGTAGTTGAGCGCGAAGGCCCGTACGCGGTCCTCGGGGCGGACGATGTCCGCCATCATCGCCGCGACCGCCGGCCGGGAGGCGTTCGAGGTCACGCCGACCAGCAGGGCCACGGCCGCGATCGCCGCCGGGTGCTCCATGAAGCCGAGCAGCGCCACGGAGAACGCGGTCGAGGTCTGGGCCGCGAGGAGGGTGGGGCGCCGCCCGAGCCGGTCGGTCATCACCCCCGCGACGAGCGAGGAGACGACACCGCCGAGCCCGTGGAGGGCGACGACGAGCCCGGCGAAGGAGGCCGAGTACCCCCGGTCCAGGGTCAGGTAGAGGGTCATGAAGGTGGCGACGAAGGCGCCGAGGCGGTTCACCAGCGTGCTCGTCCAGAGCCACCAGAAAGCCCGGGGCAGCCCGGAGACGCTCTCCCGGGCGGCCTGTCCGAAACGGGCAGCGGACATGAAGGATCCCCCCGGCGGTGTAAGCATCACTCGTACGGCGTGCACATTACGAGTGGGGGGCCTGCGGGCGCCACCGGATTGACGCGCACCGTCAATCCGGCGGGACCCCGCACCGCGCGCGAGCGCCCCCGGGCGTCCACTAGGCTCGTACGCATGGCCGACGCACCGTACAAGCTGATCCTCCTCCGCCACGGCGAGAGCGACTGGAACGCGAAGAACCTGTTCACCGGCTGGGTGGACGTCAACCTCACCGAGAAGGGCGAGAAGGAGGCGGTCCGGGGCGGTGAGCTGCTCAAGGACGCCGGCCTGCTGCCCGACGTGCTGCACACGTCCCTCCAGAAGCGCGCCATCCGCACGGCGCAGCTCGCGCTGGAGGCCGCGGACCGCCACTGGATCCCGGTGCACCGCTCCTGGCGCCTGAACGAGCGCCACTACGGTGCGCTCCAGGGCAAGGACAAGGCGCAGACCCTCGCCGAGTTCGGCGAGGAGCAGTTCATGCTGTGGCGCCGCTCGTACGACACCCCGCCGCCGGTCCTGGAGGACGGTACGGAGTTCTCGCAGTCCGCGGACCCGCGCTACGCGTCGATCCCGAACGAGCTGCGTCCGCGCACGGAGTGCCTCAAGGACGTCGTCGAGCGCATGCTGCCGTACTGGTACGACGGCATCGTCCCGGACCTGCTGGCCGGCCGCACGGTCCTGGTCGCCGCGCACGGCAACTCCCTGCGCGGTCTGGTCAAGCACCTGGACGGCATCTCCGACGCCGACATCACGGGCCTGAACATCCCGACCGGCATCCCGCTCGTCTACGAACTGGACGCCGACTTCAAGCCCCTGAACCCGGGCGGCACCTACCTCGACCCGGACGCGGCAGCGGCCGCCATCGAGGCCGTCAAGAACCAGGGCAAGAAGAAGTAACCTTCGTGATCATGCCTCCCGCCTGCGCGTACGGCGCGGGCGGGAGGCATTTTTCATGCCCCGCGCAGTGAACACGCCTCAGGGGGCGGTGGGGGTGTTCTTCTGCCATTCGCGGCCGATCGAGCGCAGCAGGGCCGGGTAGACGCCGAGGTACCGGAACGGCTTGATGCCCAGCATGTAGAGGGCGCCGAGGCGGCCGTTCGGCTTGACCAGGACGGTCATCTGGCCGTGGTGGCCGCCCTCGCCGTCCGGGACCCAGCCGATGTGCAGCAGCCCGTGCATGGTCCGGTTGGCGCTCTCCGCCACCCACTCGTCGTGGGTCTGGTAGACGGAGGTGAAGGGGACCGCCCGCAGGTCGGGGCCCCGCTCGCCCTCGCGGAGGTCGGCCGGCAGGCGGTCGCGCAGGGTCGGGACCCGGTTGCCGATGCCGCCGTCGGGCTTGTCCCAGCCGAACAGTGCGCCGAGCTTCCAGCGGATCGCGAAGAGGGCGCGCGCCACGGGGGAGGGGACGGGGTCCCCGTTGCCGTCCGCGAACTGCTGCACCAGGCGGGCGAGGTCGTCGGGCCCGCCCGGGGTCGGCATTGCCCATACGTCCTCGACCCGGAAGTCGGCGGCGATCTCGTGGATCCGCCAGGGGCGGGAGGTGTGCGCGGTCCTGGGGAGTCTCATCGGTGGGCCCCTTATCTATACGATGCCGTATAGATCGAGGCTAGCACTCATCTATACGGCACCGTATAGATGGGGGCCGTGTGAGGAGGAGCACAGCATGGGCGCGACCCGCACACCGCGCGGAAAGTGGATCGAGGAAGGGCTGCGGGCGCTCGCCGCCGGCGGCCCCGAGGCCGTCCGCGTCGAGGCGCTGGCGCAGGCGCTCGGTGTCAGCAAAGGCGGTTTCTACGGGTACTTCGGCAGCCGGGGCGCGCTGCTCACCGAAATGCTCGACACCTGGGAGCACGCGGTGGCCGAGGCCGTGATCGAGCAGGTCGAGAGCGGCGGGGGAGACGCCCGGGCCAGGCTGGAGCGGCTGTTCGCGATCGCCTCGTCGGCCGACGGGCCGGTCAGGGGCACCACGGCCGACCTCGCGATCCGCGACTGGGCCAGGCGCGACGAGGACGTCGCACAGCGGCTGCGGCGTACCGACAACCGGCGCATGGAGTACCTGCGTTCGCTGTTCCGCGACATCTGCACCGACGAGGACGACGTCGAGGTCCGCTGCCTGCTGGCCTACTCGCTGCGGATCGGCGAACACTTCATCCACGTCGACCACGGTGCCCGCACGCACACGGAGGTCATGGAGCTGACCCGGAACTGGCTCCTCAGGTAACCGGTAGGCACCGGACGCGGGGGACGGCCTGGACGGTTCCGTGCGCACGCATGCGGAAGGCCCCGGCCGAGGGAGCTCGGACGGGGCCCGTCGTGCACGTGCAGCCGGTGGGCGGCGGTCAGCCGCCGCACTGGCAGGGGGCGCCGGACTGGCAGCCGCAGCCGCAGCCGGAGCCGCACCCGCAGGCCGCGAGCAGCGGTAGCCGCAGCGGCTCCGGCCGCGGCGGCTGCTCCTGCTCCGGGGTGATGGGGACGGGGGAATCGGGCATGGTTCCTCCTCGCAGGGGCGGTGCCCCGCGGCATACGGGACTTCGTACGACGACCGCCCTCGCCCTCATTCATGCCCAGCGGTACCGGCGCGTCAACGGCGCATTGGGGCTCGGCGTGCCCGGGGTCCGGACGCCCTTCTTCCGGACCCCCCGCTTCCGGGGCCGGTGTCAGACGCCCTCGACCTGGGTCGGCTGCTGGAGGTCGTCCGCGTGCTCACCCGTGACCAGGTAGACCACGCGCTTGGCCACCGACACCGCGTGGTCCGCGAAGCGCTCGTAGTAGCGGCCCAGCAGGGTCACGTCCACGGCCGTCTCGATGCCGTGCTTCCAGCGGTCGTCCATCAGGTGCTGGAACAGCGTGCGGTGCAGCTGGTCCATCTCGTCGTCGTCCTGCTCCAGCTGGAGGGCGAGGTCGACGTCCTTCGTGATGATCACCTCGGCGGCCTTCGCCATCAGGCGCTGCGCCAGCTGCCCCATCTCCAGGATGGTGGCGTGCAGGTCCCGCGGCACGGCCCGGTCCGGGAAGCGCAGCCGGGCGAGCTTCGCCACGTGCTGGGCGAGGTCACCGCTGCGCTCCAGGTCGGCGCTCATCCGCAGGGAGGTCACGACGATGCGAAGGTCGGTGGCGACCGGCTGCTGGCGGGCCAGGAGGGCGATGGCGCGGGCCTCCAGGTCGTGCTGGAGGTCGTCGACCTTCTGGTCGGCGGCGATGACGCTCTCGGCGAGCTTCAGGTCGGCGTCGAGCATGGACGTCGTGGCCCGCCCGATCGCGGAGCCGACGAGCCGGGCCATCTCGACCAGGCCTTCTCCGATCGAGTCCAGTTCCTCGTGGTACGCGTCGCGCATGTCTCGTGTCCCTCTCTCGACCTACTACTGCGGTACTGCCCGTGGGCGGGCCGGGGCGGCCAGCGGCCCCACGTTGACACGGTGAGCCGCAAACGCGTCCGACTCCGGCACCACAAGTGAATCAACCCCGTCGTCAGGGTGAACTCTGGGCGACGACTGTTCGAGGTGCCACCCGAACGGCTGTGGAAGTGTCGTCGTGCCTGCTTAACCTGGATCCATGGACGTGAACGCGGCGGTCGCCGCAGCTGCAGCGATCGCCGGTCTTTGCACCGGTGTGATCGCGATGCTGGCGTTCCGCTGGAGCGAGCGCGACCAGGCCCGCCCCACCCGGAGCTCCATGCGCCCCGATCTCAACGCGGTGCTGCCGCCCGGCGTGGACACCGTCCTCTCCGTGCTGCGCTCCTCGGCGGTCGTACTGGACGAGGGCGACGCGGTGGTCAAGGCCAGCTCGGCGGCCTACGCCCTCGGCCTGGTCCGCGGCGGCAAGCTCGCCGTGGAGCCGATGCTCCACATGGCCCGCGACACCCGCCGCGACGGGGAGATACGACAGGTCGAGCTGGACCTGCCCCGGCGCGGTACCGGCCGGGGAGAGGCCCTCGCGGTCTCGGCACGCGTCGCCCCGCTCGGCTCCCGGCTGGTGCTCCTCCTGGTCGAGGACCTCACCGAGGCCCGCCGCATCGAGGCCGTACGCCGCGACTTCGTGGCCAACGTGTCCCACGAGCTGAAGACCCCGGTCGGAGCGATCTCCCTGCTGTCCGAGGCCGTCATGGACGCCGCGGACGACCCCGAGGCGGTCAGCCGCTTCGCGGGCCGCATGCAGATCGAGTCCACCCGGCTGATCAACCTCGTGCAGGAGCTCATCGACCTCTCCCGGGTACAGAACGACGACCCGCTGGAGGACGCCGAGCCCGTACGCGTGGACACGCTGGTCGCCGAGGCCATCGACCGCTGCCGCCACACGGCGTCCTCGAAGCAGATCACCATGGCCGCGGGCGGCACCGCCGACCTGCGCGTATGGGGCAACCGCGGACAGCTCGCGGCAGCCCTCGGAAATCTGGTCGAGAACGCCGTCAACTACAGCCCCGCCCGCACCCGCGTCGGCATCGCCGGACGCAGGGTGACGGCCCCTGGGGGAGACTTGATCGAGATCGCCGTGACCGACCAGGGCATCGGCATCCCGGAAAAGGACCGCGAGCGCATCTTCGAGCGCTTCTACCGCGTGGACCCGGCCCGCTCCCGAGCCACGGGAGGAACCGGCCTGGGCCTTGCGATCGTGAAGCACGTGGCGGCCTCGCACGGCGGGGAGGTGTCGGTATGGAGCTCGGAGGGCCAGGGTTCCACGTTCACCCTGCGACTCCCTGAAGCAGCCGCCCCGGCCCCGGCGGCGGCCCACGCCACCCACCCGACCCCTGCCTGACCCAACCGCTCCAGCCATTCCTGCCCCGGAGGTCCTTCCGTGACCCGAGTGCTCGTCGTCGAGGATGAGGAATCCTTCAGCGACGCCCTGTCCTACATGCTCCGCAAGGAGGGCTTCGAGGTCGCCATCGCCGCGACCGGGCCCGACGGGCTGGACGAATTCGAGCGCAACGGCGCCGACCTCGTCCTCCTCGACCTGATGCTTCCCGGCCTGCCCGGCACGGAGGTCTGCCGGCAGCTGCGCGGCCGCTCCAACGTCCCCGTGATCATGGTGACCGCCAAGGACAGCGAGATCGACAAGGTCGTCGGGCTGGAGATAGGAGCAGATGACTACGTCACCAAGCCCTTCTCCTCCCGCGAGCTGGTCGCCCGCATCCGCGCGGTCCTGCGCCGCCGCGGCGAACCGGAGGAGGTCACCCCGGCGGCGCTGGAGGCCGGCCCCGTACGGATGGACGTCGACCGCCACGTGGTCACCGTCTCCGGCGGCAAGGTGGACCTCCCGCTGAAGGAGTTCGACCTGCTGGAGATGCTGCTGCGCAACGCGGGCCGCGTGCTGACCCGTATGCAGCTCATCGACCGGGTCTGGGGCGCCGACTACGTCGGTGACACCAAGACGCTGGACGTCCACGTCAAGCGCCTGCGCGCGAAGATCGAGCCGGACCCGGGCGCGCCGCGCTACCTGGTCACGGTGCGCGGCCTCGGCTACAAGTTCGAGCCGTAGGCCGACGGCGTTCGCGCGGTCCGGGGCCGGCCGGAGGCCGGCACGGCGTCTCGAAGCCGGTGAGGCCCCCCGGGGCCTCGCCGTGCGAGGGGCGCACGCGGAAGGGGTTCGAGCCGTAGGCCGGACCCGGCCCTGAAGGCCGTACGGGAAGGGCCCCCACCCGCTGATGCGGATGGGGGCCCTTCCCGTATGCGTACGCGGGGTCCGCGTCAGTGGCCGGCGCTGTGCGAGGGGGAACCCGACGGCGTACCGGTGGCGCTGCCCGAGGCGGACCCGGACGGGGTGGCGCCCGCCACCGCGCCGGTGGCCCCGGCCGAGGGGGAGCCGGACGGGGAGCCCGAGGGGGAGCCGGACGGGGTGGCGGGCGCGGCCGGGGCCGCGGTCGGGCCGAACGGTGCGAACGCGCCGGTGGCCGGGACCACGAAGGCCTCCAGCTCGATGCCGCCCGTGCTGCTCAGCTGGAAGAGGACCTTCTGGACCTCGCCGTCCCGGACGGTCGCCGCGCCGTCCTCGATCACGGCGGAGGCGTTGCCCTTGCCGCCGATCACGACGTAGCCGAGGGCCGGCACGGTGACCTTGCCGGAGCCTTCGGCCGGCTTCAGCGCGACCTTGCCCTTGCCACCCGGGAGGGTGATGCCGTCAAGCGTCTCCGCCTTGGTGCCGTTGTTGAAGACCGTCGCGGAGACGACCGCGGGGCCCTTCTCGCCCTTCTGGCCCTGGGTGATCACCAGTGCGTTCTGGACCTCGATCTCGCCCTTGGAGGCGGCGGCGTTGTCCGGCTTGATCTGGAGGGTCTGCGCTTCCTGGCCCGCACCGCATGCGGCCAGCGAGGCGATCGAGAACACGACGGCAGTGGCGGCGAGGGCGCCGCGTCGAAGGCTGCGGCTCACGGCGGCGGCAACTCCTTGGACGAACGGAAGGGGCGGGTGGACGCTCGGAACGGCCGAGGTAAAGCCGCTCTAAGGGTGTGTCAGCGCGCTTAGGTTACCGAGCCGCCGCCCCGCCCCCGCACCCGACCCTCCGCAGCGCAGCCGCCGCCCTGGGAGCGCCCCGCGATCTTGCATTCCGCCGTGCCGTTCACCGTGCCGTTCGCCGAGCCGTTCACCGGGCCGATCTTGTGGCGTTCGCATATCGTGCGCCGCACCCCTGTTGATCAATTTCCGGATTCCCTCGAACGCACTTCGTGATCAATTCGGGATTGGGCCGGAACCCGCCCGGTGAGGGCGGCCGCCAGTCGGACGGAGTAGTTCGGTTTCTCGACTCCGAACCCGGCAAAACGGGACGTACGTCACACTGATGGGGGTGCCGGGCAGGTGTAGCGTGGCCCTTTCGCCTGGTCCGCGCAGCGCCCCCGACCTGCGAATACCCCCTTCCGGAAGCTCTCCGCAGCACGTTCGTGTCGCTGTTGTCAAGCCCCGAGATGTGCCCTGACCTGCGAAAACGCCATTCATAACAGTCAGTTCTCGTGTTACCCTGGATAGCCACGGAAGGGGTACCTGTCACATGACGTTCAAGGTTGGCGACACCGTGGTCTATCCCCATCACGGGGCCGCGCTGATCGAGGCCATTGAGACTCGTCAGATCAAAGGCGTGGACAAGACCTACTTGGTGCTCAAGGTCGCCCAGGGCGACCTGACGGTTCGTGTGCCTGCGGACAATGCGGAGTTCGTCGGCGTTCGCGACGTAGTCGGCCAGGACGGGCTGGACCGGGTCTTCGAGGTGCTTCGTGCACCGTATGCAGAAGAGCCGACGAACTGGTCCCGGCGCTACAAGGCAAATCTGGAGAAGCTCGCTTCTGGCGATGTCATCAAGGTCGCCGAAGTGGTGCGTGACCTGTGGCGTCGTGAGCGTGAGCGCGGGCTTTCCGCGGGTGAGAAGCGCATGCTCGCGAAGGCACGCCAGATTCTGGTGAGCGAGCTCGCGCTCGCTGAGAACACGAACGAGGACAAGGCCGAGGCCCTCCTCGACGAGGTGCTCGCGTCCTGACGCGAGTCCCCGTGCACCATTTGGTGCGCAGCTTGCCGCGGTGCCCGATGACAAGGTCTCTCCTCCACGAGAGGCCTGTTGCCGGGCGCTGCGGCATGTCTGTATCCGTACCTTTTGCCTTACTGCCTCACCGCCACCCTCTCGATGGCGTGCCGGGCCCGGGCAGCCTGCTCGACCGGTCGTCACGGAAGGGGCGAGGGGCGTCGCACCCGGCACCCTTCAGGCCATACCCATGTCGGCCGAAGTCACAAACCTGGCTCGGAGCTACTGATGTCTGACGTAACGCGTCCCCACCGCACCGCCGCGGTGATCCCGGCCGCCGGCCGGGGGGTACGCCTCGGTCCCGGTGCCCCCAAGGCCCTTCGGGCCCTCGGCGGCACCCCGATGCTCATCCATGCCGTACGCGCGATGGCCCGCTCCCGCGCGGTCTCCCTCGTGGTGGTCGTCGCCCCGCCCGCCGAGGCCGCCGAGGTGCGCCTGCTGCTGGACGAGCACGCGCTGCCCGAGCGCACCGAGCTGCTGGTCGTCCCCGGCGGGGAGACCCGCCAGGAGTCCGTCCGCGCCGGCCTGGACGCGCTGCCGCCGGACATCACCTCCGTACTCATCCACGACGCGGCCCGCCCGCTCGTTCCCGTGGACACCGTGGACTCGGTCGTCGAAGCCGTACGCGACGGAGCGCCCGCCGTGGTGCCCGCGCTGCCCCTGGCCGACACCGTCAAGGAGGTCGAGCCCGGCAAGCCCGGCGAGCCCGAGCCGGTCCTCGGCACGCCCGAGCGGGCCCGGCTGCGCGCCGTGCAGACCCCGCAGGGCTTCGACCTGGCCACCCTCCGGCAGGCGCACGCCGCGATCGCCGTCGACGGCGAGGGCGCCACCGACGACGCCGGCATGGTGGAACGCCTCGGTGTCACCGTCATGGTGATCCCGGGCCACGAAGAGGCCTTCAAGGTCACCCGCCCGCTCGACCTGGTCCTCGCCGAGGCCGTACTCGCCCGCAGGAGGGCCACCGATGGCTACTGAGCCGACCACGCACACCGCCCCGCTGATCCCGCTCGTCGGCATCGGCACCGACGTGCACGCCTTCGAGACCGGCCGCGAGCTGTGGTGCGCCGGCCTGCTCTGGGAGGGCGAGGACGGCCTCGCCGGGCACTCCGACGGCGACGTCGCCGCCCACGCCGCCTGCGACGCGCTCTTCTCCGCCGCCGGTGTCGGTGACCTCGGCGCGCACTTCGGTACCTCCCGCCCCGAGTGGTCCGGCGCCGCCGGTGTCACCCTTCTGGCGGAGGCGGCCCGTATCGTCCGTGCCGAGGGCTTCGAGATCGGCAACATCGCCATCCAGGTGATCGGCGTACGCCCGAAGATCGGCAAGCGGCGCGAAGAAGCACAGAAGGCGCTCGCGGCCGCCGCCGGCGCCCCCGTCTCCGTGTCCGGCACCACCACCGACGGGCTGGGGCTCACCGGCCGCGCCGAGGGGCTCGCCGCGATCGCCACGGCCCTCGTGTACCGGACGAACCGGTCCTGATCCCTCGTAGCGGCCGTACATCTTCGGCAACAAAGGTGCCCCGGGTCCCGAAAGGGTCGCGGGGCACTGCTACAGGGCCACTACCCTGGATGCCGTGACTATTCGCCTGTACGACACCAGCGCCCGGCAGATCCGCGACTTCACCCCGCTCACCGCGGGCTGTGTCTCGATCTACCTGTGTGGCGCCACGGTGCAGGCCGCCCCGCACATCGGGCACGTCCGCTCGTACCTGAACTTCGACGTCATGCGCCGCTGGTTCGCCTACCGCGGCTACGACGTGACCTTCATCCGCAACGTCACCGACATCGACGACAAGATCATCGCCAAGGCGGCCGAACAGGGCGGCCCCTGGTGGTCCATCGGCTACGAGAACGAACTGGCCTTCAACTCCGGCTACGACGCGCTCGGCTGCCTGCGGCCCACCTACGAGCCGCGCGCCACCGGGCACGTCCCGGAGATGATCGAGATGATGCGCGGGCTCATCGAGCGCGGCCACGCGTACGAGTCCGAGGGCAACGTCTACTTCGACGTGAAGTCCTTCCCCGGCTACCTCTCGCTCTCCCGCCAGGAGCTCGACAACATCCGTCAGCCGGAGAGCACCGGCGAGACCGGCAAGCGCGACCCGCGCGACTTCGCCATGTGGAAGTCCGCCAAGCCCGGCGAGCCCTCCTGGGAGACCCCGTGGGGCCGCGGCCGTCCCGGCTGGCACCTGGAGTGCTCCGCCATGGCGCACAAGTACCTCGGTGAGGCCTTCGACATCCACGGTGGCGGGCTCGACCTGATCTTCCCGCACCACGAGAACGAGATCGCCCAGGCCCAGGCCTTCGGCGACGAGTTCGCGAAGTACTGGGTCCACAACGCCTGGGTGACCATGTCCGGCGAGAAGATGTCCAAGTCGCTGGGCAACTCCGTCCTCGTCTCCGAGATGGTCAAGCAGTGGCGCCCGATCGTCCTGCGCTACTACCTCGGCACCCCGCACTACCGGTCGATGATCGAGTACAGCGAGGAGGCCCTGCGCGAGGCCGAGTCGGCCTTCGCCCGGATCGAGGGCTTCTACCAGCGCGTCATCGAGAAGGCCGGCGGCCCCGTCGAGCCGGCGGGCGAGGTCCCGCCCGCCTTCGCCGAGGCCATGGACGACGACCTGGGCGTCCCGCAGGCGCTCGCGATCGTCCACACCACCGTCCGCCAGGGCAACAGCGCGCTCGCCGCCGACGACAAGGACGCGGCCATCGCGCGCCTGTCCGAGGTACGGGCCATGCTGGGCGTCCTCGGCCTGGACCCGCTCGACCCCCACTGGGACGGCGGGAACGGCTCCGACCGCGGCGAGGAGCTCCACGGCGCCGTGGACACCCTCGTGCGACTCGTCCTGGAGCAGCGCGAGTCCGCCCGGGGCCGTAAGGACTGGGCGACCGCCGACGCGATCCGCGACCAGCTCCAGCAGTCCGGGCTGGTCATCGAGGACAGCCCCACGGGTCCGCGCTGGACGCTCGGCCCCCGCTGAGCCCAGGCAGCTGAGCTTGGTGTGCTGCCCGGAGCTCCGGGCGGCACACTCTTCATACGTACATACCGCAGCACCAACGAAAACAGGTAGAAGTCATGGCCGGGAACAGCCAGCGCAGGAACCGCCGCACGTCCAACAAGAAGGGCGCGACGGTCGGCAGCGGTGGCCAGCGGCGCAAGGGTCTGGAAGGCAAGGGCCCCACGCCCAAGGCCGAGGACCGCAAGAAGCACAAGGCGAACCGCATCGCCAACGCCATGGCCCGCCAGGCCGCCAAGCGCCGCCCCGCCCCGCGCCGCGGCGGCCCCAAGGGCACCAGCGAGATGGTCGTCGGCCGCAACCCGGTCTTCGAGGCGCTGCGCGACGGGGTCCCGGCCACCACCCTCTACGTCCAGCAGTTCATCGACAACGACGAGCGCGTCCGCGAGGCCCTCCAGCTCGCCGCCGAGCGCGGCAACATCAACCTGATGGAAGCCCCGCGCCCCGAGCTCGACCGCATGACCAACGGGCTCAACCACCAGGGCCTGGTCCTCCAGGTCCCGCCGTACGAGTACGCGCACCCGGAGGACCTCACCGCCGCCGCGTACGACAACGGCGAGGACCCGCTGATCGTCGCCCTCGACGGGGTCACCGACCCGCGCAACCTCGGCGCGATCGTCCGTTCCGTCTCCGCCTTCGGCGGCCACGGCGTGGTCATCCCCGAGCGCCGGGCCGCCGGCATGACCGCCGGTGCCTGGAAGACCTCGGCCGGCACCGCCGCCCGCACCCCGGTCTCGCGCGTCACCAACCTGACCCGCGCCCTCCAGGACTACAAGAAGGCCGGCATCACCATCGTCGGCCTCGCGGCCGAGGGCACGAAGACGGTCAACGACCTGCCCGAGCTGGCGGGCCCGGTCGTCATCGTCGTCGGCTCCGAGGGCAAGGGTCTCGGCCGCCTCGTCGGCGAGAACTGCGACTACCTCGTCCGCATCCCGATGCCGGGTGGCGCCGAGTCCCTCAACGCCGGTGTCGCCGCCGGTGTGGTCCTCTACGAGGCGGCCCGCCGCCGTGCCGACCGCGGCCGCGTCTGATCCCCGTACGGCGGATCCCCGCGCGGCGGATCCCTCGCGCGACTGATCCACTTGGCTCACGGAATATGACTCGTGAGCGTGTCACCCCGCCCGATTCGGGCGGGGTGGCTTGATCTTGACGGGTCTCGGACACATCCCTGACGTCAAGGCAGTGTCCTAAACACTGATCACTCGGTTAGATGAGTGTGGACACCAGAACGTCAGGGTTCGACGACCAGCCCGCGCTGAGCATGGTCAAGGTGCCGTGCGACCCCGCACAGGTCATCGTCAACCACGCCAGCTTCCGCGTGCGGCTCGCACCGAGCCCGAGCGCGCGTTCCAAGCCCGCGAAGGCCCCCGGCCGCGCACCCGTTCTGGGTGGCGCCGTGGTGGCGGCCGCCGGGGCCACCCGCCGCCGGGCCCCCGTGGTCTGGAGCGGCAAGTCCGACGCCGGCGACGCCGCCGCCATGGGCGGACTGCTCCAGGCCGTCCGTGAGGCCGGCCGCGGACACGACGAGTACGACGGCGGCGCCACCCAGGTCATCCCCCGCGTCGACCTGGCCCACGACCTCGCCGAGGACACCCTCGCCACGCCGACCGTCATCGGCCAGCGCAGCTACGGGGACCCCGCCGAGACCCGCCCGCTGGCCGCCGTACGCGACCTGCCCTACCAGCAGGAGCCGCCCGGCTCCGGTCCCGGATCCGGTCCCGGGGCCGACTCCCGACGGGCCGGCCCCGACACCCGCGGCCAGGCCTCCTACTACCCCGGCCGCCGGATGAACCTCGGCGTCGTGCTGCTCCCGCTGCGCGTCTTCCTCGGCTTCATCTCGATCTACGCCGGCATGGGCAAGCTGTGCGACCCCGTCTACTTCGACGGCGGCGAACGCGGCTCCATGGTCACCTGGCTGCACACGCTGAACCCCTGGGCACTCGCCGAGCCGCTGCGCGACTTCGCCCTCGCCCACCCGGTCGGCGCGGGCCTGAGCGTGGCCTTCCTCCAGGTCATCGTCGGCGTGCTCACGGTCTTCGGCCTGTGGCAGCGGTTCGCCGCCTGCTTCGGGGCGCTGCTGTCCGCCGCACTGCTGATGACGGTGAGCTGGAAGACCGTCCCGGCCTACGACGCGCCCGACATCATCTACCTCGCCGCCTGGAGCCCGCTGATCATCGCCGGCGCCCCGGTCTACTCCCTCGACGGACGCCTCGCCGGTGAGGCCTGGCGCACCCTCGGCCCGCGTTCCGAGATCTGGCGGCTGCGGCGGCGCGTACTGCGCCGCGGGGCCGTCATGGCCACCGTCGTGTGCGGGCTGACCCTGCTCGTCGGCTCGCTCCTCGGCGGCGCCGTCCGCTCCTCCACCGTCGTCACCGTCCCCGGGCCGGGTGAAGCCCCCAGCAACTACCTGCCCGGCCGTCCGCTGCCGCAGCAGGCGCCGGCCGTTCCGCAGCCCGGCCAGCAGCAGCCCACGAAGCCGCCGACCAAGGCCGCCTCGCCCTCGGCCAGCGCGACCGAGCCCGCCGCCAAGTCCGGGAAGACCGCGTCCGGCAGCCCCTCCAAGGGGACTTCCGGGACGCGCTCCGAGTCGCCCGCCGCGACGCGCGGCAGCACCGGCAAGCAGCAGCAGACCCCGCGCAGCACCCCCCGGCAGTCCTCCTCACCGAAGCAGCCGTCCTCCTCCGCGGGGAGCAGCACGGGCGGCGGGGCTCCGGCCCCCAAGCAGCCGGGCCTGATCGGCGGGCTCATCGGCTGACACCGCACAGGGAAACGGGGCCCGGCACGCGCGCGCGTGCCGGGCCCCCGTGCGTGTGCCGGGCGCGCGAAGCCGCGTACGTACGGGCACCGGGTCGGGCCGTGCGGGGCCTCAGGCGCCCTTCTGCGCCGCCAACTCCCGGGCGGCCTCGGTGAGGTCCTTCGCCGTGTCGATCGCCCGCCAGTAGGCCCCCTGCGGCAGCGGGAAGCCCGCGAGGCGCCGCTCACGGGCCAGCCGCGGGAACGTCGTGCGCTCGTGGTCCCCCAAGTCCGGGAGCAGGGCGACGAATTCGGGGCTGAAGACGTACACGCCGGCGTTGACCGGATAGGGCGAGGGCGGCGCCTCGATGAAGTCCAGCACCTGCCCGAACTCGTTGGTCTCCACGACCCCCCACGGGATCCGCGGCCGGGCCAGCGCGAGCGTGGCCACCGCGTCGCGCTCCGCGTGGAAGGCGGCCATCTCGCGGAGCGAGAAGCGGGTCCAGATGTCGCCGTTGGTCGCGTACCAGGCCCCGTCGGGATGCGGGAGGTGCCGGGCGGCGTACTTGAGACCGCCGCCGCGCCCCAGCGGCTCCTCCTCGACCACCGTGGTCACGCGCAGCGGCAACCGGGCCCCGGCGAGCCACTCCTGGAGCACCTCGGCCAGGTGCCCGCAGGAGACCACGGCGTCCGTGACCCCCTCGGAGGCCAGCCAGGCCAGCTGGTGCCCGATGATCGGCACCCCCGTCCCCGGGATCTCGACCATCGGCTTCGGACGGTCGTCCGTGTACGGACGCAGCCGCGAACCCTGGCCGCCCGCCAGGACGACGGCCTGGGTGGGGGCGGCGGGGAACGCGGCTGCGGAGGGAGCGGGCGGAGCGGATGGAGCGGATCGGTGGTCGTCGGTCATGACGGCCAGCGTAGGGAGGTGGCGCGCGTCAGCCCATGGAGGCGACGCCGGAGGCGTACGAGGTGTCGCAGACGGGCCGGGCGAACGACTGGGCCTTCGTGGGGCCGTACGCGTCCACGGCGGCCCGGCCCAGCGCCCGCGCGATCCCCACGCAGTGCTCGGCGAGCGACGGCCGCCGGTCCACCTCCTGCTGGAGGTGGGTGAGTACGTCGTCCGGCCGCCCGCCCTGCTGCAGCTCACCGACGAGCTGATCGCGCAGCACCTCGTGCGCGGCACGCGGCTTCGCGGGGACGGAGACGTCCTCGGCGGAGGCGGTCAGGATCTGGGAGGACGACGTGTCCGCCCAGGGGACCATGGTGACCGCGAGGGTCCCGGACAGGACCAGGACGACGGGCAGGACCAGGGCGAGGGAACGGCCGATACGGCGGGCAGTGTGGGTCACGAGGGCGAGAGTAGCGCTCGGTGAAGATTTGGCGACATTTAGTCACCCTGTCGGGGGATGGTTCGACGTGGTTTTTCGAATTAGGGGTTGACGGTTGGGGCCGAATGGCCCGGTCTGCCGGGGTTCCTGCCGTGCGTCCCGGCGGGCGGCGGACGGGCAACGGACGCCGAAGGGGCGCCCCTTGACGGGACGCCCCTCCAACGACGGCGAAACCTGCGGGAGCTGCTAGGCCGAGAGCCGCTCGCCGGAGGAGGTCGAGAAGACGTGGATCTCGTCCGCACGCGGCACCACGTGGAGGCTGGAGCCCTTCTCCGGGACCTGGCGGCCGCCCACACGGACCACGAGGTCCTGCGAGCCCTCGGCGGAGGTCGTGGAGCCGTAGACGTAGCCGTCGGCGCCGAGTTCCTCGACGACGTTCACGACGATGGTCAGACCGCCGGTCTCGGCGACGTCGAAGTGCTCCGGGCGGACGCCGACCGTGACGGTGCGGTCGCCCGCGTCGGCCGCCGCGGACAGCGCCTCGCGGGACACCGGGACGACGCTGTCGCCGAACTTCACACCGCCGTCGGTGATCGGGACCTCGACCAGGTTCATGGCCGGCGAACCGATGAAGCCGGCGACGAAGAGGTTCGCCGGGCGGTCGTACATGTTGCGCGGGGTGTCGACCTGCTGCAGCAGCCCGTCCTTCAGGACCGCCACGCGGTCGCCCATCGTCATGGCCTCGACCTGGTCGTGGGTGACGTAGACGGTGGTGATGCCGAGGTCGCGCTGGAGCGCCGCGATCTGCGTGCGGGTGGAGACGCGGAGCTTGGCGTCGAGGTTCGACAGGGGCTCGTCCATGAGGAACACCTGCGGCTTGCGCACGATGGCGCGGCCCATGGCGACGCGCTGGCGCTGACCGCCGGAGAGCGCCTTCGGCTTCCGGTCGAGGTACTGGGTGAGGTCGAGCATCTTCGCCGCGTCCTCCACCTTCTTGCGGATGGTGGCCTTGTCCTCGCCGGCGATCTTGAGCGCGAAGCCCATGTTGTCGGCGACGGACATGTGCGGGTAGAGCGCGTAGTTCTGGAACACCATCGCGATGTCCCGGTCCTTGGGCGGCAGGTGCGTGACATCGCGGTCACCGATGCGGATGGCGCCGCCGTTGACGTCCTCCAGGCCGGCCAGCATGCGCAGCGAGGTGGACTTGCCGCAGCCGGACGGGCCGACGAGGACGAGGAACTCGCCGTCCTGGATCTCCAGCTCGAGCTGGTCGACGGCGGGCTTGTCGCCGCCGGGGTACAGCCGGGTCGCCTTGTCGAAAGTGACAGAAGCCATGGTGATGAATCCCTTCTACCGGCAGGAACGTGCCGGACGATCCGAGTGGAAGGAAGAATGGGTCTAGTCCACCAGGTGGACTTCCGCTCGACGCTACCCGCCGGGACGGCTCCTGTCAGCACCGGGAAGGTGTCGAATTTCGCATTACGCGATGTGGGCCGCTGTGTAGAGTGAGGGCGGTTGCGCCTCCTTAGCTCAGCTGGCCAGAGCAACGCTCTTGTAAAGCGTAGGTCGTCGGTTCGAATCCGACAGGGGGCTCCGAGGAAGTACACCAGAGGCCCTGTCGTCCGAGCGGACGGCAGGGCCTCTGACCGTTCGGGGGCTGTCCGTCAGGGGAGGCGGGAATGGTCGCGCGGTACGTCGTCTCACCGCACGGGGGCCGGCGCGCCCACCGGGACATCACCTCCGCCCTCGCCGAGGCGGCCAGGCGCGGCCGGGCGGCGGTGATCGAGATCGAGCCCGGCCACTACGAGGAGACGCTCACCGTCCGCGGCGAGGTCCGCCTGATCGCGGTCGGGGGGCCCGGTTCGGTCGTGGTGGCACGGCCCCGGGGCGCCGTCCTGGACTCCTTCGCGCCGGCGGTCGTCCAGGGGCTCGTCCTCGTCGGCCGGGACGCCGACGTGGTGGGCTGCCACGCGGGGACGCTGACGCTGGAGCAGACCGAGATCCGGGCCTACGACGGTGTCGCGCTCCACGCCCGGCCGGGCACCTCGGTGACGCTGCGGGACAGCACGGTCCTGCACGGCCGGGTCCTGCTCGCGGGGGCCGCCGGGCTCGTCGAGCGCTGCCGGTTCACCGACGCCGCGGACAACGCGCTCGCCGTGATCGACGGCGGCCGGCTCTCGGTCGCAGGCAGCCGGATCGAGGGCAGCCGGATCCACGGGATCCGCGTCAGCGGCGGGCAGGCCCGGATCGAGGGATGCGTGCTGACCCGCACCGGGATGGCCGCGGTCTTCGCGGGCGCGCAGGCGGAACTGACCGTGACCGACTGCCTCGTCGAATCCGTGGAGGCGGAGGGCATCGCGTACATCGAGCAGTCCCGGGGCCGCGTGGAGCGCACCCGCGTCGTGGACGCGCAGTTCGGGATCGCGGTGGCGAGCGGCGCCGACCCGGTGGTGCGCGACTGCGTGCTCACCGGCTGCCGCGACACCGGCCTCGACATCAACAACGGCGGCCGCGGCCGGTTCGAGAACTGCGAGATCTCCGGAGCGGGCAACGTCGCCGTCTACGTGACCCGGGGCGGCGCCCCGGAGGTCCACGGCTGCCGTGTCACCGGTGGCAAGGTCGGCGTCGCCGTCACCGACGGCGGCCGCGGCCGGTTCACCCGGATCGAGGTCCGGGACCTGACCAGCGCCGCCCTGCGGGTCCACGACGGGGCCACCGCCGTCTTCGAGCACGTCACGGTGGAACGCTGCCCGTCCGGGCTGGAGACCAAGGGGAACGGCGGCACACAGGCCGAGGTCACCGACGGGGTGATGCGGGACATCGACATGGCCGCGGTGACCGCTCTCGGGCAGACCTGGGTGACGCTGCGCCGGATGTCGGTGGAGCGGGCGGCGCTCGCCTTCGGCGCCGGGGAGGAGTCCCAGTTGCTCCTGCACGACTGCCGGGCCGAGGCGGTGACCACCGGCGGGGCGGCCGCCTTCGGCAGCGCACGGGTCGTCGCGCGGAACCTCACCGTGACCGGCAGCGACGGACTGGGCGTCTTCGCGAGGGACTCCGCCCGGCTGGAGGCCGTCGGCGTCACCCTCGCCGACTGCGCGGTGAGCGGCGCGAGCTTCGTCGACCGGGCCGGAGGCCGGCTGGAGGGCTGTTCCGTGACCGGGACGGGGCAGCTCGGCATCCTGCACAACGGGCTCGTCGACCTGGCCGGACTGCGTACGTCGCTGCCGGTGCTCGAAAAGGCCGTCCGGACCGAACCGGACCCGACGGTCGTCCACCACCACTACGAGGGACCGGTCTTCAACGGCCCGGTCCGCGATGTCCAGCTGGCGTGGAACAACGTCCACGCCGTCCTGAACCAGACGACGAACGAGGACGGTAACCGCACATGAGCGATCAGCAGCAGAACGCCGACCGGTCCGGGCCGGTCTTCCACGGCGCCGTCTCCGGAGCCCAGTTCGCCTGGGGCAACGACAGCGTCACCCAGAACCAGCAGAACAACACCGCGCCCGCGCCCGGCTCCGAGGCCGCCGTCGCCGCCCTCGCCGCCCTCGTCGCCGACCTGCTGCGGCAGCTCCCCGAGGCGGGTCTGCCCGGCCGGGACCGCGAGGACGCCGAGGCCGCCGCCCAGGACGTCCTCGCGGAGGTCGCCGGGACGGGCGAGCCCGACCAGGGCCGGCTGCGCCGCGCCCTGGCCGCGCTCAAGGGAGCCCTGGCACCGGTGGCGACCGGAGTGGTGGCCGGGACGGCGGTGGGGGCGCAGGAATGGGCCCGGACGGCGATCGAGGGCCTGACCTCGGCCGTCTGATCAGTGACGGCCCGAGATCCGGTCGGCCAGGCGGGCCAGCGGGGTGGTCGTCGGGCGGTGGGTGGTGCTCTCGTGACGGTCCGCCTCGCGGTAGGCGGCGTAGAGGGCCTGGACGCCGAGCCAGCGCAAGGGTTCCGGCTCCCAGCGGCGGACGCGGTGGCCGACCCAGGGCAGGGCGGTCAGTTCGGTGGACTCGCCGAGGACCAGATCGCGCAGGGTGCGGGCCGCGAGGTTGGAGGTGGCGACGCCCGAGCCCACGTAGCCGCCCGCCCAGCCCAGGCCCGAGGCGCGGTCCAGGGCGACGGTGGCGCACCAGTCCCGGGGCACGCCGAGCACACCCGACCAGGCATGGGTGATCTCCGTACCCGCGAGCTGCGGGAAGAAGGAGGTCAGGAGGGTGGTCAGGGCGGAGACGGTGGCCGGCTGGGTCCGGCCGTCGTGGTCGGTGCGGGAGCCGAAGCGGTACGGGACCCCGCGGCCGCCGATCGCGATCCGGTCGTCCGCGGTGCGCTGGGCGTACATGTACGCGTGGGCCATGTCGCCGAGGAGCGTGCTGTCCGACCAGCCCAGCCGGGACCAGGTCTCGGCGGGGAGCGGGGCCGTCACGATCATCGAGGAGTTCATGGGGAGCCATGAGCGCTTCTGGCCCTTGAGGGCGGCGGTGAAGCCCTCGGTGCAGCGCAGTACGTAGGGGGCGCGGACGGTGCCGTACGGGGTGACGGCCCGGCGCGGGGCGATCTCGGTGACGGGCGTGGACTCGTGGACGACCACCCCGAGGGCTTCGACGGCGGCGGCCAGCCCCCGGACCAGCTTCAGGGGATGGATGCGGGCGCCGTGGGGGCTCCAGCTGGAGCCGACGGCGTCGGCGATGTCGATGCGGGCGCGGGTGGCGGGGGCGTCGAGGAGTTCGCGGTCGCTCTCGCCGAAGGCGGCCTCGTGGGCGTGGAAGGCCTTCAGGCGGCTGAGCTGGGCGGGGGTGCGGGCGACTTCGAGGACGCCGCCGCGGTGGATGTCGGCGTCGATCCCTTCCTTGGCGGTGACGTCGATGACCTCGGTGACGGTCTCGTTCATGGCCTGCTGAAGGCGGCGGGCGGCCGGCCGGCCGTGGAGGGCGGCGTAGCGGTCGCGGCCGGCGATGCCGTTGTAGAGCCAGCCGCCGTTGCGGCCGGAGGCGCCGTAGCCGCAGAACTTCTGTTCCAGGACGGTGATGCGGAGGTCGGGGGCGGCGCGCTTGAGGTAGTAGGCGGTCCACAGGCCGGTGTAGCCGCCGCCGACGATGACGACGTCGGCCGTGGTGTCGGCGGTGAGGGGTGCGCGGGGTGGGGTGGCCGGGGTGCCGGGTCGCTCGGACGCGTACCAGAAGGAAATACCGCCGTTGATCGTCATGGGGGATTTGGTACACCTCGTTCCGGGAGGGTGTCCAGGGACGAGATGTCGTGCGTCGGGCCGGTGGGGGTGGCCGTCTGCCGGGTGCCCTGCGGGCGGCTCGGCGGTGTATGGCGCGCTGCCGTGTGCCGGGTGCGGGCCGTGTGCCGGGCTCTGCCCGGACCCGCGCCTCAAACGCCGGCGAGGCTGAAGATGAGGGCTTGTCGGTTGGTGGCGGGGTGGGGGGCCGGGGCGGGGTGTCTCCTCGGCTCGGCGCGTGCGGGCTTGTCTCGGTTGTTCTCGGTGGTTGCGCGCTCGTCCTGCGGGGACACCCCGCCCCGTCCCCCCACCCCTCACGCCGTCGCTGTCGAAGCCCTGCCGTGGGGTGGGGGCACGCAGGAGGGTCCCCGCAGGACGAGGCGCGACCGCGGCCGCCTGGCCGTGACAAGCCCGAAGGCGCCGAGCCGAGGAGATCCTCGTGCGGGGCACCGGCCCACCCTTTGAAGCCCCGCCGGCGATTGAGGCGCGGGTCCGGGCGGAGCCCGGCGGGGATCCGGACCCGCCGTACACCGAGCACCCCGCAGGGGCAACGGCCCGCACCGGACACACCGCCGAGCTCCGGGCTACGGTCACGGCATGGTCGAGATTCCTCAGGCGTTGATCGAGGCGCAGGTCACGTACAACGGGGACGCGGGGCGGGAGTTCATCGCCGCGTTGCCCGGGCGGGCCGCGCGGTTTCTGGAGCGGTGGGAACTGCGGCGGACCGGGCCGGTGATGCACGGGGTGACGGCGCTGGTGTTGCCGGTGGAGCGGGCCGACGGGAGTGGGGCCGTGCTGAAGCTGGTGGCGGTGGACGAGGAGAGCGTGGGGGAGCCGGTCGCGCTGCGCGCGTGGGACGGGGAGGGGTGCGTACGGCTGCTGGAGCACGACGTGGACACCGGGACCCTGCTGCTGGAGCGGTTGGACGAGGGGCGGGATCTGGCGGCGCTCGCGCGTGAGGACGCGCGGCAGGCGGTGGTGGTGGTCGGGGAGCTGTTGGCGCGGCTGACGGCGGTGCCGGCTCCGGCCGGGCTGCGGGGGCTCGGTGAGATGGCCGCCGGGATGCTGGAGGAGGTGCCGCGGGCGCTGGGGCAGTTGGTGGAGGCGCGGGATCGGCGGTTGCTGACGGACTGCGCGGCGGCGGTGGCGGAGGTCGTGGGGGAGCCGGGGGACCGGCTGCTGCACTGGGATCTGCACTACGGGAACGTGCTGGCGGGCGGCCGGGAGCCGTGGCTGGCGATCGATCCGAAGCCCTTGGCGGGCGATCCGGGTTTCGATCTGATGCCGGCGATCATCAACAACTTCCGGGCCGGGGACGTGCGGTGGCGGTTCGACCTGCTGGCGGAGGTGGCGGGGCTGGAGCGCGAGCGGGCGCGGGCCTGGACGCTGGGGCGGGTGCTGCAGAACTGCCTGTGGGACGTGGCGGACGGTGACGTGCGGCTGGACGAGGAACAGTTGACGGTCGCCGAGGTGCTCCTGGAGCGGTGACGGGCGGTCAGGGTTCCAGGACGACCTTGCCGGTGGTGGCGCGGGTTTCGAGGTCGTGGTGGGCGGTGGCGGCCTCGGCGAGCGGGTAGCGGGTCACGGCGGGGCGCAGGCGGCCTGCGGCGGCCTCGGCGAGGGCGCGGGTCTCCAGGACGCGCAGGGGGTCGGGGGCGCCGACCCGCTGGAGCATCGTGGGGCCGAGGACGCCCTGGGTGGTGATGGCTCGCGCGTCGAGGTCGGCGCGTTCGGTGTCGGTGAGGTGGAGGGGGCCGCCGGACCAGCCGAAGACGAGGTGGCGGGCGCCGGGGGCGAGGAGGCCGAGGGCGGTGCGGGCGGTTGCGCCGCCGACGGAGTCGAAGAGGACGGTGGCGCCGTCGGGGTGGTGGGTGCGTACGGCGTCGGCCCAGCCGGGGTCGGTGTGGTCGAGGGCGAGGTGGGCGCCGTTGGCGGAGGCCCGGGCGGTTTTGGCGGGGCCGCCGGCGAGGGCGACGACGGTGGCGCCGGCGTTGACCGCGTACTGGACGAGGAGGGTGCCGATGCCGCCGGCGGCGGCGGGGATCAGGGCGACCGAGTCCGGGCCGAGGTCGGCGAACTGCAGGATCCCGAGAGTGGTGCGGCCGGTGCCGATCATGGCTACGGCTTCGGCGGGGTCGAGGCCGGGCGGTACGGGGTGCAGGCGGTCGGCGTCGGCGACGGCGTACTGCGCGTAGCCGCCGGGGGCGAAGCCGAGGTGGACGACGACGGTGCGGCCGAGCCAGGCGGGGTCGGTGCCGGGGCCGAGGGCGTCGACGGTGCCGGCGACCTCGCGGCCGGGGATGGTGGGGAGCTCGGGGAGCGGGGCGGGCGGCCCCTGGACGCCTCGGCGGAGGCTGGTGTCCAGGAGGTGGACGCCGGCTGCGGCGACGGCGATGCGGACCTGGCCGGGGGCGGGGACGGGGGCGTCGGTGTGCTCGTAGGAGAGGTTCTCGGCGGGGCCGAAGGCGTGGAGGCGGATGGCGCGCATGGTGGTCATGGCGACCACGGTGCGACCTCGAGCGGGGTTGAGGTCAAGGGCGGCCGTTGTCAGTGGGGTGGTTCACGATGGGGGTATGGCGCGCAAAGGACAGCAGGGGCGGCAGCAGACGGTGAAGGCGGCGCGGCGGCCGGAGCTGAGGCTGCCGCAGCTGATGGTGTGGGACGGGGGTGAGCTGGAGCCGGACGGGGACTACGACGGGGTGGAGTTCGCGGATCTCGACCTGGCGGGGCAGGAGGGGATCGGGTCCCGGTTCATGGACTGCGCGGTGCGGCGGTGTGCGCTGGACGAGGCGGGGCTGGCGAAGGCGCGGGTCCTGGATTCGGTGCTGGAGGGGGTCCGGGGGGTGGGGACGGACCTGTCGGGGGCCTCGCTGCGGGACGTGGAGGTGGTGGACGCGCGGCTGGGCGGGGTGCAGCTGCACGGGGCGGTGCTGGAGCGGGTGGTGGTTCGCGGGGGCAAGATCGACTACCTGAACCTGCGGAAGGCGCACCTCAAGGACGTGGTCTTCGAGGGGTGCGTGCTGGTGGAGCCGGACTTCGCGGGAGCGGTGCTGGAGCGGATGGAGTTCCGGGACTGTGCGCTGCGGGGGGTGGATTTCAGCGGGGTGCGGATGGCGGACGTGGATCTGCGGGAGGCGTCCGTGCTGGAGATCGCGCGGGGGGTGGAGGCGCTGGCCGGGGCGGTGATCAGCCCGGCGCAGCTGTTCGACCTGGCCCCGGCGCTTGCTTCCCAGCTGGGGGTGCGGGTGCTGGCGTAGCCCCGCCGGGTGCTGCCCGGCCCCGCACCTCGAACACCGGCGGGCCGGGATGGTGGGGTGGTTGCGGCGTATGGCCGAGTGGGTTGGTGCCCGGGCGGGTGGGGTGTCTAACGTCGCAGGCAGACACATCGGTGCACGAGGCCTGTGGAGGTGTCATGTCCCATCGGGGCCGCCGGCTGGCGGGCGCCTGTGCCGGTGCGGTCGCGCTCGGTCTGCTCGTCGTGTGGGTCGTCCTCGGCACACCGCCGCCGCGGCACGGGGCCGGGGGCAGCGCGGGGACCGAGGGCGCCGAGGGCTCAGGGACCGCCGTGGGCGCCTATCTCCACTACGGCTCGCCCGGCGTCGAGCGGATGCAGGAACTCTCGCGGTGGCTCGGCGGTGCCGAGCTGCGCGCCGGGCACACCTATCTGCCCGGCGACACCTGGGAGAACATCGAGGGGGCACCCGATTCCCTGCGCACCTGGGCACGGTGGCGCAACGAGCGGGCCGATCGGCTGTTCGTCCTGAACGTGCCCATGCAGGAGCGCAACGAGGCCGGTGTCCCCGACGGCCGGGTCGCGGAGCTGATCCGCTCCGGCGCCCAGGGGGCGAACGACCACCACTTCCGGCAGCTGGCCCGGCGTCTGGTCGACCTCGGGGTGCCGGACACGGTGATCGTCCTCGGCTGGGAGATGAACGGCTTCAACTACACCCACCGGTGTCGTCCGGACCCCGAGAACTGGAAGACGTACTGGCGGCGCATCGTGGCCGCCATGCGTTCGGTGGAGGGGCAGCGGTTCCTCTTCGACTACGCCCCCAACCGAGGGAGTGACGCGATCGCCTGGACCAGCTGCTATCCCGGTGACGACGTGGTCGACGTCGTCGGTATGGATTCCTACGACCAGGAGCCCGGCCGTACCTTCGACGAGCAGGTCACCCAGCCCTACGGACTCCAGCAGCAGGTCGACTTCGCGAAGGCGCACGGCAAGCAGATCTCGTACCCCGAATGGGGGCTGTTCCGGCACGGGGACAACCCCGAGTACGTGCGGTCCATGCTGGCCTGGTTCGCCGAGCACGAGCCGCTCTACCAGAGCATCACCGACTACTGCCCGCACGGCGTGTGGCAGTGCGGGCAGAACCCGCGCTCCACACAGGTGTTCCGGGAGTTCCTGTCCGGCGGGCCGGTCTGACTACGCCGGGACGCGGGGGAAGCGGGCCTGGAGGGTCCAGATGGCCGGGTTGTCGGCGAGGCCGTCGTGCATGTCGATCAGGTCCGCGATGAGGTCGTGCAGGAAGTCGCGGGCCTCGCGGCGCAGCAGGCGGTGGCTGAAGGTCAGCGGGGCTTCCTCGGCCGGCATCCAGTCGGCTTCGACGTCGACCCATCCGAAGCGGCGCTCGAAGAGCATCCGGTCCGTGGACTCGGTGAAGTCGAGTTCGGCGTACTGCCGGTTGGCGGAGCGGTTGCCGCGGGGGTCCTTGTCGAGCTGTTCGACGATGTCGCACAGGGCCCAGGCGAAGTCCAGTACGGGCACCCATCCCCAGGCTGTGGACACTTCCCGGTCCGCGTTGGTGTCGGCGAGGTAGACGTCCCCGCAGAACAGGTCGTGCCGCAGGGTGTGGACGTCCGCGGAGCGGTAGTCGGTCTGCGGGGGGTCGGGGAAGCGCCGGGAGAGGGAGTAGCCGATGTCGAGCACGTAGCCGATGGTGTCACGGGTGCCGGGGGCGTTCACCTCCGGTGTCAGGGCAGGAGGCGTTGTTCCTTGGCCACGGAGACGGCGCCCGCGCGGGTGTCGACGCCGAGCTTGTCGTAGATGCGGCCCAGGTGGGTCTTGACGGTGGCCTCGCTGATGAACAGGGCGCGGGCGATGTCGCGGTTGCCCAGGCCCCGGGCCAGCTGGCCGAGGATGTCGAGTTCGCGGTCGGTCAGGGTGGGGCGGGTGCCGCGCATGTGGGCCATGACCCGGCTGGCCACCGGCGCGGACAGGGTGGTGCGGCCCTGGGCCGCGGAGTGGATGGCGGCGAAGAGCTCCTCCGGGCGTTCGGCCTTGAGGAGGTAGCCGGTGGCGCCGGCGCCGATCGCGCGGGTGATGTCCGCGTCGGTGTCGTAGGTGGTGAGGACCAGGACGTGCGGGGGCCGGGGGAGCGCCGTGATGCGGCGGGTGGCCTCGACGCCGTCGATGCCCTCGCCGAGCTGGAGGTCCATCAGGACCACGTCGGGGTGGAGCTTCGCGGCGAGGGCGACGGCCTCCTCGCCGCTGCCCGCCTCGCCGAGGACCTCGATGTCGGGCTCGCTGCCGAGCAGGGCCAGGAGTCCGGCGCGGACCACCACGTGGTCGTCGCAGAGGAGGATCGTGGTCATGGGGCCGGCTCCAGGGGGATGGCCGCGGAGAGGACGGTGCCCTCGCCCGGCGTGGATTCGATCGTCAGGGTGCCGCCGAGCTGGCGGACGCGGGCCCGCATGGCCGGGAGGCCGTGCCCGCGGTCGGCGGCGTCGGCGCGGGGTTCGGTGAAGCCGTGGCCGTCGTCGGCGACGTCCAGGACGACCTGGTCGCCCAGGAAGCTCAGGGTGAGTGCGGCCGTACGGGCGCCGGAGTGCTCGCGGACGTTGGCCAGCGCGCCCTGGGCTATGCGCAGCAGGGCGGACTGGACGCGGTCGGGGAGCGGGGCCGGGGTGCCTTCGAGGTGGAAGCGGACCTCGATCTCCGGGCCGGCGTCGAGGGAGCGCAGGGCTTCGGCGAGGCCGGCGCCGTCGGCGAGCTCGGGCGGTGCCAGGTCGTGGACGAGCCGGCGGGCCTCGGCGAGGCCGTGTGCGGCGATGCCGGTGGCGGTACGGACGTGGGCGCGGGCGGTGGCCGGGTCGGTGTCCCAGGTGCGGTCCGCGGCCTGGAGGAGCATCTGCTGGCTGGACAGGTTCTGGGCGAGGGTGTCGTGGATCTCCATGGAGAGCCGCTGCCGTTCGGCGAGGGTGCCTTCGCGGCGTTCGGTGGCGGCCAGCTCGCGGCGGGTGCGGATCAGGTCGTCGATGAGGGTGCGCTGGGCCTGGGCCTGGCGTTCCATGTGGACGAAGACGGCGGTGGCGAGGGCGGCGACGGCGGGCGGGGCCAGGAGGAGGTTGGGGTCGAAGGATTTGGCCAGCTTGAGCTGGGCGATCACCACGAAGCCGGTGAGGAGGGCCACGAGGACGATGGCTGCGCGTGGCGGGAGGGTGCGCAGCGCGGTGAAGAACAGCGGTACGGCGCACCAGGCGAAGCTCGGCGCGAGGACGACCAGGACCATCCAGGTGGTGACGACGAGGCCGAGCCACAGCAGCCGCCGGGCGGTGGGGGCGGCGCCGAGGGCGGGGCCGAGGACGTAGAGCAGGGCCAGGGTGACGCTGAGGGCGATGATCCACGGGGTGCGGGGTTCGCCGGGGTGGCGCAGCAGGAAGCGGACCACCGAGGCGCCGAGGAGCAGGAAGAACGCGGTGTGGGCGACCGTGGTCAGTGTTCGGGTGTCCGGCTTGCTGGTGGGGTGGCTCACCGGTTGCTCCTGGTGTGCGGGGGTCGCGTTCATTGTCGCCTGCGGCGTCGTTCCGGGGCTCCGCCCCGCGCCCCGCGCCTCGATCGTCGGCGGGGCTTGGGGGAGCGGCGGGGCTGAAGGGGTAGGCGGGGCCCGCGGGGCCGTGACCAGGAAATACCTCGCCGGAGGCGGGCCGCATCGACCGATCGGACGACCCTCGGGTCAGCCGGTGGGGTGGGTGGGGCGAGCCGGTACGGGGACGGGGTGCGGGGGGTTCCGGGCCGAGGCTTGGAGCAGTGAAGGAGCCGGTCCGACCGGCCCGGACCGACCCGATGCCGACCCCGTGCCACCGTGCCACCGTTCTCAGGAGCAGAGATGAACACCCGCACCCGCGTTCTCACCGGTACCGCCCTCGCCGTCGCCCTGGGCGCCGGAGCCTTCGGTGCCGTGAGCGCCAGCGCGACCCCCGCCTCCGACGTCGCTTCGGCGTCCGTCGCCTCGAAGAAGGACGGGCCGGCCGACAAGAACTTCACCACGACCACGCACCTCACCATCGACGCCGCGACCCGCGCCGCCGAGGCCGCTCTGAAGGCCGCCGAGTCGGAGAACCAGAAGGTGACGGTCGCCGTCGTCGACCGCAACGGCAACACCATCGTCACCCTGCGCGGAGACGGCGCGGGTCCGCAGTCCTACGAGTCGGCGCAGCGCAAGGCCTTCACCGCCGTGTCCTGGAACGCCCCGACCTCGGTGCTCGCGGGCCGGCTGGCCCAGACCCCGAACCTGAAGGACATCCCGGGCACCCTCTTCCTCGGTGGCGGCACCCCGGTCCAGGCGAACGGCGCGCCCGTCGCCGGTGTCGGTGTGGCCGGCGCCCCGAGCGGTGACCTGGACGAGAAGTTCGCCAAGGCGGGCGTGGACGCGCTCGGCAAGTAGCCCGCCCGGCCGGCCCGCCTAGGATCGAGTGCGTGGAACCCCGTGCTCTCTCCCGCCTCGCCGCCCCTGCCGTCGCCGCCCTGCTCGCCCTCACCACGGGGTGTACGGGGGACACGGTGCAGGGGCGGCCGGGTGCGTCGGGGCTCCGTGATCCGTACTTCCCCCGGGCCGGGAACGGCGGCTACCAGGTCGACCACTACGCGCTGGACCTGGACTACGACCCCGCCGACGGGCAGCTGCACGGTACGGCCGTGATCACCGCCCGTGCCGAGCAGGCGCTCAGCTCCTTCAACCTGGACTTCAGCGGCCTGGACGTCGAGGGCGTGACCGTCCAGGGCGAGGGGGCCCGGTACAACCGGACCGGCAACGAGCTGACCGTGCGCCCCGCCGAGGACCTGGAGAAGGGCGAGGTCTTCCGTACGGAGGTCGACTACAGCGGGAAGCCGAAACCCCTCGCGGATCCGGACGGCTCCAAGGAGGGCTGGATCACCACGGCGGACGGTGCGGTCGCCGTCGGCGAGCCGGTCGGTTCGATGACCTGGTTCCCCGGCAACCACCACCCGAGCGACAAGGCCGCGTACGACATCACCCTCACCGTTCCGCGTGGCTACGAGGCGGTGTCGAACGGCGAGTTGCGCTCCCGTACCGAGGACGCGGACGGGCGGACGGCCTTCGCGTGGCACAGTCCGGAGCCGATGGCGAGCTATCTGGCGACCGCCGCGATCGGGCCGTACAAGGTGACGACCGGGCGGACGCCCTCGGGGACCGGCCTCTACAGTGCCGTGGCGCCCGGGGAGGAGGCCGCGAGCACCGGTCCGCTCGCACGGCTGCCGGAGATGGTGGAGTGGGGCAGCGGCCGGTTCGGCCCGTACCCCTTCGCCACGGCGGGAGCGATCGTGGCGCCCGCCGGGACCCTCGGCTACGCGCTGGAGACCCAGGGCCGGCCCGTCTACTCCGGCGCGCCCAAGAACGAGGAGCTCGTCGTGCACGAGCTCGCGCACCAGTGGTTCGGCGATTCGGTGTCGCCGAAGTCCTGGAAGGACATCTGGCTCAACGAGGGCTTCGCGACCTACGCCGAGTGGCTGTGGGCCGAGGACCACGGCGGGCCCACGGCGCGGCAGCACTTCGAGGCGTTCCTGGCCGGGGACACGGACGTGGACGAGGACGCCGGTGTCGACTGGGACGCCTTCCCGCCGGCCTCCCCGCCCGGGCCCAAGGAGATCACCGCGGCCCCGGTGTACTACCGCGGCGCGATGGTCCTGCACCGGATCCGGCAGGAGGTGGGCGACGACACGTTCTTCGCCCTGGTGCGCGGCTGGGCCGCCGACCACCGGCACGGGAACGCGAGCACGGCCGAGTTCACCGCCTACGCCGAGGAGAAGACGGGGCACGACCTGAAGAAGGTCTGGGACGTGTGGCTGTACGGGAAGGAACGCCCCGCGTAGGGGTGCGGTCCGTTACGGGGCTTCGAGGGGCTTGCGCAGCACGGTGCAGTCGCGGCCCCTCTCGCGGTCCTTGGACCTGCGCAGGGTGACGTACCCCTGGGACTGCCAGAAGGCGAGGGCCTTGGGGTTGCCGTCCAGCACGGCGATGCGTACGCCCGCGCGTCCGGCGGCGCGGAAGCGGTCCTCGACCAGGGTGGCGACGGCGCGGCCGTATCCCTCGCGGTGTGCGGTGGCGTCGATGAGCAGCAGGCCGATCCATGGGTCCGGGTCGTCGTCGGCGGGTGCCTGCGCGAGGGTGGCGGCCAGTCCGACGAGGCGGCCGGCGGAGCGGGCGAGGAGCACCTCGGCGCTGTCGTGGGCGAGTTCACCGGCGAGCGCGGCGGCGACCTGTTCGACCGTGATGCGGTCCGGGTCGGGGAAGTCTCCGCTGAGTTCGAAGAACGCGTGGTTCGTCGAGTAGAGGGCGGCGATCTCGGTGAGCACCGGGCCGGGAAGGGCGCCGTCGATCGGGACGAGCGGTTGCAGGATCACCTGCCGAACGGTAGCGAAGCCCCCTCCCCGGACGGCCGGGAGGGGGCTTCACCAGCGCTGGTGTCCGGCGGTTGCCGGACCGGGCGGTCCTAGACGTTGACGCCGAAGTCCTGCGCGATGCCGGTGAGGCCGGAGGCGTAACCCTGGCCGACCGCGCGGAACTTCCACTCGGCGCCGTTGCGGTAGAGCTCGCCGAAGACCATGGCGGTCTCGGTCGCGGCGTCCTCGGAGAGGTCGTAGCGGGCGATCTCGGCGCCGCCGGCCTGGTTCACGACGCGGATGTACGCGTTGCGGACCTGGCCGAAGTTCTGGCTGCGGGCCTCGGCGTCGTAGATGGAGACCGGGAAGACGATCTTGTCCACGTCGGCCGGGAGGCCGGCGAGGTTGACGTTGATGGCCTCGTCGTCGCCCGCGCCCTCGCCGGTGCGGTTGTCACCGGTGTGGACGATGGTCTGGTCCGGGGTGGACTTGTTGTTGAAGAAGACGAAGTGGCCGTCGGAGACGACCTTGCCCGTCGGGTTGACGGCGATGGCCGAGGCGTCGAGGTCGAAGTCGACACCGGTCGTCGTACGGACGTCCCAGCCGAGGCCGACCGTGACGGCAGCGAGGCCCGGGGCCTCCTTCGTGAGCGAGACGTTGCCGCCCTTGGACAGGCTGACAGCCATGGGAATGTCCCTTTCCTCATCCAACATGCACGTACAGGCGGTCAAACTACCGCTGCCCCCTATAACGCGACGAGAGGCCGGTCGGGTTCCCGTCGTGAATTGTCCGTGACGGCGAATCTCCGCGGGCCGGACGGGGCGGGCGGTAAATACGGGTGACGGCGGCCGCGCCGGGGGCGGATCATAGGGGCATGCCTGGTCCTTATGTCATCCGCGGTTCGGTCGTGCTCCCCGAGGGAGAGCTCGCCTGGCGCTTCTCGCGGTCCTCGGGGCCCGGCGGTCAGCACGTGAACACCTCGGACTCCCGTGCGGAGCTGCTGTTCGACCTGGCGGCCACCAAGGCGCTGCCCGAGGTGTGGAAGGAGCGGGCGCTGGAGCGGCTCGCGGCGAGGCTGGTGGACGGGGTGGTGACCGTACGGGCCTCCGAGCACCGCTCGCAGCTGCGCAACCGGGAGATGGCGCTGGTCCGGCTGGCCTCGCTGCTGGCCGAGGCGACGGCGCCGCCGCCGAAGCAGCGCCGGGCGACGAAGATCCCGCGCGGGATCAACGAGCGGCGGCTGCGGGAGAAGAAGGCACGGGCCGAGACCAAGCGCGGCCGCACGGGGCGGGACTGGTAGCCCCGCCCGTGCCCGTCTTACGCATCTCGGGATCCCTGCGGGCGCCACGGGTTCTGCGCGCCGTACGAGCGCTCGGGGCCCTACGAGCCCAGGTGCCGGTAGCGCCCGCGGAAGTACGTCAGCGGCTGTCCGTCCGGGGACGGCAGGCCGGCCGTCAGGACCCGGCCGACGACCAGGGTGTGGTCGCCCGCCTCGACGCGGTTCTCCGTACGGCATTCCAGGGTGGCCAGGGCGCCGCTCAGCAGGGGTGCGCCGGAGGCCTCGCCGCGTACGTACGGCAGGTCGGCGAAGAGCAGCCGGTCGCTGATGCGGCCCTTCATCGCGAAGCGGCCGGCGACCTGGAGCTGGTGGTCGGCGAGGACCGACACCGCCCACAGGGGCTGTTCCGCCAGCAGGTCGTCCATCCGGGAGCCCTCGCGCAGGCTCACCAGGACCAGGGGCGGGTCCAGGGACACGGACATGAAGGCGGTCGCCGTCATGCCGACGTCCTCGCCGCGCGGGCCGTCAGCCGTCAGCGGGGGCTCGTGCGCGGTGATCAGGCACACGCCCGCCGCCAGCCGGGACATCGCGGCCCGGAACTCGTCATTGCTCACTCCCTCAGCATGGGGGGTTCCGTGGGACGGGGCGGGTACGGGGGTCGTCTTCAGCACGCTGAAACGCTAATCTCGCCCTTCCGCGCCGCACATCGGGCCCTGGTCCGAGTCGCGTCCCCGCCCCTTGGCCTAGGCCCGGGCGTATCGTTTGCTCACGGGAATGGGAGGGAGCGCTCCCAGCCGTGCACGACCCCACTGCGCACCGATATTCACCTGATGTGACTTGAGTCACAGAGGGCAAGATTTGTTGACCCTGTGTACCTGCCGCACAGCTCACTGTGATTCAGTGGACGGGACACCGCAACGAAACGCCGATGACAAACCTGGAGTTGCTGTCGAGGTCTCGGGGAGAGCGAGCAATGGAGACCGAGTCGGAGCCGTACGTCCGTCTTGCGACCCTGCGGCAGCTGCACCGGGTGGTGGCCGAGCTCAATACGGCCCGGAGCCTGGCGGACACTCTGCAGACCGTCGTGGACGGCATCGTCGTGGGGCTCGGCTACGAACTCGCCTGTGTCAACCTCGTTCGCCCGGACGGTGATCTCGTCGTCGCCGCCTTCGCCGGCGACCCCGCCGCCGAGGCCCTCATCACCGGCCGCGTCGGCTCCCGCGCCTCCTGGGAACGCCGGCTGACGATGGGTGAGAACTGGGACGGGCTCAGGTTCATCCCGCACACCGAGGGCTGGGTCCTCATGGAGGACGACGTCCCGCAGTGGCACACCGACGGCCCCGATCCGCGCTTCGAGGACGAGTGGCACCCCGAGGACCGGCTCTACGCCCCGATGTATGCGTCCGGCGGGGAACTTCTGGGTGTCATTTCGGTGGACAGACCGCGCAACGGCCGCCGGCCCGGCGCCTGGGGCCGCGAAGCGCTCCAGATGTACGCCTTCCAGGCGGCGATTGCGATCAGCAATGCCAGGCTCCGGGCGAACATGCAGCGCGCGCTCGTCCGGCTGGAGCGCGAGCAGCAGGCGCTGCGGGCCAGTGAAGAGTCGTTCCGCCAGGCCTTCGAGTACGCGCCCAGCGGCATGGCCATCGCAGAGATGGGCGGCGACCAGCACGGCCGGCTGCTGCGGACCAACGACGCGCTGTGCCGGCTGCTCGGGCGGCCCGCCTCCGTCCTGCGCCGCTACTCCTTCTCCGACCTGGTCCACCCCGAGGACATCGGCACCCTGCTGCGCACCTCCGCCGAGGGCGGCCGCGCCGAGCTGCGGCTGGGCCGCCGCGACGGCACGTATGTATGGGTCTCGCTGCGCAACTCCGTCGTCGCGGACGCCGCCGACGGGCCCCGCTTCCTGCTCACGCACGTCGAGGACATCGAGGAGCGCAAGCGGCACGAGCTCCAGCTCGCCCACCGCGCCAGCCACGACTCGCTGACCGGCCTGCCCAACAGCGCCGAGCTGCGGGCCCGGCTCGGCGCCCGGCTGTGCCGTAGGCCACAGTCGGCACGGGCCACCGCGATCGAGGCGCTGGACGCGGCCTTCGAGGGGCGCGACGGATACGACGGGCACACGGCGCACGGGGCCCACGGGGGGCATGCGGCGCCCGCGGCGCACGACGGGCACCCGGTGGGGGCGGAGGCGGGTGGTGCCGGTGAGCACGGGTTTCACGCGGACGGCCCCGACCGGTTCTCCGGGTCCGACCCCTTCGAATTCCCCGGGGCGCCGCCCGCCCCGTCGGACGGTCCCTACGACCACCACGTGCACACGGTGGCGCCCGCGACCGACATCGACGACGGGACGAAGGGACTCGCCGTCCTCTTCTGCGACCTGGACGGCTTCAAGTCGATCAACGACCGGTTCGGGCACCACACGGGCGACGCGGTCCTGATCGAGGTGGCCCGGCGGCTGACGACCGGCGTCAGGGACGGTGACACCGTCGCCCGGCTGGGTGGTGATGAATTCGTCGTCCTGGCCGACGGCCTGGGCGCCGCCGACGCCGCCGACCTCGCCGTCCGGCTGCGCAACGCGATCATCCCGCCGATCCGGGTGGACGGCCGTGCGGTGCGGGTCGGGGCCAGTTTCGGCATCGGATGGGCCAGCTGCGGGATGTCCGCCGACGAGGTGCTGCGCTCCGCCGACCAGCGGATGTACATCGAGAAGAGGTCCCGGTCGAAGGCCCATCGCCGGGCGGGATGACGCGGTCTGCCGCTCGTGGGCGCACGTGTTCGGGGTAGGCTCCCGGGGGTCGAAAGGAGTGACCTGCGATGACGACGCCCGCGAACAACGGCCCGCACGGTGGGGCGAACAAGCCCGAGGACGACGATCCGTTCGGCTATCTCTACGAGGATGGCCAGGCGGCCGGAGCCACCCCGCCCGCATCGGGCGGTGGATACGGCTACCCGGGCGCGTCGGCCGGCGGTCAGCCCGGCGTCCCCCGCACCTCGCACCACCAGGTGCGTACGGTCGGCGAGCGCAGGAACGGCGGCCAGCGCGGCCCCGTCCCGCACCAGCAGGGTCCCGCGCAGCAGCCCCCCGGCTACCAGGCCCAGTACCAGGCCCCGGAAGCGCTCCAGGCGGGCGGCTACAACGTTCCGTCGCAGCAGACGCAGACGGTCGGGCAGCCGGGCGGTCACGGCGGCGGTCGTGGCGGTGCCGGCGGGTCCAGCCGGCGCGGTCTGCTGATCGCGGCCGTCGCGGTGGTCGCCGTGGTCGTGATCGGCATCGTCGCGGCACTGCAGTTCGGTGACAAGGACAAGGGCAAGGAACAGCCCACCGCGAACGAGGGCCAGCAGTCGGCGGCCCCGCAGAACCCGGCCAGCCAGGCCCCGAGCAGCCCGAAGCCCTCGCAGGCCCCGCTGCCGAAGGCCGACTTCGCCGGCAGCGGCATGTCCCTCACGGGCGGTGCGGTGCTGCAGAACACGGTGCCGGGCGCGAAGAGCGAGGGCGGCCAGTACGTGGGCGGCCTCAACGCGCAGGGCGCGGCGGCCACTTGGTCGCTGGAAGTCCCCAAGGCGGGCAAGTACAAGCTGAAGATGACCTACGGGGTGCCGGGCAAGGACGCCAACACCACGCTGACCATCAACGGCGAGGCGCAGACCCGGCCGGTCAACATGGCGAACTTCTCCAAGGCCGCCGCGGGTGACTGGGCCAAGGGCTGGACCAACACCTACTCGCTGGTGGAACTCAAGCAGGGCGCCAACACGATCAAGATCTCGTGCGAGGCGGGCAACCAGTGCGAGGTCGTCCTCGACCAGCTCTGGCTGGAGCAGGGCTGATCCGCCCCGCGCCCCCGTCGGCCCGCCCCGGCCCGCCCCGGCCAGGCCGGCCAGGCCGTCCAGGCCGGCTAGGCCGTCGTGATCTTCACCGACCCCCGTACCTCCTCGTAGGTGCGGGGGTCGAAGTCTCCCGCCACCGGGGCGAGGACCGTGGCCGCGGAGAGGGCGACCGCGCGGGTGAGGCGTTCCGGCCAGTCCAGGCCCTCCGCCAGCGCGGACAGCAGGCCGGCGACCGCGGAGTCGCCGGCTCCGGTCGGGTTGCCGGAGAGCCGGCGCGGTGGGGCCGCCCGCCAGCAGCCCTCGGCGGTGGCGGCCAGCAGGCCGTCCGGGCCGAGTGAGGTGACCACCGCGTGGGCGCCCCGGCGGCGGGCGTCCCGGGTGGCGGGGAGCGGGTCGCGGGATCCGGTGAGCTCGGCGAGTTCGGCGGCGTTCGGCTTGATGATCTCCGGGCGGGCGGCGACCCCGCGGCGCAGGGCCTCGCCGCCGGTGTCCAGCAGGACGGGCACCCCGGCCGCGCGGGCCGACCGTACGAGCAGCGCGTACGCGCCCACCGGCACGCCCGGCGGGAGGCTGCCGCACAGGGCGACGGCCCGGGCACCGGACACGAGGTCCTCGTAGCGCGCGAGGAAGCGCGACCACTCGGCTGCCGTGATCAGCGGCCCCGGCTCGTTGAACTGCGTGGTGTCGCCGGAGGCCGCGTCGGCCACGGCGACCGTGCGGCGGGTGGTGCCCGCGCAGGGCACCAGGGCGTCGACCACCCCCGGGGACCGTGCGAGCAGCCCCCGGACGACGGAGCCGACGGGGCCGCCGGCGAAGCCCGTCGCGGTCACCTCGTGGCCGAGGGCGGCCAGGACGTGCGCGACGTTGATCCCCTTGCCGCCGGCGCGTTCGGTGACGGCGGAGACCCGGTGCGAGGCGTGCGGAAGCAGCCTCGGCACTTGGTACGTGACGTCGAGTGCGGTGTTGAGCGTCACGGTAAGGATCATCGGCACTCCCGGGTCTGATGCTGCCGGGATCATGCCAAACGCAGGGCGGTCGGCCCAGTCCCGGGGCCGACCGTTTTCCCTCCGTACGGCCGCTCGGCCGTCAGATCACCGGTCAGGAGGGCGGGCTGACGATCCATTCGCCGCGCCGCATGACTGCGGTGACGTCGAACGCGGCGTCCAGCACGACGAGGTCCGCGTACTTGCCGGGCTCCAGCGAGCCGATCTCGTCGTACAGGCCGATCAGCTTGGCCGGGTTGGCGGAGATCGCCTGGACCACGGACTCCACCGGCAGCTTGTCGAGGGTCACCGAGCGCTTGAACGCGGTGTCCAGGGTCAGCGTCGATCCGGCGATGGAGCCGCCCTCCACCAGCCGTGCCACGCCGTGCTTGACCTCGACCTCCAGCGGGCCCAGGTGGTAGGTCCCGTCGCCGAAGCCGGCCGCGTCCATCGCGTCGGTGATCAGCGCGACGCGGTGCGCGCCCGCGTGGTGGAAGGCCAGTTCCAGGGCCGCCGGGTGGAGGTGGGTGCCGTCGTTGATGAGCTCGACGGTGATGCGCTCGTCCTCCAGCAGTGCGGCGATCGGGCCGGGTTCGCGGTGGGCGAGGGGCGGCATCGCGTTGAAGAGGTGGGTGGCCACGGTCGCGCCCGCGTCGATGGCTGCGCGCGTCTGCTCGTACGTGGCGTCCGTGTGGCCGATCGCCGCGATGACCCCGTGTTCGGCGAGCAGCCGTACGGAGTCCAGGCCGCCCGGCAGCTCGGTGGCGAGGGTGAACATGCGGGCGGCGCCGTGCGCGGCATCGATCAGCTTGCGGACCTCGGCCGGGTCGGGGTCGCGGAGCAGGTCCTCCTTGTGGGCGCCCTTGCGGCAGGGGTTGATGAACGGCCCCTCGAAGTGGATGCCCGCGATCTCGCCCGCCTGCGTCAGCTCGGCGAGCAGGCCCGCCCGGCGGGCCAGTTCGTCCAGGTCCCCGGTGACGGTGGAGGCGACCAGGGTGGTGGTGCCGTGCTCGCGGTGGGTGCGGACGCCCCTCAGGACGTCCTCGGCGGTGCCGGAGGTGAACGAGGCGCCGCCGCCGCCGTGGTTGTGCATGTCGACGAAGCCGGGGACGATCCAGTGCCCGGTCAGGTCGACGGTCCGCGCACCCTCGTGGGCGCTGCCTGCGATCCGGTCGCCGTCGACGATGACCCTGCCGTTCGCCACCGTTCCGGTGGGCAGCACCACCCTGGCGCCCGAAAGAACAGTGCTGTGCGCGCTTCCGGACATCAGGCAGGTACCTCCGTGGCGAGTAGGTCCCAGGCGAGCAGCCCTGCGCCCAGGCATCCGGCGGTGTCCCCGAGGGCAGCCGGAACGATGTGGGGGAGCCGCTGGAACGTCACGCGCTCCTCCACGGCCGTCCGTAGTGGTGTGAACAAGGTCTCCCCGGCCTCCGCCAGCCCGCCGCCGATGATCAGCGTGCGCGGGTCCAGCAGGGTGATGGCGGTGACCAGTCCGTCGGCGAGGGCGCCGACGGCGGCCAGCCAGACTTCCCGGGCGCGCGCGTCCCCGGACGCGACGGCCTTGGCGCAGTCCGCGGCGTCGGCCTCCGGGTCGCCGGAGGCGGCCGCCCAGGCGCGGCTGACGGCCGCGGCGGAGGCGAGGGTCTCCAGGCAGCCGTGCTGGCCGCAGCCGCAGGCGGGGCCGCCCGGGCGCACCACGATGTGCCCGATCTCGCCCGCGTACCCGTGGGCTCCGGCCTCGATGCGGCCGGCGATGCCGATGGCTCCGGCGATGCCGGTGCCGAGCGGGACGAAGAGGAAGCGGTCGGCGCCCCGGCCGGCGCCGATGCGGCCCTCGGCGAGCCCGCCCGTGCGCACGTCGTGGCCGAGGGCCACCGGGATGCCGCCGAGGCGGCCGCTGAGCAGCGCGCGCATCGGTACGTCGCGCCAGCCCAGGTTCGCCGCGTAGACGGCGATCCCGTTCTCGGCGTCGACGATGCCCGGGACGGCGACGCCGGCGGCCGAGGCGGGCCGTCCGAAGCGTTCCCGGCCGGTGTCGAGCAGTTCGGCGGCGAAGTCCTGGATCGTCTCGACGACGGCGTCGGGGCCCCGGTCGCGGCCGGTGGCCCGGCGCGCTTCGTGGAGCAGGGTGCCGTCGCCTGCGACGAGGGCGGCCTTCATCCCGGTGCCGCCCACATCGAGGGCGATGACGTGTTTCACGGGTTTCACAGAGACAGTCTCGCGTGCTCGGCGGGGAAAGGTCTAGTCCAATGAGGGAGATTGTTGAGCGGCCATACAAATTCGGGACCCAGGTCGGGAGCCCGATGTGGACGAGCCGCCAAAGTGGTGTAGACCTTACGTGGATCGTACGTACAAGAAGGGGTGGATGGAGAACTGTGAAGGGCCGTTACCTGAGCCTGGCCGCGTCCGGCGCCGCGCTGTGCCTGACTGCCGTGACGCTGACGGGCTGCGGAGCCATCGGCGGGCTCACCGGAGACAACGAGGTGACCCTGCGGGTCGTGGCGGCCGACTACGGGGACAATCCGCAGAACTCCTCCGAGGCGTACTGGAAGGACCTCGCCGCGGGCTTCGAGAAGGCCAACCCGGGCACCAAGGTCGAGGTCAGCGTCTACTCCTGGTCCGAGGTCGACGCCAAGGTCGCCGAGATGGTCAAGGCCGGCAAGGCCCCCGACATAGCCCAGATCGGCGCCTACTCCGACTACGCGGCCGCCGGCAAGCTGTACTCGGCGGAAGAGCTGCTCTCCGTGAAGACCGAGGCCGACTTCCTCGGGCCGCTCGCGGACGCCGGCAAGGTCAAGCAGGTCCAGTACGGCATGCCCTTCGTCTCCAGCACCCGCCTGCTCTTCTACAACGAGAAGCTGCTCGCCGACGCCGGCGTGATCGGCAAGGACGCCAAGGGCTGGCAGCCGAAGAGCTGGGCGGACCTCGAAGCCGCCGCCAAGAAGCTCAAGGCCGCGAACGTGCCCACCCCCTTCGCGCTGCCGCTGGGCCGCGAGGAGGCGCAGGCCGAGACGATGATGTGGATGCTCGCGGGCGGTGGCGGCTACACCGACAACGAGGAGTCGTACTCGATCGACTCCGCCCCCAACGTCAAGGCACTGGAGTTCCTGCGGGACAAGATGGTCGGCCAGGGGCTGACCGGCCCCGTGGAGCCCGGCAAGCTGGACCGCCAGGCCGCCTTCGACGGCTTCACCAAGGGCGAGGTCGGCATGCTCAACGGGCACCCGACGCTGCTCAAGCAGGCCGCGGCCAAGGGCGTGAAGTTCGGCATGGTGCCGCTGCCCACGTCCGACGGCAGCGACCAGCCCGCGATGGGCGTCGCGGACTGGGTCATGGCCTTCAAGAACGGCCACCGCCAGCAGTCCGGCAAGTTCCTGGACTTCCTGTACCAGCCGAAGAACGTGACGGCCTTCACCGAGAAGTACGACCTGCTGCCCGCCACCACCAGCGGCTACCAGGCCAAGCAGGCCGCCACCGGCGGCTCGGCCCCGCAGCTGAAGCCCTTCCTGGCCGCACTGCCCAGCTCCCGGCTGTACCCGGTCGGCAAGAAGTCCTGGGCGGGCGTCAGCGAGGACATCAAGCAGAACATCGGCAAGACCGTCCAGCCGGGCGGACAGCCCGCGAAGGTGCTGGAGCAGATCGCCACCGCCGCCCGGGCCGCGGACCCGCGCTGACCGGTGGCGGCGGGCCGGGTGTCAGAGCGCGGCGTTAATCTGGCGGTATGACGGACGAGGGGCAGCTGACGGCCACGGAGGCCGCGGTGCTCGCGTACGAGGGACGCACCTGGCCCGGGCCCGGAGCCAAGGAACGGGCCATCCGGGAAGGGCTGGGGATGACCCCCGTCCGCTACTACCAGTTGCTCAACGCACTCATGGACGACCCGCGGGCACTGGCCCACGCCCCGGGCACGGTGAACCGGCTGCGCAGGATCCGCGAGGCCCAGCGAGCCCGGCGATAGCCGTAGCCGTGGCACCGCCCGGCCGTTAGGGTCGTGCGTATGGGGAGTCATCCGCACGACCTGCCGATGCCCGTCACCGCAGCCGGACGCGAGGGACTCGCGGCACTGCTGCGCGCACCCCGCCGGTCCGTGGTCGCCCTGGACTTCGACGGCACCCTCGCCGACATCGTCCCGGACCCGGACCAGGCCCGAGCCCACCCCGGAGCCGTCCCGGCCCTGTCCGTACTCGCCCCCGAGGTCGACTCGGTGGCGGTGATCACCGGACGGCCGGCGGGCGTCGCCGTCCGCTACGGGGGCTTCGCCGGAGTCCCCGGCCTGCAGCACCTGGTCGTCCTCGGCCACTACGGAGCCGAACGGTGGGACGCCGTCAGCGGCATCGTCCACGCGCCCGCCGAGCACCCCGGGGTGGCGGCGGTCCGGGCGGAGCTGCCGGGGTTCCTGGACTCCATCGGGGCCTGGCGCGGCACCTGGATCGAGGAGAAGGGCCGGGCGCTGGCCGTGCACACCCGGCGGGCGGAGGACCCGGCGGCGGCCTTCGCGGCGCTGCGGGAGCCGCTGGCGGAGCTCGCGGCCCGGCACGGGCTGATGGTCGAGCCGGGGCGGGCGGTTCTGGAACTGAGGCCGCCCGGCATGGACAAGGGCGTCGCCCTGACCGAGTTCCTGGCGGAGCGGGGCGCGGAGGCGGTGCTGTACGCGGGTGACGACCTGGGTGACCTGGCGGCGTACTCGGCGGTCGAGAAGCGCCGGGCCGAGGGGCTGCCGGGGCTGCTGGTGTGCAGTGGCTCTGCCGAGGTCCCCGAGCTCGCCGCCCGCGCCGACCTCGTCCTCCCGGGCCCGGGCACGGTCGCGGCCTTCCTGGCCGCCCTGGCCGAAGCCATCCGGGACTGACCTTTCCGCTGCCGTCCGCGGCGCCGCGGGTCGGGGGCCGGCCCCCGAACCCCCGCGCCTCAAACGCCGGCGAGGCCGGGATTGGCGGGGCTAGCCCTGGATCCCCCGCGCCTCAAACGCCTGCGAGGCGGGGATTGGCGGGGCCAGCCCCGGATCCCCCGCGCCTCAAACGCCGGCGAGGCTGGATGTGGGCCGGCGCCGCCGGGATATCCAGCCCCTCCGGCGTTTGAGGAGCGGGGTCCGGGGCGGAGCCCCGGCAGCGGCGCCGCAGGGTGGTCAGTCGGTCAGAGCGGAGAGCTGGGCCGTGAACCACTGGGTCGGGGGGAGGGCCGTCGCCGCCGCCGCGAGGCGTTTGGTGCGTTCCGCGCGCTCCCCCACCGGCATGGCCAGCGCCGCGTGCAGCGCGTCCGCCGTCGCCGTCACGTCGTACGGGTTCACCGTCAGCGCGTCCTGCCGGAGCTCCTCGTACGCCCCCGCCCCGGTGGACAGCACCAGCACGCACCCCGCCTCCGACACCACCGGGATCTCCTTCGCCACCAGGTTCATCCCGTCCCGCACCGGGTTCACCAGCGCCACGTCCGCCAGCCGGTACGCCGCCAGCGAGCGCGCGAAGTCGTCCTTCACCGACACCAGCACCGGCTGCCAGTCCTCCGTGCCGAACTCCGCGTTGATCTCCGCCGCCAGCTCCGCCACCGCCGCCGTGTAGTTCCGGTACACCGCCAGGTCCTGCCGCGACGGGTACGCCGACGCCAGGTGGACCACCCGGCCCCGCCACTGCGGGCGCGTGGTCAGCAGTTCCCGGTAGGCCAGCAGGCCGCGCAGGATGTTCTTCGACAATTCCGTGCGGTCCACGCGGACGATCGTCCGCAGCCCGTCGACCTCCGCCCGCAGCTCCGCCAGCTTCGCGTTCACCTCCGGCCGGTGCGCCAGCGACCGCAGCTCGTCCCCGTCCACGCCCAGCGGGTACGCGCGCACCTGCGTGGTGCGGGTGGGCCACACCGTGTACCGGCGGTGCTCCACCACCGAGCCGTCGCGCACCTCGGACCGCCCCCACGCGTCGTCCAGCCGCGCCGAGCCCAGGAACTCGGCCGCCCACGCCTCGGTGTGGAAGCCGAGCACGTCCGCGCCGAGCATGCCCCACAGCAGGGTCTCGCGGACCGTGTCCGGCAGCATGGCGAGATAGCCGGGCGCGGCCCACGGGGTGTGCGTGAAGTGCGCGATCCGCAGGTCGGGGCGGAGCACCCGCAGCAGCCCGGGCACCAGGGCCAGGTGGTAGTCCTGGACCAGCACCTGCGCGCCCTCGGCGGCCTCCTCGGCCAGGGCCTCGGCGAAGGCGTGGTTGTAGCGCTCGTACGACTCCCACTGCCGCCGGAACCCGGCGTCGAAGACCGGCTCGCGCGGGATGTCGTACAGGTGGTGGTGCGTGAACCACAGCACAGAATTGGCGATCCCGTTGTACGCGTCGTCATACATCGTGGGATCGATGTCCAGCATCCGGACGCCCGGTTCGGCCACCCCCTGGCGGACCGCCTCCCGGTCCGCGTCCGACAGCGCCGCGCAGATCCACAACGCCTCCGGCTGCTCGGCGAGGGCCGTGGAGAGTCCGGAGACCAGACCGCCCCCGCCGCGCCGGGCGCTGAGCGTCCCGTCCTCGGCGAGGGCGTAGGAGAGGGGGCCGCGGTTCGCTGCGACGAGCACCTGGGAAGCCATGCGGCCAACCTAGCCCGGCCCGGGCCCGCTCAAACCGTACGTTCCCTCACGCCACGCGACGCAGCGCGTACTCCTTGATGCCCGCCATCGGCGGCCGCTCCTCGGTGTCCACGGGATGTGTCCGCGGTACGAAGCCCTCCGGCCCGCGCTCGAACTGAGTGAGCTCCGGCCGTACGAGGTGACCGCGCGAGAGCCGTACCTGGGCGGTGCGGTAGATCGCCGCGGCCATCCGGCCCAGCGCCTGCCCGTCCTGGTGGCGGTGGACGCGTACGCCCACGTCCACCTGGGCCAGCGCGTCCAGCCCGACCGTGTGCAGCGCGTCGACCAGCAGGCCCAGCTCGACGCCGTACCCGACGGGGAACGGCAGCCGTTCCAGCAGGGAGCGGCGTACGGCGTACTCGCCGCCCAGCGGCTGCACGAAGCCGGCCAGTTGCGGCCAGTGGAGGTTGAGGAGCGGGCGGGCGACCAGCTCGGTGACCCGGCCGCCCTGGCCCGGGGTGTCCCCGAGCGGCCGGTCGTACATCGCCTTGACGAACTGCACGTCGGGGTCGGTCAGCAGCGGGCCGACGATGCCGGAGACGAAGGTGGCGGAGAAGTCCCGCAGGTCGGCGTCGACGAAGCAGACGATGTCCCCGTCCGTGGCCAGCAGCGAGCGCCACAGCACCTCGCCCTTGCCGGGCAGCGCCGGGAGCCGGGGCAGGATCTCGTCGCGGTGCACCACCCGGGCCCCGGCCTTCGCCGCGACCTCCGCGGTCCGGTCGGCGGAGCCCGAGTCGATGACGACCAGCTCGTCCACCAGGGGGACCGGCAGTCCCTCGATCAGCTCACGCCGGACGGTCTCGACGATCGCCCCGACCGTCGCCTCCTCGTCCAGCGCGGGCAGCACGACGCTGACCGTGGTCCCGGCCGCCCGTTTCCGGTCGAGCAGCTGGTCGAGCGGTCGGTCGGCGGCGGACCAGGAGCGGTCGGCCAGCCATCGCTCCACCTCTTCCAGCACCCTCAGCACTCCCTGCGTGTCGGCGATATTCGCCCTTATGTGATCCATCTCGCGGTTCGGACGGCTGTCTCAACCGCCCGGGCCTTCGGTTACAGTCTTGAACAACGCGAAGGACCACCGCATGCCGGGGGTCCCCGCGTACAAACGCACCGGCGCGCCACAGAGCGCGTGTGCCGGTGCCATACCGCTCATCCAGAGGGGCAGAGGGACACGGCCCGTTGAAGCCCCGGCAACCCTCCAGTCGGTTCTCGCGATCGCGCGTCAGCGCTCGTCAGCGAGGTCCCCGGCTAGGGAAGGTGCCAATTCCGTCTCATGGCGAAGTGCGCCATGGGGAAGATGAGGAGAAAGGGCCTCGCCATCATGGCTGCACAGACTGTCGCCACCTCTGTTGATCTCGGACCTGCCACCGGCCTTTCCTGTCGCGAGTGCGGTACCCGCTTCGAGCTCGGCCCCATCTTCGCGTGCGCCGAATGCTTCGGACCGCTGGAAGTCGCCTACGACCTCCCGACCGGTGACCCCGAAGCGCTGCGCGCCGCGATCGAGGCCGGCCCGAACAACATCTGGCGCTACGCGCCGCTGCTGCCCGTCCCCGCGGACGTGGCCGCCAAGCCCAGCCTGAACCCCGGCTTCACCAAGCTCGTGGACGCGGCCAACCTGGCCAAGGAGCTGGGCATCACCGGCAAGCTCTACGTCAAGGACGACTCCGGCAACCCGACGCACTCCTTCAAGGACCGCGTCGTGGCCATCGCCGTCGAGGCCGCCCGTGCCTTCGGCTTCACCACCCTGTCCTGCTCCTCGACCGGCAACCTGGCCGGCGCCGTCGGCGCCGCGGCCGCCCGGGCCGGCTTCCGCTCCTGCGTGTTCATCCCGCACGACCTGGAGCAGGGCAAGGTCGTCATGGCCGGTGTGTACGGCGGCGACCTGGTCGGCATCGAGGGCAACTACGACGACGTCAACCGCTTCTGCTCCGAGCTCATCGGCGACCCGCTGGGCGAGGGCTGGGGCTTCGTCAACGTCAACCTGCGTCCGTACTACGGCGAGGGCTCCAAGACGCTCGCGTACGAGATCTGCGAGCAGCTCGGCTGGCAGCTGCCCGACCAGATCGTGATCCCGATCGCGTCCGGCTCGCAGCTGACGAAGATCGACAAGGGTCTGCAGGAGCTCATCAAGCTCGGCCTCGTCGAGGACAAGCCGTACAAGATCTTCGGCGCCCAGGCCGAGGGCTGCTCCCCGGTGTCCACCGCCTTCAAGGCCGGTCACGACGTGGTCCGCCCGCAGAAGCCGAACACCATCGCCAAGTCGCTGGCCATCGGCAACCCGGCGGACGGCCCGTACGTCCTGGACATCGCCCGCCGCACCGGCGGTTTCGTCGAGGACGTCACCGACGAGCAGGTCGTCGAGGCCATCAAGATCCTCGCGCAGACCGAGGGCATCTTCGCGGAGACCGCGGGCGGTGTGACCGTCGGCGTGACGAAGAAGCTCATCGACAACGGGCAGCTCGACCCGACGCTGACCACCGTCGTCCTCAACACCGGTGACGGCCTCAAGACCCTGGAGGCGGTGGCCGCGGACAGCGGGCAGACCGCCACCATCCGCCCGAGCCTGGACGCGTTCCGCGCCGCCGGCCTGGCCTGACCCCTTCTCCTCCGCCCTACCGGAAAGGCAGTAGCGCCATGAGCGTCAACGTCCGCATCCCCACCATCCTGCGCACCTACACCGGCGGCGTCGCCGAGGTCCCGGCCGAGGGCGCGACCCTCGCCGAGGTCATCGAGTCCCTGGAGAAGAACCACCCGGGCATCGCCGCGCGCGTCCTGGACGACCAGGGCAAGCTGCGCCGTTTCGTGAACGTCTACGTCAACGACGACGACGTGCGCTTCGAGGGCGGGCTGCAGGCGGCGACGCCCGACGGCGCCGGCGTCTCGATCATCCCGGCCGTCGCCGGCGGTTGCTGATTCCCCGGATCTCCCCGGTCGCATCCCCGTCGTCGCCCAGGTGACACGCGCAAACCGAAATTGCCCCCTCCGCAAAAGCGGAGGGGGCAATTCTGCTTGATTGGGCGCGGTAGGGTTGGGGAAGTCCCCTCCGCTGTTCTTGCCCCCTGCATATGAACGGGCCGCGCAAGGGTCGACATCGGGCCAACATGCGAGTGCGGTATGGGCCTTTGGTGAGATATGTCAGGCCCGAGTTGCCCGGGAGTATGGCAAATTTTCACTCTATTTCAATGTTTCCCGGTGTCCAGAATTCTCATCGGATTGACCTGTTGCAGACAGCATCCGCGCAGATACATTCAGCCTCGGTCGACGCGTTCCGACGCAAGTTCTGACCCGGGATCGTGAAGTGCGTTCCTGCGCAAGGGCCAGTAATAGGGGAGTTAGGCATGGCTCAGGGCACCGTCAAGTGGTTCAACGCGGAGAAGGGCTACGGCTTCATCGCGGTCGACGGTGGTGCGGATGTGTTCGTCCACTACAGCGCCATCCAGATGGACGGGTACCGCACCCTTGAAGAGGGTCAGCGGGTCGAGTTCGAGATCTCGCAGGGCCAGAAGGGTCCGCAGGCGGACATGGTCAAGCTCGCACTCGGCTAGTCCTGGCGCGATCGACCACCGACGCACAGTCGTCAGCGAAGACCTGGCACACCACGAGGGGCCCACATCCTGGACACGGGATGGGGGCCCCTCGTGGTGTGCCCGGTAGTAGCGGGGCGTTGCGCGAAGCCGCTTGCACTCGGAGGGGTCGAGTGCTAATCATTGGCGTTAGCACTCTCCACGTGAGAGTGCTACTGAAACGAGGACCGGGTCGGTGAGGCCCGCAGGGTCCGGCGGGAAGGAACCGCCGGGCACGCAGGCCGTCCGTCGCGGGCGCGGGCGCGGTCCTGGGAGCAATCCACCGCTGTCCGGGAGGACCACTTCAGATGGCCAAGATCATTGCGTTCGACGAGGAGGCCCGCCGCGGCCTCGAGCGTGGGATGAACCAGCTCGCCGACGCCGTCAAGGTCACCCTTGGCCCCAAGGGTCGCAACGTCGTCCTTGAGAAGAAGTGGGGCGCCCCCACGATCACCAACGATGGTGTCTCCATCGCCAAGGAGATCGAGCTCGAGGACCCGTACGAGAAGATCGGCGCCGAGCTGGTCAAGGAAGTCGCCAAGAAGACGGACGACGTCGCCGGCGACGGTACGACCACCGCCACCGTGCTCGCCCAGGCGCTCGTCCGCGAGGGTCTGCGCAACGTGGCCGCCGGTGCCAACCCGATGGCCCTCAAGCGTGGTATCGAGAAGGCCGTCGAGGCCGTCTCCGCCGCCCTGCTCGCCCAGGCCAAGGATGTCGAGACCAAGGAGCAGATCGCTTCCACGGCCTCCATCTCCGCCGCCGACACCCAGATCGGCGAGCTCATCGCCGAGGCCATGGACAAGGTCGGCAAGGAAGGCGTCATCACCGTCGAGGAGTCCCAGACCTTCGGTCTGGAGCTGGAGCTCACCGAGGGTATGCGCTTCGACAAGGGCTACATCTCGGCGTACTTCGCCACCGACATGGAGCGCATGGAGTCGGCCCTCGACGACCCGTACATCCTGATCGTCAACTCCAAGATCGGCTCGGTCAAGGACCTGCTGCCGCTCCTGGAGAAGGTCATGCAGTCCGGCAAGCCGCTGCTGATCATCGCCGAGGACGTCGAGGGCGAGGCGCTCTCCACCCTCGTCGTCAACAAGATCCGTGGCACCTTCAAGTCCGTCGCCGTCAAGGCCCCGGGCTTCGGTGACCGCCGCAAGGCCATGCTCGGTGACATCGCCATCCTCACGGGCGGCACGGTCATCTCCGAGGAGGTCGGCCTCAAGCTGGAGAACGCCGGTCTCGACCTGCTCGGCCGCGCCCGCAAGGTCGTCATCACCAAGGACGAGACCACCATCGTCGACGGTGCCGGTGACAGCGACCAGGTCGCCGGTCGCGTGAACCAGATCCGCGCCGAGATCGAGAACTCCGACTCGGACTACGACCGCGAGAAGCTCCAGGAGCGCCTCGCGAAGCTGGCCGGCGGCGTGGCCGTCATCAAGGCCGGTGCCGCGACCGAGGTCGAGCTCAAGGAGCGCAAGCACCGCATCGAGGACGCCGTTCGCAACGCGAAGGCGGCCGTCGAGGAGGGCATCGTCGCCGGTGGTGGCGTGGCCCTGCTGCAGGCCTCCGCGGTCTTCGACAAGCTGGAGCTCGAGGGTGACGAGGCGACCGGCGCCAACGCCGTGAAGCTCGCGCTGGAGGCCCCGCTCAAGCAGATCGCCGTCAACGGTGGCCTCGAGGGTGGCGTCGTCGTCGAGAAGGTGCGCAACCTGCCGATCGGTCACGGCCTGAACGCCGCGACCGGCGAGTACGTCGACATGATCGCCGAGGGCATCATCGACCCGGCGAAGGTCACGCGCTCCGCGCTGCAGAACGCCGCGTCGATCGCCGCGCTGTTCCTGACGACCGAGGCCGTCATCGCCGACAAGCCCGAGAAGGCCGGTGCCCCCGCGGGCGGCGGCATGCCGGGTGGTGACATGGACTTCTGATCGACCCCGGCTCCGGCCACCGGTTGATCGGCTGTTCTCGAACGAGGGCGGCACCCCCACGGGGGTGCCGCCCTCGGGCGTTTCCGGATTCCCCGGAACCGGAAGGTGGCCCGTTCGACCGTTCCAGGCCGGCGGGTGGGGACAGGCGGGCCCGGCCCGCGGGGCGCGCCCCGCCGACCAGGGGGAAAACCGCTGGCCGGGGCGGGTGGGGGCGTGTGACGGTACGGCCATGGGCAATTCCGTCGCGTACCCGGTCCACCGCACCACCGATCCCGCCGAGGCGTACGCCAAGGCGCGCCTGCTGTGCGGGCTGCTGGCCCGGCGCTACGAGAAGGTGCGGGTGGGGGCGGAACTGGGCACGGTCGAGGACGTGCGGCGCATGGCGGCGCTGCTGCCGGACGCGAGGTACGACCACACGGACATGCGCACGCACCCGGAGACGGACGAGCCCCTCTTCTTCGGGGTGGACGTGCGGACGGCCACCGACGCGGAGCTGGCCGCGGAGCTGCCGCTCGACTTCGGCTGCACGGAACTGCCGGCCGCGGTGGCCGAGGAGGAGTTCGTCCGCGCCGTGGGTACGGGCCCCGCTTCCCTCGGCTGGGACGGCTGCTGGCCCGACGAGCCCGAGCTGGGCTCGTACGCCTCGCCCAAGTACGACGGCGTGCAGCTGGTCCTCAACAGTGACGAATGCGAGTGGTCCCGGCAGGTCGGCGGGGTCCACACCGTCTACGTCCACGTCACCAAGTTCGGCGACCCGGGCCGCGCCGAGCGGCTCGCCGCCGCGATCGGCGGCAGCGTGCTGGGCGAGCCGGAGCGGGGCTGCTGAGCGATGGGAAGTTCGACGGCCTACCCCGTGTTCCGGACCGACGACCTCGCCGAGGCCTATCGGCGGGCCCGCCTGCTGTGCACGTGGATGAAGCCGCTCGACCCGGAGATGTGGCTGGTCGCGCAGGCGCACACCGTCCAGGAGGCCCGGACACTGGCGGCGCTCCTCCCGACGGGCCTGTTCGAGCCGTCGTACGACTGGGACCGGGACGTCTGGTTCACGGGCTCCGAACTGCCCGGCGGCGACCGGGAGCTGGCGGCCGAACTGCCGCTGACCGTGGACGCGGACGTGGCTCCCGGCCCTGTCGAACAGGCCTTCCTGCGCGCGCTGGGCGGCGGAGCGGCCAGGATGCGCTGGCGCGGAGCGTGGTCCGCCGCGATCCCGTCCTGGTCACAGGACTCGACGAACCAGCGGGTGGAACTCGACATCAACGAGGAGCATCCCGACGGCCGGCACACCGTCTACGTGCACTTCCGGTACGACGACGAGGCGGGCGCGGCCCATCTCGCGGCCGCGATCGGCGGGTCGGTACTGGGCCCCGGGCAGCTGGGCCGCTGAGGCCGTCGCCCCGGGCCGCATAGGCTGGGTGCATGGCTGATCTCTTCGTCAAGATCTGCGGGCTCAGGACCGCGCACGATGTCGACGTGGCCGTGGCCGCCGGGGCGGACGCCGTCGGGTTCGTCTTCGCGCCCGGGAGCCCGCGGACCGTGGACGCCGCCACCGCGCGGGAGCTGGCGGCGCGGGTGCCGGACGGGGTACTCACCGTCGGCGTGTTCCGGGGGCAGGCGGTGGCGGAGGTGCGCCGGTTCGCCGAGGAGAGCGGTGTGCGCGGGGTGCAGCTGCACGGCGAGGAGGGGCCCGAGGACTTCGCGGCGCTGCGCGCCGAGGGCCGGACCCTGCTGCGGGCCACCGCCGAGCGCGTGCGGCGCTGCGGCGAGTACGGCGAGGACCTGCTGCTGCTGGACGCGCCCGACCCGGGCTCCGGCAAGCCGTGGAACTGGGGCGCGGCGGACTTCACCGCGCCCGAGGGGCGCTGGCTGCTCGCGGGCGGGCTGAACCCGGGCAACGTACGGGAGGCGCTCGCGGCCACCGGGGCGTGGGGTGTGGACGTGTCCAGCGGGGTGGAGCGGGAGCGCGGCGTGAAGTCGCCGGAGCTGATCCGTGCGTTCGTCGAGGCCGCCCGGGGCTGACGCCCGCAATTACGTAATGCTCGCTACAGAAGTTGTGCTAGGTTCATTCTGTAGTGATCATTATTGAATTCGAGGGGGGCTCCATGAGCAGGACAGCGCTGGTCACGGGCGGCAGCAGGGGCATCGGACGGGCCATCGCCGAGCGGCTCGCCGCCGACGGTGTCATCGTCGTGCTCACGTACGCGAACGACGGCGTGGCCGCCGGCGAGACCGTCGAGCGGATCACGAAGCACGGCGGCCGGGCCTTCGCCCTCCGCGCGGAGCTCGGCAGCCCGGGCTCCGCCGCCGCGCTCTGGGCGGCGTACGACGCGCTGGGCCTCGACGGGGTCGACATCATCGTCAACAACGCGGGTATCGGACTGCCCATTCCACTCGGCGAGATCACCGAGCAGGACTTCGACCGGGTCTTCGCGGTGAACGTCCGGGCGCCGTTCTTCGTCGTCCAGGAGGCGCTCGGGCGGCTGCGCGACGGGGGCCGCATCATCAACATCTCCAGCGGCGCCGCGCGCATCGCGATGCCCGAGATCCTCGCCTACGGGGCCACCAAGGGCGCGCTCGACACACTGACCCTGAACCTCGCCAAGGCCCTCGGCGCGCGCGGGATCACCGTGAACTCGGTCGCCCCCGGCATCGTCGACACCGACGTCAACGCCGGCTGGCTGCGTGGCAACGCCGAGGCCGAGGCGCACGCCGCCTCCCTCTCCGCGCTCGGCCGGGTCGGCCGCCCCGAGGACATCGCGGACGTCGTCGGCTTCCTCGCCTCCGACGCCGCGCGCTGGGTGACGGGCCGCGTGGTCGACGCCACCGGAGGCACAGCGCTCTGACTTCCGGCCCCCTGCCCCCGGCGCGGGGCTCGGGCCGTGTGCCGGGCGCGGGCCGTCTGTCGGGTGCGGGCCGTGTGCCGGGCGCTGCCCGGACCCGCGCCTCAAACGCCGGCGAGGCTGGAAATGCGGGCCCGTGCCTCGGTGGGTGGCGGGGCTGGGGGTGGCGGGCTTGTCGGTTGGTGTCGGGGTGGGGGGCCGGGGCGGGGTGTCTCCTCGGCTCGGCGCGTGCGGGTTTGTCTCGGTTGTTCTCGGTGGTTGCGCGCTCGTCCTGCGGGGACACCCCGCCCCGTCCCCCCACCCCTCACGCCGTCGAAGCCTGCCGTGGGGCGGGGACATGCAGGAGGGTCCCCGCAGGACGAGGCGCGACCACGGCCGCCTGGCCGTGACAAGCCCGAACGCGCCGAGCCGAGGAGACCCTCGTGCGGGGCACCGCCCCACACCACCCAGCCCCGCCGGCGTTTGAGGCGCGCCCCCGGCGGGGGCAGCCCGCGCCGTGAACTGCCGAGCACCCCGCAGGGGCACGGGCGGAGCCCGGTGGGGATCCGGACCCGCCGTACGCCGAGCACCCCGCAGGGGCAACGCCAGGGGACCGGCAGACGGTCGATAGGGTCCCCCTCGAGGGGGATCATGGACATGGAACGACCGCGGCCCGTGCGGCTCTTGGGGTACCTCGCGTTCGCCGGCGCCGCCGCATTCGCGGCGGTGGCCGCCCTGTACCTGGTCCTCCTGGCGAAGCTGGTGTTCGCCGACGCCCCCGGCCGCATGTGCGGGATCGACAGCTGCCCGCGAGGCACGGGCACCCTCGCGCTCCTCGCCCCGCTGTGCGCCGCCGCCGCGTGGCTGCTGTGGCGTACGCCGAGGAAGCGCGGCCACGGACGCGCCCCGGCGCACGTCCGGGTGATCGCCGGCTGCGTGGCGCTGGCCGCGCTGGGGCCCGGCTGGCTGGGCTTCGAGTGGGTGCGCGGCCCGCAGCTGGACCTGTCCGGGTGGCAGGAGCCGGTGCATCCGGCGGCGCCCCCGGTCGGCGTCTGGGCGCCCGCGCCCGGAATGCTCGTACGGGCCCGCACCGACGGCCTCGTCGCCTACGACGGGGAGGGCCGCAAGGGCTGGCGGCTGCCCGCCCCGGAGCGTACGCCGCTCTGCGCGCTCAGCCGGACGACCCCGTCGGGCACCGGCCTCCTCGCGTACGGGGAGAGCGTGGGGACATGCGGCTCGCAGGTCGTCGCCGTGGACCTGGCCGGGGGCCAGGTCCGGTGGACCCGGAACACCGGCCGGGCCCTGGTGGCCGCTGCGGGCGCGAGCGCCGTCGTGGCGGACCGGGACACGGTGACCGGCCTCGACCTGCACGGCGGGCATGAGCTCTGGCGGGTCCCGGTCCCGGCCGACTGCACGGTGAAGGCCGTCGACGGCTCGGAGCGGCACGCCCTGTACGTGGAGGAGTGCGGCGACGCCGCCCGGATCACGGCCGTCGACGCCCGTACGGGAACCCGCGCCTGGCAGACCGCGCTGCCGACGGCGAGCCGGCTGCGCGAGGTGCGGGTGCTGTCCGCCGTCCCGCCTGTCCTGCGCGTCACGGAGACCTCGGAAAGCGGCGTGGACGCGGTGCTGCTGCTCGACGGCACGGGCCGCGTGCGGGGCTCCGTACCCGCCTCGGGCCCGGACGGGGACCTGCTGTCCGAGCCGTCCCCGGTGCTGACCGGCGGCACGCTGGTCACCGCGGTGAAGCAGGGGAAGAAGAACGGCGTGTCCGCCTACTCCCTCACCGACGGCCGTCGCCTCTGGCACGCGGGCGCCGGCGACGAGGAGGTCCGCGGGCTGGCCACGACCGGCCCCGGCGAGGTCGGCGTGGTGACCTCCGGCCACCGGTGGACGTACCTCACCCACCGCGGCCTGGCCGACGGCAGGCGCCGGGCGGAGCCCACGGTCCTGCGCGACCTGCCGCTGGGCGAGCGGTTCGCCTTCTATCCCGGTCCGCCCGGCTCGTACGTCTTCGTCAACCTGGACCGCAAGGGCCTGCTGCCGCCGACCTTCGACATCGACCCGGTCTTCGGCTGGTGACGGCGGCCGGCCGGAGTCACGGCCCGGCCGCGCGGAAGAGCGCGAGGAGGTCCTGGGCGGGCGGCGCGTCCGCGTCGAAGAACTGCGTGGCCAGGCCGGGCGGGACCGCCGGCCCGTGCATGCGGACCTCGTGGCAGCTGAAGCAGAACGCCGCCTCGAACAGGACCGGTTCGAGGGAGTCCCCGTAGCCGCGGATGCTCCATCCCGGTGCGAAGCCGCAGCGGTGCTGACCGCTGCCCGGCAGGGTCCCGATGAGCGCCAGGGCGTCGGTCACCTCGCTCCCGGACCAGTGGGCGACGGTCCGGCCCGGATACGGGGCGCCGCGCTTCGCCGGGAGTGCGGAGATCCGTACCACCTCGATCAGCGCGGTACCGGTCAGGACTTCGGCGGGGAGCTGCATGGACACAGTGTCCCCGCCGCCCGGATCACGGGGGTCACACGCCGGAGGACCCCCATCCCCAGTACTGGCCGAAGGCCTCGCCGCCGGTGGCCCGGCCGTCCTCCTCGACGGTCTCGACGTCCGGCATCTCCTGCAGGGCCTCGACCTGGTCGGGGCTGAGCCGGGCGGAGAAGCCGTGCAGGACGGTGCGGTAGATGTGGACCGGGGTGGCGCCGACCCGCTCGGCCACTTCGGCGGGGTCGCTGTCCTCCCGCACGGTGACGATGTACGTGGTGTGGTCGGCGGCGGGAAGCGTGTGCGGTACGGGCTCCGGCCCGTCGGCGGTGGCCGTGGCCACGGGCAGTACGGCGACGGCGGCCAGCACGGCGACGGCCACGGGCAGGGCTCGGCTCAGGCGGATGCGCATGGGGCGAGGCCATCACGGGCGGCGGGGCCGGTCAACGACGCCGGCGGGTGTGGCGGGGTCACGGGCGGCGCACCGGCCGTGCGCCCCCTGGTCCGGCGGCGGACCGTACGGGTGATCTTCCGGGGCGGGCCGACGGCCGCACGGGACGGGGCACGACCGGTACGGCACAGCGGGACAACCCTTTCTGCACGGTGCGCGCGATCGGGCGCACCGACGCGGGCGCCGGACGGGCAACCAGGTGAGCCGGTGATTCAAGCTGCACGGAGGTGGCAGCGATGGAGCTGAGGGCCGCCCCCGCAGGAGCACCTGGTGCCGTGAGGGCGGCTCCCCCCATGCCTCCGACCGAGACCCCGTCAGGGAGTTCCTTCCATGCGCCTGCTCGCACGCCTGGCCGCCGCCGCCCTCCTCACCGTCCCCCCGGTCGCCGCCGGTACGGCCTCCGCCGCGGCCCCGGAGCCGACCCCGGCGCCGCTGAAGTCCGCCGCCAACCCGGTGCCCGGCATGTACATCGTGACGCTGGAGAACGGGGTGGACGCGGCCAAGGCCGCGCAGAAGCTGGGCCTGAAGCCCTCCTTCGTCTACACCTCGGCGCTGAACGGCTTCGCGGTCCCGATGACCCCGCTCCAGCTGACGATCGTCCGCAACAGCCTGGGGGTCAAGTCGGTCGAGGAGGACGCGAGGGTGCAGTCGGTGCCGAGGCCCAGCAACGCCCCTGGCACCCGTGCTCCGTCGAACTCGTGGGGCCAGGACCGCATCGACCAGGAGAAGCTGCCGCTCGACAACAGCTTCACTGTTGAGGGCAACGGGGCCGGGGTGACCGCGTACATCCTCGACACCGGCATCGACTACCAGCACGCCGAGTTCGGCGGCCCCGACGCCACACGCGCCACCTTCGGCTTCGACGCCGTCGATGACGGCCGTAACGGCCAGGACTGCCAGGGCCACGGCACGCACGTCGCGGGTACGGTCGCGGGCGCGACCTACGGGATCGCGAAGAAGGCGAGCCTGGTGAGCGTCCGCGTCCTCGGCTGCGACGGCACGGGCACGTGGTCGGGGATCATCGCGGGCCTGGACTGGGTGGCGAAGAACGCCAAGCAGCCGGCGGTGCTGAACGCCTCCCTGGGCGGGGAGAGGTCGGACGCGGTCAACAACGCCGCGGACGCGGTCACCGACGCGGGTGTGCTGCCGGTCGTCGCGGCGGGCAACTCCGCGAAGGACGCGTGCGGGGTCTCGCCGGCCTCCGCCGGGAAGGTGTTCACGGTCGCGGCGAGCAACCAGTGGGACGAGGAGACCTCCTTCTCCAACTGGGGGCAGTGCGTCTCCGTGTACGCACCGGGCGAGGCGATCGTCTCCGCCAAGCTCGGCGGCGGCAGCGTGGCGCTGAACGGCACGTCGATGGCGGCTCCGCACGCCGCCGGTGTGGCCGTCCTCTACAAGGGCAAGAACCCCAAGGCGACCCCCGAGGAGATCGCCGAATTCCTGGAGTCCGAGTCCACCAAGGACGTCCTGAGCAGCCTCAGCCCGGCCAGCCCGAACAAGCTGCTGTTCACCGCCGGTCTCTGATCCCCGCCCTTCAGAGGCCGGTGCCGAAGCCCGTGGCCCCGCGGTCCTCCTCCACGGACTCGACGTCCGGCATCGCGCGCAGGGCCTCGACCTGCTCGGGGCTGAGCCGGGCGGCGAAGCCGTGCAGGACGGTGCGGTAGACGTGGACCGGGGTGGCGCCGACCCGCCGGGCCACCTCGGCCGGGTCGGCGTCCCCCCGCACGGTGACGATGTACGTGGCGTGCTCGGCGGTGGGGGCCGCGTGCGGTACGGGTTCCTGCACGTCCGCGGCGGCCGCCGACACGGGCCGGGCGGCGACGGCGGCCACTACGGCGACGGCGGCCAGCACGGCGGCGGCCACGGGCAGGGCTCGGCTCAGACGGATGCGCATGGCCCGACGCCATCACGCGCGGCAGGGCCGGTCAACGACGCCGGTGGGTGTGGCGGGTGCACGCCGGCCACCGGCCGCACGCTCCCTGATCCGGGGGTCGGACGTACGGGTGAATCTCGCACGGGTTTCCGCACCCGGGGCGAAGCTGCCCACAGCCCCTGCGGCACAGGGGAATAACCCTTTCTGCAGCGTGTCCGGCACGGCATGTCGACGTGGCGAACGGACGATCCGCCAGGTGGCGGCGATGGTTCAAGTCGCGCCGGGAGGGTGCCCGATGTAGAGGAGGGCCGCACCCGCGGAGGACTCCAGATCGCGGGGGCGGCTCCCCCATGCCGATGTACCACGCACTTCAGGGAGTTCCCTTCATGCGTCAGCTCGCAGCCCTGACCGCCGCCGCCCTCCTGGCACTGACCCCCGTCGCGGCCGGCGCGGCTTCCGCCGACACCCCGGAGCCGACCCCGGCGCCGCTGCTCACGTCCGCGGACGCCATCCCGGGCAGCTACATCGTCACCCTCGACAAGAACGTCGCCCCGGCGGCGTTCGCGAAGAAGCTGGGCCTGGCGGCGAAGTTCACGTACACCAAGACGATCAACGGCTTCGCGGCGTCCCTCACGGCGGCGCAGCTGAAGTCCGTGCGTGCGACGCACGGCGTGATGTCCGTGACGGAGGACGCGACGGTGACCGCGCCGCCGACCCCCGCGAACGGGATCGGGACCAAGTCGCCTTCCAACTCCTGGGGTCTGGACCGCATCGACCAGCGGTTCCTGCCGCTGGACAACGACTTCAGCGCCAACCGCAGCGGCCAGGGTGTGACGGCGTACATCGTCGACAGCGGCATCGACTTCCGTCACCCCGACTTCGGCGGCCGTGCGCGGCCGGGCTTCGACGCGATCGGGGACGGCCGCAACGGCGGGGACTGCAACGGCCACGGCACGCACGTCGCGGGCACGGTCGGCGGGACGACCTTCGGCGTGGCGCGCAAGGTGAGCCTGGTCAGCGTCCGGGTCCTCGGCTGTGACAACCGTGGCTCCTGGTCGGGCATCATCGCCGGCTTCGACTGGGTGGCCAACAACATCCGGCAGCCTGCCGTCCTGAACGCCTCGCTGGGCGGCGGCCGGCTCGAAGCGGTCAACAACGCCGTGACCGCCGTGTCCGACCGGGGCGTGCTGCCGGTCGTCGCGGCGGGCAACGACAACATCGACGCCTGCCGGGTCTCGCCGGCGTCCGCCGCGCGCGTGGTGACGGTCGGCGCGACGAACCGCTTCGACGAGGAGACCGACTTCTCGAACTGGGGCACCTGCCTGGACCTGTACGCCCCCGGCAAGGACATCGTCTCCGCGCGTCTGGGCGGCGGCAGCGTGGCCCTGGACGGTACGTCCATGGCCGCGCCGCACGTCACCGGTGTGGCCGCGCTCTACAAGTCGGAGCACCCGAACGCGCTGCCGGCGGAGGTGACGGACTTCCTGAACGAGGTGTCCACGAAGGACATCGTCCAGAACCTCAGCGACGACAGCCCGAACCAGCTGCTGTTCACCGACGGTCTCTGATCGCTCAGAGCGACCCGACGAACCGGGCCCAGGCCTGCGCGTGGAACACCACGTGCGGGCCTTCGGGCTGCTTGGAGTCCCTCACGGGGACGAGGCCGGGGTGTCCGTCGGCCACTTCCAGGCAGTTTCCGCCGTCGCCTGCGCTGTGGGTGGACTTCCGCCAGGCGGCCGCCGACAGGTCGTACTCAGGCTTGCTGGTCATGTTCGTAATCCTCCGCCACCGATTCGATCAGGGCCAGGGACTTGCGCGGTGACAGCGCGTTGGCCGTGAGGAGATCGTAGGTCAGGGTGTGTTGGGCGACGGTCGCCGGATCGTCGAACAACTGGCCCATCCCGAGGCCGTCGACGTAGGAGAGTGGCGGCGCGTCATCGAACGACATCAGCTTGAGGGTGCCTGCCAGCCCCGCATGGAAGCCCGCACTGAACGGAAGCACCTGCACGATGACCCGGCAGGAGCGGATCAGTCTCGCGATGTGCCGCAGGGCCTCGGCCAGGATCGCCGGGCTGTCCCCGGCGCGTCGCAGGACCGCCTCGTCGAGGACGCACCACAACAGCGGGGTTGTTGGGTCGTTGAGCAGCGAGGCCCTGGCCAGGCGATTCGTGACCAGCTCGTTGATGGTCTCCTCCGTGGCCGTCGGCTGGTACGCGCGGAACACTTCGCGCGCGTACGCCTCTGTCTGGAGCAGTCCTGGGATCAGCTGCGGCGCGTACTCCCGGATGGTCTTCGCCAGAGCTTCGGCTTCGGCGGCCGCCGCGAAGTGGTCCGGGTACTTCGACTCGGCAGCCGCCCCGCAGTTGCGGACGAAGAATCCGCCCGTGTCGAGGATCTCGTCGATCTGGCGGGCGAACTCCAGGTGCATCCGTCGGGTGCCGGCTTCGAGCTGGCCGATGAACGCGCCGCTGACGAAGAGCCGTTCGCCGAGTTCGGCCTGGCTCATGCCCGCGCGTTCGCGCGCTACGCGCAGTTCCGCGCCCAGGAGGGCGCGGGGTGAGGAGGAGGGATCGAGGTTCTTCCGTGCCATGGCAACTCCCTGAGCAACATGTGCGGTTGTTGCGGGGTCCGCACTTGAAAGGCTAGTGAGCGCGTCGCCACTCTGTGTGAAGAAGTTGGATACTCAGAGTAGAAAGGTGACATGTCATGGTGCTCTCCCCACAGGAGCGCATGCAGGCGGCCGAGGAGGCCGTCCAGCAGCTGCGGGAATCGCTCGCCGCGGTCGGGGTGCTGTTCCCCTCGCTGGACGTGGAGCGGGTCTCGGCCGCCGGTACGTACGGCCTGCCGCTGGTCGACCTCGGCCGCTGCAACCTGGACACCGCGCTCCGGCTGGCCGCCGTCCTGCACGAGCGGGCGGCGGGCGCGTGAGCGAGTCCGTGGAGGCGGTGAACTTCGCCTTCGAACTCGGCTGGAAGCTACGGGGGCTGGAGACGGCCCTCGCCTGTGGCGCGTGGAGGCGTGGAGGCATGGGACTGTCCGTGCGCGTGCAGGGCGACGAGGGCGGCGGGCACTGGACGGCCGTCGGGGACGACGGGGAGCGGCGGGAGTCGCGGACGGCCGCCACGGCGGACGAGGCGACCGCGCTGGTGCAGGAGGCGTTCGGGATGACCGCGTGGCGCCCCAAGCCGCCTCCGCCGCCGGGCTGGCACCGGTTCACTCTGATCCACTGCCCGGTGGAGGAGTCACCGAGCTACGAGCGCATCGAGGCGCGGCCGCCGCAGGGCTGCGTGGTCGAGTACGTCGGCGGGTACTTCGGGCTGCGCTGCGAACGGCCGGGGGCGCGGCTGCTGGATGCCGTCGCCGAGACCTGCCGGGAGGTCCGGACGGAGCACGGGCTGTTCATGTCCGACCTCGGCATCGAGAAGCTGTGGGAGTGGTCGCAGGACGGTACGGACGGCTGGGGTGCGGAGATCGTGGGCCAGCTGCTGCTGATGGCCGCCGAGCGCGGGCCGAAGCTCGGCTACGAGGTCGACGACCTGGTGCGGTTCTTGCGTACCGCTGCGGGCTGAGCCGTATTCAGCTTCAGCTGGTTATGCGTTCGCCGTCGTACTTGCCGCCTACGCAGTTCCACACACCGGTGGCGGAGTCGTACTCCACAGCTCCCCCTCCGTGCTCGCACGTCGGTCCGGCGACAGTCGGTACGGCACCCTGTGCAACGGGGACCGCGGCGCCGAGGGCGGCCAATACGAGGGCGGCGGTGACCGCGAGAATTCGGGTACGCATGGGCTCCTCCGGAGGTCGAGCGACACCAACACGTCAACACCAGCCTCCCTCTGCGGCGGGTCGGGCGCACCCTCGAGGGGGCGCACAAGGGGGCGCACGAGGGGCGCCGCTCGCGGTCGGGCGGCAGGCTGGTGTTATGGCGAACACGCCCGAGGTAGCCGTGGGGGCGCCTGAAGATCTCGGCTTGCGGTCGGTTTCGGTGGACGGCAGGCGCGTCGGCAAGGCCGTGTCCCTCAAGGAACTCCGAAGAATCCTGCATCGTGCCGGTGTGCCACCGGATCACGAGATCCACTGGCTCGGCGGAGACAGCACTGTCTGGCCGGACCAGGCATGGGTGCGGCGAACCATTTGCCTCTTCGTGGTCGTCGGCCTCCTCGTGACGGCATATCCGCTCTTCCGGATCGGAGTGTCGGACAGCGGCGATGCCCTCACGTACGGCGGACGGATCGCGGGACTCACCATCCTCGCCGTGGCCCTGGTGGAGGTGTTGGCCGTCCTGGCCGCCATCGACTACTGGACCAAGCGTCGGTGGCGGTACTCGGGAGTGGTCGTGCTGGTCGGAGTCGTGATCTCCCTCCTCTGTAGCGCTGCCCTGCTCCTGCTGCAGATCGGCGAGCGGTTCAACGGTTACACCGTGGCCGGGATAGCCCTCGGTGTCTGGTCCTCGGTGGCCCTGTTCGGACTTTTCAGATGCGGGGCGTGGAAGGGACTCAAGGTCCCCAGGAAAATCGCGATCGGGGTGGTAATTTCCACCCTTCTCGCCGCCGCCAACCTTGCATATTCACAGATCTATGTTCCCTATGTGAAGATTCCGCTGATCCAGAGTGGGGCCGAGTTCAGGGAGTCGAACATGGAAAAGGGGTCGCGACGGGTGTATGTGACGGTCCATCTGTTCGTGAAGAACTCCGGCCAGGTGCCCGTCTATGTCCTCGGCAGCATTTATTGGATCCATGGCGTGGCTGCGAGCAGTAAGTTCGACGCCAAGCCTGCTAGAGCCGACTTGATCTACGATGGCGATTTCGTCACGCCGGCCGGCCGAGCACTGGATCCAGGGGAAGAGATCGCCCAGGATGCGGTGATCGAGATAGATGGTGCCGATCCTCACAAGTATGAAGCGGTCAGGGCCCAGACCGAGGTGTACGTGATCAGGAAAGACAGAATGAAGATGACCGCGGACTACATGCGTTCCTTCGTGGAGGGGGAGGGACTCAAGAAGGACTCCCAGCCTCGGGATCCAGCCAATGCGAAGTACAGATACCGGACCGGGCTCTCGAACAGCAGCGAAATTCTGAACGTGACCCGCGGCCGACAGCGCATCACCGTGTGGAGGGTGGGCGGCAAGAATCCGTACATCATTGTGGATGTGTCGCCACCGGATGAACGGATACCCTTCGACCCCCGAAACCCCATCACTAACAAACAGAAGGTCGTTGACCGGTACGGCCTCTCGCAGGTGCGCGGGTCCACGGCGGAGACGCCCTACGCAGAGCTCCTGGAAAAGGCCAGCGCCACCGAAAAGGGCGCGACCCCGCCCCCGACTCCTACCCTGCCCAAGCCTCCGGCCATGTGACCTTCTCTCACACCGGGGCGTCGGTGCGCAGGCGGGCGTGCAAGTGCTCGTCGTGCCAGCCGTCCGCGTGCAGGAGGGCGTCGCGCATGGTGCCTTCCAGGGGGAATCCGGCCTTCGTCGCGATGGCGCAGGAGGCCGGGTTCGCCACGGAGTGGGTGATCCGTATCCGGTGCAGGCCGAGGTCCTCGAAGGCCCAGCGGGTGACGCGTTCCGTGGCGGCCACCATGACCCCGCGGCCGCGCCCGGCGGGCAGCAGCCAGTAGAGGATCTCGCCGCTGCCGCCCGGGAGGTCGAGGTCGCCGATGCCGATGAGCCCGACGGCCGGGCCTCCGCCGGCCGGGGCGACGGCCCAGATCGCGGCCTCCTCGTCCTGCCAGCGGGCGTGCCAGCGGGCGATCCGCTCCTCGGCCTCGGCCGGATTCAGGAGGGCGGGCCGGTTCCAGTGCCGGATGTCCGGGTCGAGGCAGGACTCGACGAGCGCGGGGACGTCGTGGGCCGCCCAGGGGCGCAGCAGCATGGCGCCCGGCAGTTCGAACTCCGGCTGCGGCAGGGCGCGCATCCGGCCGGCGGGGACCACGTGAGGTATGGAGTTGATCATCTCTGCATCATTGCGGACCCGTGGCGCGCATGCGCATGAGCAGGAACAGCGCGTACGGCGAGTCCGAGGCGAAGGTCTGGCGGTGCAGCGGCTCCGGGACCCGGGGGCCCCAGAGCCAGACCTTGTCGCAGCCGTAGCAGAACGCGGCTTCGTACAGGGGCGGCCCGGCCGGGTCGGCGTAGGCGCGGATGCCCCAGCCGGGGGCGAACGCGCACAGGGTGACTTCGGCGGCGGGGATCTTCCGTACGGCCGTGAGCATCTCCGCGACGGCGGGACCCTCCCAGTGCCCCACGACGGGACCGGTCATCGGGTCGCCGTGCCACTCGGGACCGGCGGTGATGCGCACGACGTCGATACGGGTCGTGGCGGCGACGGCGTCGGCGGGGAGCAGCATCCGCACATCATGCGGGGCTATGCGGGGACCCGTTCCTTCGGGGGTGTTCCGGTGGTGGTGGCGGTGGCGGTGTCCGGGTCCTGGTCGGGGTTGGTGTCGAGGTCGGTCAGCATCTGGCGGGTGAAGCCGAAGAAGTAGGTGGCGGCGAAGCCCACCAGGTAGCCGGTCAGGAGGCCGCCCGCGTAGATCGCGAGGGTGATGCCGGCGCCGGACTTGCCGTCGAGCAGGGGGAACAGGGCCCAGCCCGAGGGGCCGATGGCGGTGGAGCCGAAGGCGACGCCCAGTTGGTGGAAGAGGCCGACGAAGGCGCCGCCGGCCGCGCCGCCGATGCAGGCGGTCACGAAGGGGCGGCCGAGCGGCAGGGAGACGCCGTAGATCAGCGGTTCGCCGATGCCCAGGAAGCCGGCCGGGAGGGCGGACCTGATGGTGGCGCGGATCGAGCCGTTGCGCGGGAGGCGGTAGTAGACGGCGATGGCCGCGCCGACCTGGCCCGCGCCCGCCATGGCGAGGATGGGCAGCAGGACGGTGTAGCCGTCCTGCTCGATGAGGGTGGTGTGGATGGGGATCAGGGCCTGGTGCAGGCCGAGCATCACGAGGGGGAGGAAGAGGCCGCCCAGGACCAGGCCCGCGAAGGCGCCGCCACTGGCGAGGAGCCAGTTCGCGAAGGTGCCGATGGCGGCGGAGGCCTCACCGGCGAGGTACATCAGGCCGAAGAGGGTGACCAGGCCCGAGATCAGCACGGTGAGGGTGGGGGTGACCAGGACGTCCAGGGCCTCCGGCACCCACCTGCGGCACCACTTCTCCACGTACACGGCGAGGAGGGCGGCGGCGAGCGCGCCGAGGACGCCGCCCTGGCCGGGCTTGAGTTCCAGGCCGAAGGCGTCGATCTTCGCGACGCCCGGGAAGACGATGATCGCGGCGACCGCGCCGCCCAGGATCGGCGTACCGCCGAACTCCTTGGCCGTGTTGTATCCGACGAAGACCGCGATCAGGGACATGAAGCCGGACGCGATGGCGGCGAGGGCGGGGACGACGGCGGGCACCCAGCCCAGATTCGTCAGCAGGCCGTTCAGCCCGGCGATGATGCCGCAGCCGATCAGGGCCGGGATCAGCGGGATGAAGATGTTCGCGATGCGGCGCAGGAACAGCTTGAAGGGCGTGGCGTTCCGGGCCTTCTGAGCCTCCTTCAGGGCCGCACCCTGAGCGGCGAGGCCGTCCGCGGTGATCCCGCCGGAGGGCTGGGCCGCCGGGGCGGCGGGCGGGGCGGCTGCCGGGGCGGCCGAGCGGGCCTCCTCCACGAGTGCCTCGAACTCCGGGGTCACGCGGGCGACGGCGCCCGGGCCCAGCACGATCTGGTACGTGTCGTCCTCGACGACGCCGAGGACCGCCGGGAGGGCGCGCAGGGCCTCGTCCTGGACCAGCGAGCGGTCGCGCAGCGAGAGGCGCAGGCGGGTCATGCAGTGCGCGATCGAGGTGATGTTGTCCGGGCCGCCGACCAGCGGCAGGATCGCGGCGGCGGTGGCGCGGTTCTTGTCAGTGGACATGGGGGATCGCCTTGGCTCGGGGGTCAGCGGGTGTGGGCGAGGGCGTGTTCGAGGGCGGCGCGCAGGTGGCCCCGCGAGGCGGTGAGCAGCTCGGCGGCCGTGGGGCCGTCGACTCCGCCGAGGACGACGAGTACGGCGTTCTTCACCTCACCGCCGGTGGCGGTCAGGGCGGCCTCGATCTCCTCGTCGGGTGCGCCGGTGGCCAGCGCCACGATGCGTCGGGCGCGGGCGCGCAGCTTCTCGTTCGAGGAGCGCATGTCGACCATCAGGTTCCCGTACGTCTTCCCGAGGCGGATCATCGTGATGGTCGAGATGAGGTTGAGGACGAGCTTCTGCGCGGTGCCGGCCTTCAGGCGGGTGGATCCGGTGAGGAGTTCGGGTCCGACGACGACCTCGATGCCGTGGTCGGCGGCGGCGGCGAGGGCGGATCCGGCGTTGCAGGAGAGCCCGACGGTGAGCGCGCCGCGGGTACGGGCGAACTCGACGGCGCCGATCGCGTACGGGGTGCGGCCGGAGGCGGAGATACCGACGACCGTGTCGTGCGGCCCGATCTCCAGCGCGGTGAGGTCGCCTGCGGCCAGCTCCTTCGAGTCCTCGGCGCCCTCGACGGCCTTGACCATGGCGGAGGGGCCGCCCGCGATCAGGCCGACCACGTCGGCCGGGTCGGTGTTGAAGGTGGGCGGGCACTCGCTGGCGTCCAGGACGCCCATCCGGCCGGCCGTGCCGGCGCCCGCGTAGACCAGCCGCCCGCCGCGGGCCATCCGCTCGGCGATCGCGTCGACGGCGGCGGCGATCTGCGGGAGCTGCGCGGCGACGGCGGCCGGGACGGTGGCGTCCTCGGCGTTCATGGTGCGGGCGATGTCGAGGGTGGGCAGCCGGTCGATCTCGGCGAGGTCCTGGCGGAAGGCCTCGGTGGTGAGGGTGTCCAGCTGGGCGCGGAGTTCTTCGTAGGCGGTCATGGGCGGCTCCCGTGCGGGTGGTGTGGCAGTGGGTGAGGGCTTCGTAGGAGGCGGCGAGGGCGGGTGCGGCGGTCTCGTAGGTCTGCTGTGCGGAAAGAGGGCCTTCATCGCCGGGCCCTCGCGGGTCCACAATGGGCGCATGGACCACGCGACCCCCCTGGAGCAGGCGCTGCACGTCGCCCGTGCCCTTGTTCTCGCCGACCTCGCCGCCGGCGAGGTCGCCGATGCCGATGTCGTCTCCCTCGTCGAGGATTCGGTCACGCACCGCCGGTGGTGGGTGGAGCAGTGGCCGGAGGGTGTCGACTACCTTGCCGGACTCGTCGCCCAAGACGTGAAGGACGCGCTGCTGGAGAAGTACGGACGATGGCCGCTGTGCCCGGTCTGCAACCACGGTGAGCCGCACGCGCTGGATGTGGAGCCGGAGCTGGGACCCGACCCGCACTGGGTGTGTTCGGAGGCGGGTGTGAAGGTGGCCGCGATCGGCGGCCTGGGCCCGGTCTTCGGACTCCGGTGAGCCGCCGGTGACCGTCTACATCGACCCGCCGACCTGGCCGGGCCATGGCCGCATGTGGTCGCACCTGGTCAGCGACGTCTCGTACGAGGAGCTGCACGCCTTCGCGGCGGCCATCGGCTGCCCGCCGCGGGCCTTCGAGCGGGACCACTACGACGTGCCCTCGTACCGGTACGCGGACGCGGTCGGCGCCGGTGCGGTGGAGATCGGCAGCAAGGAACTCGTCCGCCGCCTCACCGCGGCGGGCCTGCGCCGCCCGAAGGGCCGGCCGGCGGCCTAAGGGCTCGGGGTCGGGGTCGGGGGTGCGGACGGCTCCGGGACGGCGTGGGGCTGGGCTGCCGGCGGGAGCTCCCAGACGTGGTCCGGGGTCGCGATCTTGGTGACCGTGTTGGCGATGAGGGAGCTCAGGTTGCCGAACTTTCCGTCGACGTCGGAGTTCACCACGATCACCAGGGTGGCGCGGGCCTGCGGGAGCCGGACGGCGATGGTTTCGTAGCCCGGCAGCTCGCCGTTGTGGCCGATCCAGCCGTCGAGTTCGGCGATGCCGAGCCCGTAGCCGATGTCGGGGTGCCCGGTGGGCAGCATGCGCACCCGCTGGGCCTGGGTGCCCGGCTCCAGCAGGCGGTCGCCGTCGGGCAGCTTCCCGGTGACCAGGGTCGGGACCCAGGAGTGCAGGTCGTCCATGGTGGAGATCATCGCGCCGGCCGCCCAGGCCCAGGACGGGTTCCAGGTGGAGGCGTCGACGGTCGCGCCGTTCGGGGTGAAGTTCGTGTAGCCGTGCACGTACGGGGACGCGATCTCGGTGCCGGTCGGCAGCGAGGTCGCGTCCAGGCCGGCCGGTTCGAGGACGTGCTGCTGCAGGTAGGTGTGCAGGGGCTGCCCGCCGACCTTCTCGACCAGCAGGCCGAGCACAACAGTGTTGGTGTTGGAGTACTCCCAGCGCGTGCCCGGAGGGAAGTTGGCAGGGTGCCGGAAAGCGGTGTCCAGCAGCTCCTGCGGGGTCCAGGTGCGGTGCGGGTCGGCCTTGTAGGTGGCCAGCAGGCGCGGGTCCTCGGTGTAGTTGTAGAGGCCGCTGCGCATGTCGGCGAGCTGCCGGACGGTGATCCTGTCGCCGCCGGGCACGCCGTCGAGGTACGTGGAGATCGGCGCGTCGAGCCGTACCTTCCCGTCGTCGACGAGCTGGAGGACGGCGGTGACGGTGAAGGTCTTGGTGACGCTGCCGATGCGGGTGTGCATGTCGGTCTTGATGGGGACGCCGGTGGCCTTGTCGGCGGTGCCGAAGGCGCGCACGTAGGGGTCCTCGCCGTCGATCCACAGGCCGACGCCCACACCGGGGATGGCGGCCTTGCGCATGGCCGCGGTGATCGCGTCGTCGAGCTGCTCGGCGGTCACCGGGTCGATGTCGACCCGGCCCGGCGGGGCGGCCGCGGGGGCCTGGCCCGCGCAGAGCGCGGTCAGCAGCAGGGAGGCGGCTGCCAGGACGGTGGGCGTGCGGTACCGGCCCATGAAGGATCACCCCTGACGCACGTCCCCGAGCGGTTCCCCGATCCCCGAGCGGACCTTCCCATCGTAGGAAGCCGGGTTCGGGGCGGCGACCGGGGCCGACGCGGCGACCGGGCCCGGGCCAGGTCGGGCGGGGCCGGGAGGCGGACCCCGGACCGTACGGGCCGAAGCCGCCCCGCCGCACCACCTGACCTGCGGACATCTCTCCCGCACCGGAGCCCGCCCGGTGGGACTCCGGCGGCGGGGACGATCCCGGGATCCAAGACACGAGAGGGAAAGCACCACACCGAACCCCACCCCTCCCGCCCATGGCGCACGCTCACTCGCGTGAGTGAAAAATGCCAACTTGACTGGTTTCCGGGAGGGTTGCCTGATCTACGCTCAGCGCGAGACACCACATCACCGCTGACATGCGTCGGCCCCCGCCGGGAGTGCAATCCCAGTGCGGGGGCCTGACCACCGAGGAAGTAGCCCTCTTCCCTGATGGATACCCAGAACCCTAGCGTGAGCCCGCCCGCAGAGTCCCGGAACGACGGGGAAAACCACCCCTCCCGGCGAACCCGTGCGCACACCCGATCCGGCGGTGTCATCCACGACAACGCCCGCCACACCACCCGTTTCACGGTGATCGGCAACCATCTCGCCCAGCACCCCGAGCTGTCGCTGCTGGCCATCGGCCTGGCCGTGCACATCCAGTCCCTGCCCGGCGGCGCGCTCATCGACATCCGGACCCTGGCCGCCCGTTTCCCTGAGGGCAAGACCCGGATCGCCGGCGCCCTGCGTGAGCTGGAGGCCCACGGGTATCTGCGCCGCACGTGCGAACGCACCAGCAACGGTCGCGTCGTCACCCGCACGGTCTCCTGCAACCAGCCGGGCCGGTCCGGCGGCAGGGACGAGCCGCAACCGAAGCCCCGGCGCCCCGCCCGCCGGGAGGGCGAGCCGCCGCGCCGTGCCCTGCCCGCGGTGCCGCAGCCCGCGTACCGCGCCCCTGACCTCCTCCGGTCCGCCATCGAGGTCCTCGCAGGCCTCCGCCGTGGGGATCCCCGCCTCCTGCTCTCCGCCGCCGACGTCGAGCACCTCGCCCCCGGAGTCGCGGCCTGGCTGGAGCGCGACCTGCCTCCGAGCGCCGTACACCACGCCCTGACCGCCGACCTGCCGGCGGAGCCCCTGCACCGCCCGGCCGCCCTCCTGGCCCACCGCCTCGCGGTCCAGCTCCCGCCCGTGCCGCCGTTCCGCGCCCCGGCAGCACCTCCGGCCGTCAGACACCCACTCCAGAACTGCGACCTCTGCGACCACGCCTTCCGGGGCCCGGAACGGGGGACCTGCCGGGCGTGCGCGTCGGGGGCGGACCGCCCTCCCGAGAGCGCCGACGCGAGTCACCAGGGAAAGCCGGCCCAGGCGGCGCGGGTCAGGCAAGATCCGAAAGAGCCGGCCTAGGCGCGGGCGGGTTCCCCGGCGGGGGTCGGGGCGCCGCCCGCGGCGATCACGCGGGTCGCGCGCGGCGCCGTACGGCGGTCCAGGCGCAGGGCGAGGACGGTGAGGGCGATCGCGGTGACGGTCATGGCTGCGCCCGCCCAGGCGGTGGCGGCGAATCCCAGGCCGGCGTCGATGACGGTGCCGCCGAGCCAGGGGCCACCGGTGTTGCCGAGGTTGAAGGCGGCCGTGGTGGTGGCGCCGGCCAGGGTCGGGGCCGCGCCGGCCACGTTGAACATGCGGGCGTTGAGCGCCGGGGCGGTGAAGAAGGCCGAGAAGCCGAGGAGGAAGGCCAGGGCGATCGCCGCCGCGGCGGTGGAAGCCAGCAGGGCGAGCGCGGTCAGGAAGACGGTCGAGGCGGTGATGCCCCAGATCATCACGCCGAACAGGTGCGCGTCGGCGACACGGCCGCCGACGGTCGTGCCGGCGAGCGCGCCGATGCCGAAGAGGCCGAGGATCCACGGGACCCACCGGGAGTCCAGCCCGGCCACGTCCGTGAGTAGCGGTGACAGGTAGCTGAAGGCGCAGAAGACGCCGCCCGCGGCCAGCGCGGTGATGCCGATGGAGAGCCACACCTGGCGGTCGCGGTAGATGTGCAGCTCGCGCCCGAGCGACGGCTTCTCGGCGGGCAGCGGGATCTTCGGGATCAGCGCCAGGATGCCGACGAGGGCGATCGCGGAGGCGGCGGCGACCGACCAGAAGGCGGAGCGCCAGCCCAGGTGCTCGCCGAGGAAGGCGCCGGCGGGGACGCCGAGGACGTTCGCGATGGACAGGCCGCCGATCATGACGGCCATGGCGCGGGCCCGCTGGTCCTTGTCGACCATGGCGATGGCGACGGCCGCGCCCACCGCCCAGAATCCGGCGCAGGCGAACGCGGAGACCACGCGGGAGGCGAAGAGGAGCTCGTACGTGGGGGCCAGCGCGCCCGCGACCTGCCCGAGGCCGAAGAGGCTGATGAGGGCGATGAGGGTGGTGCGGCGGGGGAGCCGCAGGGTGGCTACGGCCAGCAGTGGTGCGCCCACGACCATGCCGATCGCGAAGGCGGATATGAGCAGGCCCGCCTGCGGGATGGTGACGCCCATGTCCTCGGCGATGGGTGGCAGCAGACCGGAGAGCATGAACTCGCTGGTGCCGAGTGCGAACACGGACAGTCCGAGGACGTACACGGCGACGGGCATGCGGGGGCGTGCGGCTGGTGCGGGCATGACTGTCACCAACCGGCGCGAACGCGATCAAATTCCCTACGGGACGAGAGTGGCGAGCTCGGCGGCGAGGTTGGCGCGGGCCGGGGCCTCCCAGTGCGCGGCTCCGTAGGGCGTGCGGAAGAGCTGCGGCAGGTCGAGCAGCTGGCGCAGGACGGCCGCGCGGCCGGTGCGGAAGGCGTCGTCGGGGACGAAGCCGTACTCGGCGCGGACGGCGGCCACGTAGGCGGCGTACGCGGCGGGCTCCCCGGCCAGGACGGCCAGGTCCGCGTCGCAGAGGGCCTCGCCGTCGGTGTCCCCGGGCGCGGGGTCGTGGGTGACGGTGAGCCGGACCAGGCGGGCCACCTCGGCGGTGCGCGCGGGGCCGATCCCGAGCTCGGGGAGGGCGCGCTCGGCGAGGGCGGCGCTGCGCTCCTCGTTCTCGGACCGGTCGGGGCGGTAGACGGCGTCGTGGAACCAGGCGGCGAGCCGGACGACGGCCGGATCGGCGGCGTGCGGGGCCAGGACGTCGATCCGCGCGAGTACGTCGGCCAGGTGCACGGTGGTGTGGTAGCGGCGCTGCGGCTCCGCCCAGGCGGTGAGGAGGCGGTCGGCGTAGGGCGCGGGATCACGGTCGGCGGCGGCGCCGGCGGCGGTGACGGTCGCCTGCCAGCGGGCCCGCAGGTCGGCGGTGTCCGGGTGGGTGTCGCTGCTCTGGGTGCCTGTGTCCATGGGCACATTGTGGGGTGGCGCGATTGTGCTGGTGAAGGGCGGGTGGAGGCCCGTATTCTGAATATTGGACTAGACCTCTAGTGGGTTTTCCTGAGTTTCCCGAGCTTTCCGAAGAAGGATGGGATCGAATGAGCAACCGTGCGCTCCTGGAGGTGATCGCCCTCGACGTGGAGGACGCGGTCGCGGCCCAGGCCGGTGGGGCGGACCGACTCGAACTGGTCACCGACATGGCCGCCGACGGGCTCACCCCGCCGCGCGAGACCTTCGCGGCGATCAGGGCGGCGGTCGACATCCCGCTGCGCGTGATGCTCCGCAAGACGGACGGCTTCGCGGCCGGCGACGTCTCCGCCCTGGCCCGGGCGGCACGGGAACTGCGGGCGGAGGGCGCGCGGGAGTTCGTCCTCGGCTTCCTGGACGCCGAAGGCGCCCCCGACCTGGCCGCGGTCGAGGCCGTCGTCGCGGAGCTGGACGGCTGCAGCTGGACCTTCCACCGGGCGATCGACCGCGCGGCGGACCGGGACCAGCTGCGCAAGGCGCTGGCCGACGTGCCGGGGCTGGACACGTACCTCACGGCGGGCGCGACGGCCGGGGTGGAGGCCGGGCTGCCGGTGCTGCTGGCGGAGGCGGCGCGGGGTGGTGAGCCGGGGTACGGGGCGCGGATCCTGGTGGGCGGCGGGTTGACGCTCGCGCACGTTCCGGTGCTGAGGGCGGGCGGGATCGACGCCTTCCACATCGGCGGCGCGGCGCGTCCCTCCGGGTGGGGCGGTCCGGTCTCGGCGGCGGCCGTCGCGGACTGGCGCACCGCCCTTTCCTGACCAGGGGTGCGGTGGTCGGGCGCGCCGCCGCTGCCGGGGGCTCCGCCCCCGGACCCCCGGTCTTTCAGCCTCGCCGGCGTTTGAGGCGCGGGGTCTGGGGCGGAGCCCCGGGAGGGCGGGCCGCAGGTCAGGACAGGGCGGTGGGGAGCGGGGCCGCGTGGAGGGCCGTCAGGCCCGAGACCGCGCGGGTGAGGCAGACGTACAGCCGCCGCAGGCCCGTCCGCTCGTCCGGCTCGCCGTCCACGATCGCCGCGGGCTCGTCCAGGACCACGTAGTCGTACTCCAGACCCTTCGCCAGCGACGCCGGGACCAGCGTCAGGCGCGACTCCGAGGTCGTCTCCTCGCCGGGAGACAGGTACGGCATCCCCGCCTCCGCCAGCGCCTCCGCCAGCACCGGGATCCGCGCGTCCGCCGCGATCAGGCCGATCGACCCCTCCTGCGCCAAGGAATCACGGCACGCGGCGACCACCGCCGCCGTCAGGTCCGCCGTCTCCTCGACCCGCAGGGACCCCGGCGTCTCACGGACCGAGGAGACCGGGGCCAGGCCCGGGGAGATCGACGGCAGCAGCCGGGAGGCGTAGGCGATCACCTCGCGCGGTACGCGGAAGCCCGCCGTCAGTTCCTCCAGCACCGCCTGCGGCTTGCCGAGGTGCGTGAGGGCCTCGTCCCAGCTGCGCGTGGCCCACGGTGTGGTGCCCTGGGCGAGGTCGCCGAGGACCGTCGCCGAGCCCGTGGTGCAGCGCCGTCCCACCGCCCGGTACTGCATCGGCGACAGGTCCTGGGCCTCGTCGAGGACCACGTGGCCCAGCGAATGCGTCCGCTCCACCAGGTCGGCCGCCTCGTCGATCAGTACCAGGTCCGCCGCCGACCACTTCGCCGACTTCACGCTCCGGAACGGCTTCGGCCACAGCAGGAGCTTCTGCTCGTCCTCGGTGAGCACGTCCGCCGCGTGCAGCGCGAGGAACTCGGGGTCGGACAGCAGCCGCAGGACCAGCTTCGCCGGTTCGACGGCCGGCCAGATCTCCTTGACCGCCGCCTTCACCGCCGCGTTGCGGGCCACCGCGTCCTGCACCCGGTCGTCCGGGGCCTCGCCCGCCTGCTCCATCCGTACGAGCACCGCGTGCGCGATGCGCTGCGGCAGCGCGTCGCGGGCGGCGCCGTAGCGGATGTCGCGCTTCTGCAGCTCCTCGACCATCTCCTCCAGCTCGTACGCGGGCACCCGCCAGCGGCGCGAGCCGCGGACCACCATCAGCGCCTCCGTGGGGCGGGTGACGTGCGAGCGGACGGCGCGGCCCAGTACCTCCGCCATGCGGGCGTCGCCCTTGACCACGGCGGTTTCGGCGGCGTCCGTGCCGCGTACCTCCAGGCCGGGGCGGGCGACCAGGTCGTCGACGGTGGCCTGCTTGACCTCCAGCTCGCCGAGGGCCGGCAGCACCTGCTCGATGTAGTGCAGGAAGGAACGGTTCGGCCCGATGACGAGCGTGCCGGTGCGGGCGAGGCGGTCGCGGTGCGCGTAGAGCAGGTACGCGACCCGGTGCAGGCCGACGGCGGTCTTGCCGGTGCCGGGGCCGCCCTGGACGCAGACCGAACCGGCAAGGCCGGAGCGGACGAGTTTGTCCTGCTCGGGCTGGATCGTCGCGACGATGTCCCGCATCGGGCCCACGCGCGGGCGCTCGATCTCCTGCTGGAGCAGCTTGCTGACCGTGGCCGCCTCGCCGGGATCGGACAGGTGCTCGTCCTCGTACGCCGTCAGCTCGCCGCCGGTGTACCCGAAGCGCCTGCGCAGCGCGATGTCCTGCGGGTCGGTCTTGGAGGCCCGGTAGAACGGCTGGGAGACGGGCGCGCGCCAGTCGATGACCATCGGGTCGCCGTCGGCGTCGTGGACGTGGCGGCGGCCGATGTAGAACTGCTCGCCCTCCGCGCCCTCGGCGAGCTCCGCGCCCGGTGCGTGCAGGTAGTTGAGGCGCCCGAAGAACAGCGGGGTGTGGGCGAGGTCGGCGAGGGCTTTGATGCGGTCGTCGATCTGGGCCTGGAGGACGATCGCGTTGACCCAGTTCGCGGTGACGTCGCGGATGTCGAGGGACTCGACGTCCTCGCGCATGGCGCGCAGGGCGGAACGCGAGGCGGTGAGGTGGGCCCGCTCGCGGCCCAGCGGGTCGGTGGGTGCCGCCGGGTCCGCGGTCGGGTCCGCGGTCGGGTCTTCGTGTGTGGTCTCGGGGGCGTGCGCGGGCACGGAACTGCCTCCAGCTGCTGGATGCGGAACAGATGGCCCGCCGGTTTCCGGCCGGAGGGCGGCTCTCCCCGATGAGGCGGCGGGAGGCGGCAAGAGCGGAGATTCTAGCCACCGGGGCGGTGCAGCGCGAACGAATATCGGAGGCGTGGATCAGGGGGATCAGGGGATCGTGAGGGAGGAGAGGAGCTGCTGGTGCATCTCCTTCAGGTCCTTCTCGTTGTCCTTGGGACCGTAGGTCAGGGCCATGACGAGATGGTCGTCGTCGGAGATGAAGCGGATGGAGCCGACCGCGGCCCCGTCGGCGTCCTCGCCGGTGAGGTTCGCGTCGAGGGCCGGGCGGCCGTCCACCGTCGTCTTGCGGACGTCGTCACTGGTCAGGGTCCCGCCGCCGGTCAGGCCGTACGCGTCGACGAACCCCTTGAGGGCGTCCTCCAGCGGGATCCGGTCGCCCGGCATGTCGTAGACGGCGAAGCCGGTGGCTCCGTCCGGGGTCTCCACCCCGTACACGCGGGCGTCGACGGAACCGCCCTCCATGGGAATGGCCCCCATGCGGACCTTGGCCTTTCCGGGAAGCTGGGCGGTGATGCCGCTGGGGGGATCGGTGGTCTTCACCGTGCCCTGGGCGGACGGGGTGGGTGTGGGTGTCGGTGTGGGGGCGGCGAAGGCGGCCGCGGCGGTGTGTGCCGGAGCGGCGAACGCGGTGGCGGACGGCAGCAGCCCTCCTGTGACCAGGGCTGTCGATGCGGAGAGCAGCGCGATGCGCTGCGTCCGGGAACGGTGGGTCATGCGGATCACTCCCTGGCGTGGTCGCCGGCACCGCGGACCTTCCCAGGGTCCGTCCCGACCCGCCCGCGTGCATCCGGACGGGTGTCGCGCCGCGTCGTACCAGGTCGCACCAGGTCGTACCGGAGAGTGTCAGACCTTGGTATCCACCCCTAGGGGTACGCATGCGACGGGAGGAGGACCCGGGGACCGGTGAGGTTCCCTCCCGGGAGCGATGTGCCGGACGGCGCGAAAACGGACCATGGATCCATGAGCCCCGCAACCTTCACCTCGATCCAGGGCAGCCGTCCTAGCGGCGCCACATCCGACTCCCGTCCGCAGGGCGGCCTCGGCGGCATGCTGCGTGCCGTCAAGATCTTCGCGGCGACCGCCGTCAGCGTCGTCGTGCTCGGTGAATACGCCGAGGACGCGGGCGTCATACGCCACTGACCTCGGGCCCCACGCAGCACATCCACTGATCCACTAGGGTCACGCGGGTGACCCGGAGTCCCGTTCCCAGCCGCTCACCGTCGTCCCTCGCCGGTGTGCTGCTGACCGGCTCGCTGCTGCTGCTCGGTGTGCTCTGCATCGCGCTGCGCATTCCGGTGGCCGACGCCCTCGTCCAGGGTCTCTCCGCCGCCGAGTGGGGGCCGTCCGCCACGTATCCGCCGTTCGCGGCGATCCTGTTCACGCCCGCCGCCTGGCTGCCGAGCGGCGCGCTGAAGGCCGTCCTCGTCCTCGGCAACGCCGGCCTGCTCGCCCTGCTGATCACGCTGTCCTGCCGCCTGGCGGGACTGAGGTCCCGGCCCGGGCCCGTGCTGGCCGCCACCATCGCCGGGCTGTGGCTGCAACCGCTGTTCCAGGCACCGCTGCCCGGGCTGATCAACCTGGCTCTCGCCTGCCTGGTCCTGTGGGACCTCGGCCGGCCGCGCTCCGCGCTCGGCAAGGGCTTCGCGCTGGGCGTCGCCGCCGGGATCACCCTCGCCCCGGCGGCGATCGCCGCCTACCTCCTGCTGACCCGCCGCGTCCGCGCCGGGCTCACCGCACTGGCGGCCTCGGCCGGGACCGCCCTGCTCGGGCTGCTGGTCCTGCCGGAGGCCTCCGCCGAGTTCTGGACCCGGCACCTGGCCGACGCGGCCCGGGCCCTCGTACTGGACTGGCCGCCGCTGTGGGTCTGGTGCGCTCCCTTACTGGCCGTCCTGACCGCCCGTGCGTGCCGGAGTCAGTCGCTCGCCAGCAGCTCGTCGGCGTCCATGATCCGGTAGGCGTACCCCTGCTCGGCGAGGAACCGCTGGCGGTGCGCCGCGAAGTCCTGGTCGATCGTGTCGCGCGCGACGACCGAGTAGAAGCGCGCCTCGTGGCCGTCCGCCTTCGGCCGCAGCACGCGGCCCAGGCGCTGGGCCTCCTCCTGGCGGGAGCCGAAGGTGCCCGACACCTGGATGGCGACGGTGGCCTCCGGCAGGTCGATGGAGAAGTTCGCGACCTTCGAGACGACCAGCACGCTGATCTCGCCCTCGCGGAAGGCGTTGAAGAGCTTTTCGCGCTGCGCGTTGGACGTCTCGCCCTTGATGACGGGGGCGTCCAGGTGCTCGCCCAGCTCGTCGAGCTGGTCGATGTACTGCCCGATGACGAGGGTCTGCTCACCGCGGTGCTTGGCCACCAGCGCCTCGGTGACCTTGCGCTTGGTCGCCGTCGTCGCGCAGAAGCGGTACTTCTCCTCCGTCTCGGCCGTCGCGTACGCGAGCCGCTCCGACTCCGTCAGATTGACCCGGACCTCCACGCAGTCGGCGGGCGCGATGTAGCCCTGCGCCTCGATCTCCTTCCACGGGGCGTCGAACCGCTTCGGCCCGATGAGGGAGAAGACGTCCGACTCCCGCCCGTCCTCGCGCACCAGCGTCGCGGTCAGGCCGAGCCGGCGGCGTGCCTGCAGGTCGGCGGTGAACTTGAAGACCGGCGCGGGCAGCAGGTGCACCTCGTCGTAGACGATCAGGCCCCAGTCCCGGGAGTCGAAGAGTTCCAGGTGCGGGTAGACGCCCTTCCGCTTGGTCGTCAGGACCTGGTAGGTGGCGATGGTGACGGGCCGGATCTCCTTGCGGGTACCGGAGTACTCGCCGATCTCGTCCTCCGTCAGCGAGGTCCGCTTGACCAGCTCGTGCTTCCACTGGCGGGCCGAGACGGTGTTCGTCACCAGGATCAGCGTCGTCGCCTTGGCCATCGCCATGGCCCCGGCACCGACCAGCGTCTTGCCGGCGCCGCAGGGCAGCACGACCACGCCGGAGCCGCCGTGCCAGAAGCCCTCGACGGCCTGCTGCTGGTACGGCCGCAGCGCCCAGCCGTTCTCGGCCAGGTCGATCGGGTGGGCCTCGCCGTCGACGTAGCCGGCGAGGTCCTCGGCGGGCCAGCCCAGCTTGAGCAGCGTCTGCTTGATCTGCCCGCGCTCGGAGGGGTGCACGGCCACGGTGTCGGCGTCGAGCCGCGCACCGACGAGCGGGGCGACCTTCTTGGACCGCAGGATCTCCTCCAGCACCGGCCGGTCGGTGCTGGTCAGCACCAGTCCGTGCACGGGGTGCTTGGAGAGGGTCAGGCGGCCGTAGCGCGCCATGGTCTCGGCGACGTCGACGAGGAGCGCGTGCGGGACGGGGTAGCGGGAGTACTCGACGAGCGCGTCGACGACCTGCTCGGCGTCATGGCCGGCGGCCCGGGCGTTCCACAGGCCGAGCGGGGTGATCCGGTAGGTGTGGATGTGCTCGGGGGCCCGCTCCAGCTCGGCGAAGGGGGCGATGGCACGCCGGGCGGCTCCGGCGAGCTCGTGGTCGACTTCGAGAAGGAGGGTCTTGTCGCTCTGGACGATGAGTGGACCATTCACGCGCGGCGCCCCGTTTCATTCAGGTCAAACCTCCAGTGTGCCGTACGGCGCGGAGGGTGGGAACACGGCGCTTCGGCGGGACACCATGCGGGGCACCACGTGGCGCACCGGGCGGGTCAGCGGCCCAGGCCGTCCAGGAGCAGGGCGAGGCCGCCGTGGAACTCGCGGTCCGGGGTGAGGGAGCGGGCGCCGGCCGCGGCTTCGGTCATGTACGGGAACTCCTCCGCCGGGAGCTCGGCGATCGCGGCGGTGCCCGCGCCGGAGAGGGCGCCGAGGTGTTCCTGCTGGATCGCGCCGATCACGTAGGCGAGCAGGGCCCGCAGGGCGATGATCCGCTCCTCGGGCCCGAACCCGGCCTCGCCGAGCACCCCGAGGACGGTCTCGCCCCAGCGCAGCACGCCGGGGGAGCGGTGCCGGTGGCTCATGGTGAGCGGCAGCACGGCGGGGTGCGCGGCGACGGTGTCGCGCATCCGGTCGACGAGGAGCGTGATGCGGGCGCGCCAGGGGCCGGCGGTCAGGGGCGGCGGGGTGCTGTCGACGGAGCCGAGGACCAGCTCGACGACGAGGGCCTCCAGTTCCCCGCGGTCCTGGACGTACCGGTACAGGGCCATGGTGCTGATGCCGAGTTCGACGGCGACGGCACGCATGGACAGCCCGGGCAGACCCTCACGGTCGATCACGGTGAGGGCCGCGGCGGCCAGTTGGTCCGGGGTGAGTGAGCGGGGACGCGGCATGGTGTTGACAGCGTACGACATACGCTTACGCTGTAGGTGTACGTCATACGCTTACGGAGGAGACCTCAGTGCAGCTCGACACCGGTTCCGTCGTCCGTACCCGCACCCTCACCGCCGTCGCGGACGGCGCCCCCGTGGCCGTCCCCGACCCCGGACGCCTCGTCCACCTCCAGTTCCGCCGGTTCGCCGGCTGCCCCATCTGCCATCTGCACCTGCGCTCGGTGGTGCGGCGGCACGCCGAGATAGAAGCCGCCGGGATCCGGGAGGTCGTGGTCTTCCACTCCGGCGCCGACGAACTGCGCGAGCACGTCGCCGACCTGCCCTTCGCCGTCGTCGCGGACCCCCGCAAGCGGCTGTACGCCGAGTTCGGCGTCGAGTCGTCCTACCGCGCCCTGCTGGCCGCGCGCGCCTGGCGGGCGATCGCCGTCGGCACGCTCGACATCCTGCGCGGCCGGGCGAAGCCGCCGGCGCTCGTCCAGGACGGCGGGCGCCTGGGGCTGCCGGCGGACTTCCTGATCGCGCCGGACGGACGCGTCCTGGCCGCCGGATACGGGGTGCACGCGGACGACCAGTGGCCGGTGGAAAAGCTGCTGGACCTCGCGGCGGAGGCACGTACCGTCCTGGCATGAACCAAGATCAACAGACCTTCGTGCCCGCCGGCTTCGCGGTACCGCGGACCCTCCTCGCCGACGGCTTCCGGCTGGAGCCCCTCGGCGCCGAGCACAACGAGCGGGACCTGGCCGCCTGGACCGGGAGCATCGCGCACATCAGGACGACGCCCGGGTTCGTGGGGCGGGGCTGGCCGCCGGTCGCGGGGATGTCCGCCGAGGCGAACCTCGCCGACCTGGTCCGGCACGCGCGGGAGTTCGAGGAACGTTCCGCCTTCGCCTACAGCCTCCTGGAAATCGGCGGCGACGGCGACGGCGAGGACGAGGTGATCGGCTGCCTGTACATCCACCCCTCCCGGGAGGACGCCCGGCGGGTCGTCGTCAGCCACTGGGTGCGCGCCGACCGGGCCGCTCTGGACGGGCCCGTCCACGAGAGGATCACCCGCTGGCTCCGTGAGGTGTGGCCCTCCGACGCCGGACGGATCGACTACGCCTCCAGGTAGGACCGGTGTTCCCCGGCGGCCGGCATCAGCCGCGCCGCTGCCACCAGCGGCGCTTCGGCGCGGCGGACCCAGGCTCCGGAACGGCGGCAGCGGTGGCGGTGACCGTGCCGTCGGGGGCGAGGTCGCGCTGCTCCGGGGCGACGGTGAGCAAGGCGGCGCGGATACGGTCGAAGGTCGCGATCGGGTGATGCCCCTCCCCGGGCAGCGCCACGCCGACGCAGACCAGCGTGAAGCTGTTCTCGCCGAGTACGGCGCCGATGAACACCGGTGCGCCGACGCACCCCTGCGGCAGGGTCCCGACCCAGCGGACGCCGTCCTCGTCGGTGCGCACGATCTCCCCGACCACGAGGGCCTGCTCCCGCGCGCCGCTCTCGGCGTCGACGGGGTGGCCCAGCAGGTAGGCGGGGACCGGCGTCCCACCGATTCGGGCGATGTCCTCCTCCGTGGCCGCGACACCGTCGGTGATCTCGTCGGTCGTCCAGCTCCACCCCTTGCGCTCGGCGTACGCGTACAGCGCGGTGTCGGGCATGACCGCCACACCCAGGTCGTCGAGGTGGATCCACCCCTCGGCGAAGCCCATGATCGCCACTTTGTCCGCGCTCATCGCGGGGTAGCACAGCTCCGGACGGAGGGTGATCTCGGCCGCCTCGACCCTCGTCGGCTCACCGGCGGTCACCAGGTACTGCCGGACGACCGCACCCTCGGCGGTCTCCTTCACGAGTTCGTTGAACCAGAACGCCGTCGCGTGGTGCTCCGCCCGGTTCACCCGCTGGAACGGAAGCGTCGCCCGGGCGGAGTCCGCGTTGATCAGGTAGACGATGGCGCTGTGGAAATCGGGCAGCTCAGACATGGTTCGGGACAGTAGCGGGCCACCGGCGGCGGCCCCTTCCCGGGGGTGTGTTCAGGAGTTCCAGGGCCGAACGGGTAGACGCCGTGGGCCGATGGGACGAGCGCAGACGTCGCTCCCGGAGCGTCACCGACGCCCCGCCTAGGGTGACAGGCGCCCACAGGCGACGTCGGAACGGACCCTCATGACGCAAGCAAGCTGGGACCGCACGCTCCTCAGCACCTCCTCGGCTCCCGCCACCACCGTCACCCACGACACCGGGCTGCTCCTGCTCCGGCTCGTCGTCGGCCTGAGCATGGCCGGCCACGGCACGATGAAGCTCTTCGGCTGGTTCGGCGGCCCGGGCCTCAGCGCGACCGGAAAGGGCTTCACGGCGGCCGGCTACCCCGCCGGGGACGCCATGGCCGTCATCGCCGGTCTCGCCGAGACCCTGGGCGGCCTCGGCCTCGCCCTCGGCCTGCTCACCCCGCTCGCCGGAGCGGCCCTGACCGGCACCTTCATCAACGTCCTCGACGTCCGGGGCCTGAGCGCCTACTTCCCGCCCAAGGGCGTGGAACTCGAAGTGGTGCTGTTCGCCGCGATCGTCGCCCTCACCCTCACCGGGCCGGGCCGCTTCGCCGTCGACCACCACCTCCCGGTGCTGCGCGAGAACCGGCCCCGCTACGCCCTGCTCGCCCTGCTGGTGGGTGTCGTCGCGGGATTCGTCGTCCTGCTCGTCCGCGACTGACCCGACGGGCTAAGCCCCCAGGTGGGGCAGCGGACCCGCGGGGTACGGGGTCTCCACGGGCAGCAGGGCGTGCGCGGCCGCCTCGTCCCCGGACCCGAGCAGACCGCGGATCTCCCGGGCCAGCCCGGTCACATCACGGATGGAGACCGTCCACTCGTCGGCGTACGCCCGCGACGCCGGACCGGACAGGCCCAGCTGGAGCGAGCGGTACGGCAGCGGATTCAGCCGCAGGTCCCGCTCCGGGTCCCACTGGACCCGGGCCGGCGCCCCGCGCAGTGCTTCCTTCCAGGCCGTCCGGTCCGCGTGCACGCCCCGCGCGTAGTGCGACAGACACGCGTCGCGCAGCGCCCGGTCGAAGCCCTCACGGGTGATCTCGATCGCCAGGACTGTCTGCTGGCCGTCCTTGGACCCCCAGCCGCAGCGGTACATCATCCACAGGAACGACGGCTTGATCCACGTCATCCGCTCGCGCTTCCAGGCGGGCGGGAAGCGGCCGTCGCGGGCGGCCGGCACCCCGAGCAAGGGGGAGTAGGCCTGGTACACCGTGATCGTGGAGTCGGTGTGCGCCGCGCGGATCTGGCGGTTCGGGACATGGTCGTCGGACATGGGCCCAGGATGACGGCCCGTCACCCTGCTGACCATCGGTTTTCGGCGCGGGTGGCGCGGACCGGGAGCCGCCCGGGCCCCTACACCTGGTCGTCCGCCAGCTCCGCGACACCGGTGATCCGGTGCAGCGCGTACGTCCGTACCTCGTCCGCCGTGTGGTCGTACCCGGTGACGAAGCCGCCCTCCACCCGGACCGGCGCGATGACCCGCTGGCTCGCCGCGCCCTCCGCGTTCACGTACCCGATCCACACCGCCGACCCGGTCAGCGCAGCCGCCTGCACCGTCGCCAGGGTCTCCGCCGCGCTCGTGCGCGGCAGTTCGCCCGGCACCCCGGTCCCGGCGGCGGAGGCCGTCGCGGGCTCCTTGCGCACCGCCGTCGCCGCCACGTCGCCCGCGCGGATCGCCCGTACGGCCGCCGCCAGCAGCGCCCGGTCCGGCACCGGCGGACCCTCCGGCACCGGTACGGGCGCCGAGCGGGCCGGGGTGCGGTGGGCGTCGGCCCGCGCCACCAGCACGTCGCCGGTACGGGACTCCGCGGCCGGCGCGTACCCCATCGCCCGCAACCCCTCCAGCAGGACGGTCGGATCCGCCTGAGCCGCCAGCACCGTCGGCGCGAGGCGGCGCAGTCCCAGCCCGGCCGACCGCTTGTCGGCGAGGATCTCGCCCAGCATCGCGTCGTCGTCGCAGCGCACGTACGAGGAGGCCGCGCCGACCCGCAGGTGTCCGTGCCGGCGGGCCACGTCGTCGATCAGGTACGCCAGCGGCTGCGGCACCGGCGTACGGCTGTGCTCCTTGAGGAAGGCCTGCAGGTCCGCGGCGGCATGACCGGCGTCCAGGGCCCGGCGCACCGAGCCGGGCGTGAACCGGTACACCGTCGCCCCGCCCTTGGACTCCACGTCCGCGAGCACGGCGAGGGTGTCGCCCAGCGGGCGGCGCAGCGGGCCCGGGGCCACGGCCGTCAGGTCGGCCTGGAGCAGTACGTGGTCGACCGGCTCCGGCAGCAGCGGGGCCAGCAGCGGTGCCGGGTCGCGGTGCTCCAGCAGGGCCCGGCCGGGCCCGGACAGGGCGCCCCGGCCGGTCACGCCGAGGACCTCCGCCTCGGCCAGCACCCAGTGCGCGAGCCGGGCCCGCAGATCGCTCGCCCCGCGTACGGGACGCTCCCAGGCGAGCCGCGCCAGCAGGGTGTCCGGGTCGGGCGACGCGCCCTCGGGCAGGTCCCCGAGGAGTTCCAGCACGCGCCGGCGCACCTCGGGGGCGGCGGAGCGGTCGAGTTCGGGGCCGAGCGCCGAGAGCGTGCGCCCCTTGGTGTCCTGCTCGCCGACCAGCGGGGCCGTGCGGGTGGCCGGCAGCCAGGCGGCCACGAGGTGCGACCAGCGCTCGGCGGGCGGCAGTTCGACCCAGTCGTCGAAGACCGGGGTGGGCGCGTACCGCTCGTCCGCCTCCCCGTCGCTGGCCAGAAGACCGGCCGCATACGCCAGTTCGGCCCAGAAGGCCGCCTGCGGCTCGGTCGTGTCCAGCAGGGCCGCGGTCCGCTTCAGGTCCCGTACGGAGAGCCCGCCCGCCCGCAGCACCGGCGGACCGGCGTGCTCCCAGGACTTCACCAGCTCCTCGACGGTGGCCAGCGCGGCCAGCGCCTGCCCGGCGGCGTTCGCGTCCACAAGCTGTGGACGGTGCTCACGGTGCGCGGGCACCGGCGGAGCCACCGGCGCGGTGTCCCGGTGCGCGAGCCCGCCGCGCAGGTGCAGCGCCACCTCGCGGGGCAGCACGACCGTCCGAGCCGTCGCGGGCAGCAGCAGCCCCCGGTCGCGCAGCCAGCGCACCGGCGGCGTCGGATTCGGGGTGACCTCTCCGTACGGCGGCCCCCACACGAGCCGCCCCAGCACCTGGTGCGCCTCCGCCGGAGCCTCGTCCAGCAGCGCCGACATCCGCTGCGGATCGGTGAACAGCCCGGTCAGCGCGGTCACCGCGGACACCGGGTCGTGGGTGGCGGGGAGCCCGACGGCCGCCACGATCTCCTGCACGCGGGTCGGCGACATCCCGGCCGTGGCCTCGGCGACGGTCGGACCCAGCCCGGTGGGGGAGGGACGGGAGGCCGAGGGGGCGAGCAGCTCGCGCGCCGTGCGGACCAGCCGCAGCCGGTCCTCGTCGCCCCACACCAGGGCCTGGTCGCGCAGGGTGGCCAGGGCGCCGGGGAGCGCGGCGCGGGCCCGTTCGTCCTCGCCGCCCGTCAGCAGCCCCTCCAGCACCGGGTACGGGCACGGCTCCGGGCCCACCGCGAGGGCCTCGGCGGTCTGCAGGGCGAACCGGTCCAGCCGGTCCAGGGCGCGCACCACCGAAGCCCGGGTGCCGGCCCGGGTGGCCAGCTGCGTCACATCGCCCGGCACCGGCCCGAGCAGGTCCGGGCGGGCGCGCAACAGGGCCGCGAGCGCCGCGTCGTCACGGGCGCGCAGCGCCTCGGCGAGTGAACGCGGGGAGCTTCCCGCCGGGCTCCCGCCGGCGGATCCCGCCGCAGTGCTTGCCTCGGGCACAGTCGCCTCCTGGTCGCGTCGGCCGGTCAGTCGGCCGGTCCCCATCCGGTCAACGGTATCCGCTGCGCCCGCGGCAGCTCCACGGGCGCACGCGCTACCTTCGGGACAGGGGGTAAGGGAGGAGCCTGGGCGTGGGGATCGAAAGCGACCATCTGGTCTACGAATATCTGAGCCGCGTCGGGGACTTGGCGCAACAGCGGCAGCTGTCCTCCGGCGACCGGATGAGGCTGGTGTCGGGGCTGCGGGACGAGATCGACCGTCGGCGCGCCAAGTACGACCCGGACACCCCGGCCGCTGTGCGGCGCATCCTGGAGCGGATCGGCACGCCCGAGGAGGTCCTGGACACCCTCGGCTCCCGGCAGGGCGCGGCCCCCGCCCCCGCGGCCCCCGCCGACGCCGGACTGTCGGTCCCCGTCCAGCGGGGTCCGGGCCGCCTGCGCAGCCGGAAGCCGGCTCCGGCCCGCCCGGTGGCGGAGCCCGAGAACGTGCCGCCGCACCTGGCCGGGCTGGACGAGCTCGGCCCGTCCGGAGGGGCCGAGCCCGACTGGTGGCGGGTGAGCCCGGCGACGTACGGGGCGGGCCCGCAGGTCGACGGTTTCGCGGGCGGCATCGAGATCCCGGACCTGTTCAAGGAAGGCCCGGAGGAGGAGTCGGCGGAGGCCGGCAAGGGCGGGTCGGCGCCGCCCGCGCAGGACGAGGGGCGCGCGCGGAGCCTCGTACGGTTCCTGCGCGAGCGGCGGCGCGCGAAGAAGGACGCGGCGGCCGGGGCCGCCGGACCGGAAGCCCCGGCGGCCCCGGCCGTCCGCCCGCGGCCGAACGCCCTCCTCCTGCTGGCGGCGGCCGTCCTCGTCATCGGTATGGCCACCGGCTACTGGCTGCTCCTCGTGGTCGGCTGGCTCCTTCCGTTCGCCTCGCGCGTGCTGGGGCCGGCCGAGCGCAAATGGGCGGTCTTCGGCCCGCCCGGCGCGGTGCTCGCGGCGGCGGTGCTGTGGGTGTGGGGCCGGATGAACGGCAAGTGGGGCGAGACCCTGCCCGACGATCAGCTGAGCGGGGCGCTGCACGGGATGTGGCCGTGGGTCCTGCGGGGCGCCGCGCTGGCCTCCGCGCTGTACCTGGTGTGGCGGGCGCGGCGGCGGTAGCCCGGAGGGCGCCGGGCCGGTCAGCCTGCCGGGATCGTGCGCTGCATCTCCTCCAACGGGTCGTGGTCGGCCGCCTTGACCAGGTCGAGGAAGGCGGAGGACTTGGCGAGGTCGAGGAGCTGTTGGGCGGTGACGGGCGCCGAGGTGTGCGACGCCTCGTGCGGGCCGACGGCCAGCGAGACGTCGCTCGTTCCGTAACGGAACCAGGCCCGGGACTCGGTGACGTCGCCGTTGTCGACCGGCGAGATCGACGCGGCGGCCTCGATGCCGCCGGGCAGGGTGGTCTTCGAGCAGACCGTGCCCTTGATCTCGCGGCAGGCCTGGGGCGCGGTGCCCGGTTCGAAGGGCCGCACCGAGAAGATGATGTGGAAGGTCTTGCCGTCCTTGGTGCCCTGGTAGTGCCGCACGCCGAGGTCGATCCGCTGCACGGTGCCGACCGACGGCGGCAGCAGCTGCTGGAGCACGCCGACGGCCTGGTTCTGGAAGTTCTCCTGCCGGGCCCGCTCGGCGGGCGGCAGGTCGGCCATCGACGATTCGCCCGGACTGGGTTCGAGGTGGACCGGCGGCGGCGGTGCGGATCCCGCCGGCGGCGCGGCCACGTCGATGACCCCGGTGACTCCGGTCGCCCCCCGGCCGTCGCCGTCGCCCGGCAGGACGAAGGCTCCGGCCAGGCCGAGCCCGGCCACGGCCAGTACCGCACCGCCGATCGCCGCCCGGACGCGCGCCCTGCGGCGCAGGCCCTGGGCGCGGGCCGGGCCCACCAGGTCCACCATGGCGGGCAGTTCCGCGGTCGCACGGTCCATCGCGTCCCGGACGAGCATGGCCGCGGCCCGGTCGTCCGTGCGGTCTTCGTTGGTACCCATGGAGTCTCCTCAGCTCTCGGTGGCGTAGATGTGGGCCTCGCCGAGCCGCGCGCGCAGCTTCGTCAGGGCGCGCGAGCACTGGCTCTTGACCGTGCCCTCGCTGCAGCGCAGCAGTTCGGCGACGGTCTCGACGCTCAGGTCCTCCCAGTAGCGCAGGACGACCATGGCGCGGGCCCGCGGCGGGAGTTCGGCCAGTGCGGCGAGCAGGGTGACGCGCAGGTCGGCGTGCTCGGGCCGGGCCGGCGGATCGGCGCGCGTGTGGGCCAGCAGGTCACGCAGGCGCCGCCGCCGCTCGGCGAGGAAGGTGCGGGTGAGTACGGTTCTGGCGTACGCGTCGGGATACTCGGCGGCGGACACCCGCCGCCAGTGCTGGAACAGCTTCGCGAGCGTCGTCTGCGTCAGATCGCGTGCGCCGTCGGCGTTCCCGCACAGCAGGTACGCGGTCCGGTACAGCTTGCGCTGACCGGCCCGGGCAAAGGCCTCGAAGTCGTGCTCGGTGCCTGGTGGCATCCGCCCTCCCCTTCACATCGTCCGTCTCACCCCTGTCCTGAGCGCTGCCGCCCGGAAAAGGTTGAGCACGGACATGAGGGATGCGAAGGAGGTGCAGGATCCGAGGGCCGCGCCGGAGGCCGGGCGGTCTTCGGCCTGTGTTCCCCCGATGTAGGCGCACAGTCGGTCCGCAGTCGGCCTGCCGTGCGGGTGCCTCGGCACAATGGACGGTATGAACCTCACCGTCGGCTTCGACCTCGACATGACCCTCATCGACTCGCGCCCGGGAATCAAGGCCGCCTACCAGGCCCTTTCCGCCGAGACGGGGACCTTCATCGACGCCGACGAGGCGGTCACCCGGCTGGGGCCGCCGCTGGAGGAGGAGCTCGCGCACTGGTTCCCGGAGGCCGAGATCCCGGCCATGGCCGACCGCTACCGCGAGATCTACCCCACGTACGCCATCGGGCCGACCCCGGCGATGCCGGGCGCCCGTGAGGCGATCGAGGCCGTCCAGGCGCTGGGCGGCCGCGCGATCGTCGTCACGGCCAAGCACGAGCCCAACGCCCGCCTGCACCTGTCGCACCTCGGCATCGAGGCCGACGCGGTCATCGGCTGGCTCTGGGCGGAGGCCAAGGCCGGTGCGCTGCGCGAGTACGGGGCGCAGGTCTACGTCGGCGACCACGTCGGCGACGTACGCGGGGCCCGTACGGCCGGCGCGCTGTCCGTGGTGGTGCCGACCGGCCCGTGCCCGGAGGAGGAACTGCGCGAGGCGGGCGCCGACGTGGTGCTGCCCGACCTCACCGCGCTGCCCCAGTGGCTCGCGCAGTACGTCGCCGCACAGCCCGTCTGAGAGCTTCCCGGGCCGCTAGGGGTGGCCCCTACGCCTGCGAGGCGCGGGCGGCCCGGCGCTGCGCCGCGGCCGAGCGGAGCACGCCCGCCGCGGAGATGGCGAAGCCGACGCCCATGAGCATGCAGACCGCCCACGCGTACGGCGGGAACGGGTCGATGTCGAGAAAGAGCGGAGCCATGGTCGCCAGCGTGGCCACGGCCCCGGCGATGAACACGATGCCGCCGGCCTTGACCAGTCCGTCGCCGGGCCGCGCTTCGTCTGAATGAGGAGTAACAGTCACCTCACCAGGGTAGTTCCCTGGCCGAAGCAGCCGACCGTGAAGGACCGGGGAACGTCTTGTCACCCGGCCCCCGACCATTAGCCTTGAGGTGGCGGGTCACACATGGCCCGCTGCGCTGTTGTCCGGAGCCGTTCACGGCACTTCGGACCCCCGACGAGCACAAGGACAGAGGACGGACGTGCCTACCGGCAAGGTCAAGTGGTTCAACAGTGAGAAGGGCTTCGGCTTTCTCTCCCGCGACGACGGCGGCGACGTCTTCGTCCACTCGTCGGTGCTCCCTGCCGGGGTGGACGCCCTCAAGCCCGGCCAGCGCGTCGAGTTCGGTGTCGTCGCGGGCCAGCGCGGTGACCAGGCACTTTCGGTGACGGTACTGGACCCGGCACCCTCCGTCGCGGCCGCGCAGCGGCGCAAGCCCGACGAGCTCGCCTCCATCGTGCAGGACCTCACGACCCTCCTGGAAAACATCACCCCGATGCTGGAGCGCGGCCGCTACCCCGACAAGGTGCACGGCACGAAGATCGCCGGACTGCTGCGCGCGGTGGCCGACCAGCTCGACGTCTGAGCCCCGCACCGTCACGCGTACGACCGCGCCCCGCCACTCGAAAGAGCGGCGGGGCGCAGCCGTGTGCGCGGGCGGTCAGTCCTGCGGGAAGTCCAGCGAGCCGGGCGCGATGGCCGGTACCAGACCCTCGGCCGCCGCCCGCGTGAGCAGCCCGCGCACCGCCGCGTAGCCGGAGTCGCCGAGGTCGGCGGTGAACTCGTTGACGTAGAGGCCGATGTGCTGGTCGGCGACGGCCGGGTCCAGCTCCTGGGCGTGGGCGCGGACGTACGGGCGGGAGGCTTCCGGGTCGTCCCAGGCCATCCGGACCGACGTACGGGCCGACTCGGCCAGCGCGCGCAGCCGCTCCGCGCCCAGCGAGCGCCGGGCGATGATCGCGCCCAGCGGGATCGGCAGGCCGGTCGTGGACTCCCAGTGCTCACCCATGTCGGCCAGGCAGTGCAACCCGTAGTCCTGATAGGTGAACCGGGCCTCGTGGATCACCAGCCCGGCGTCCACCCGGCCGTCCCGGACCGCCGGCATGATCTCGTGGAACGGCAGGACGACGACCTTGCCGACGCCCTCCGGCAGCACGTCCGCGGCCCACAGCCGGAACAGCAGGTAGGCGGTGGAGCGTTCGCTCGGCACAGCCACCGTCCGCCCGGTCAGGTCCAGCCCCGGCTCGCGCGTCAGCACGAGCGGGCCGCAGCCGCGCCCCAGCGCCCCGCCGCAGGGCAGCAGCGCGTACTCCTCCAGCACCCACGGCAGCACGGCGTACGACACCTTCAGCACGTCCAGCTCGCCGCGCTCGGCCATGCCGTTGGTGAGGTCGATGTCCGCGAAGGTGACGTCGAGGGCGGGCGCGCCCGGTACCCGGCCGTGGGCCCACGCGTCGAAGACGAAGGTGTCGTTCGGGCAGGGCGAATAGGCGATCTTCAGCGGTTCACCGGTGCGGGTGCTGCTCATGGCGTTCTCCCCAGTTCGCGAGTACGGGCCCCAGCACACGGAAGCCGTCGGCGAGCGCGGTCAGCGCGTCCCCGATCCGCCAGGCGGCACGGTCACGAGGGCCCACGGCGTTGGACACGGCGCGGATCTCCAGTACGGGCAGCCCGTGAGCGGCGGCCGCCTCCGCGACCCCGAAACCCTCCATGGCCTCGGCCCCGGCCATCGGGTGCCGGGCGGCGAGCGCGGCCGCCCGGGCGGCGGTCCCGGTCACGGTGGAGACGGTCAGCACGGGCGCGAGCAGCGCCCCGGTCGCCTCGGCGGCGCGGGCGGCGAGCTCGGCGGGCGGCAGGTGCACACTGTGCCCGAAGCCGAGCTCCGTCACGTCGAGGAAGCCGTCGGGGGTCTCGGCCCCCAGGTCGGCGGCGACGATCGCGTCGGCGACCACGAGGGAACCGAGCGGGGCGGCGGGCGCGAACCCGCCGCCGATGCCGGCGGAGACGACGAGCGAGTAGTCGGCGAGGGCCAGGGCGGTGGCGGCCCCGGCGGCGGCCGCCGCCGGACCGACGCCCCCGACGAGCACGTCGAAGGCGATGCCAGGAAGGTCCCGGCGGTTGATGAGGTAGCCGCCGGGCAGCGTGCGCGGACCGGGGCCGAAAGCGTCCGGATGAGGGGTCAGACCGGTGGTGACGGAGTCTGCCTCCGCCGCCACCGCGGTCACGACGAGCGCGCGCACCGCCGCCGCCCGGTTACTTGAGCTTGAGGTTGAAGGACCAGACGGCGAGCGGCTTGCCGTCCTCGGCGATCTGCAGGAACGCGAGCTTCTTCGAGGAAGGGGCCTCGCCCTGGCCGCCCGTCGCGAAGACGTCGGCACCCGGGAAGCTGCGGTAGGTGTTCGAGGAGGGCTCGGTGATCGGCTGGCCGTCCAGGACCGCCGACCAGCGCTTGCCGTCCTCGACGATCTCCGGCTCGACACCGAGACGCAGCGTGTCACCGCGGGCGTACTCGACGGTCTTGGGGTTCTTGAGGTTGGTGAGGCACTCCTGGACCTGGTCCATGGAGAGCTCCTTGCCGTCGTTCTGGCAGGAGGCTTCGGCGGACACCGACGAGGTGCCGACCGTCACGGTCGCCAGCGGTGTCGGCTTCTCGCCGCAGGCGGAGAGGAGGAGGAAGCCGGCGGACACGGCTCCGAGGGCCGCGACGCTGCGGCGGGCCCTACCCGAGAAAAGCGGTGCGGTCATGAGCCGAAGGCTATCGGGCCCCTGGGCTGCGCCGCTGCATGGGGTACCCGTGGCCTGCGGCGCGGCGCATTGTCCGGGGGCGGCGCCGCAGCCGGACATGCGCGGCGGGCAACCGGCTAGGCGACCCGGGGCCGGGAGGCGCTGTGGGGGCGGGGGGCCGAGAGGACACCGCGCAGGGCCATCGTCGTGCCCAGGGCCACGATCGCCGCGGCCACCGACATCCCCAGTACCCCGTTCAGCGGCAGCACGATGCCGATCGCGCCGCCCAGGACCCACGCCACCTGGAGCAGCGTCTCCGAACGGGCGAAGGCCGAGGTCCGCACCGACTCCGGCACGTCCCGCTGGATCATCGCGTCCAGCGACAGCTTCGCCAGCGCCTGGCAGAAGCCCGCCGTCGCGCCCAGCACGGCCATGAACAGCCCGCTGAAGAACACCGCCGCGAGCACCGCCACGCCCAGGGTCAGGCACAGCACCGCCGCGATGATCGCCTCCGGCGCCCGCGCCCGCAGCCACGCGCCCGCCGCCGTGCCGCAGGCGTTGCCCACGCCCGCCGAGACGCCCACGATGCCCAGCGACACCGCCGCGCTCTGCCCCGCCAGGGGATGCTCGCGCAGCAGGAACGCCAGGAAGAAGATCAGGAACCCGGACAGTGCACGCATCGAGGCGTTCGCGAGCAGCCCGCACAGCACCGGCCGGCTGACCGTCCGCAGACCCGGCCGCTTCGAGTGCGGCTCGTGCGTGGACAGCCGCGCCCGGCGCTCGCCCTTGGCCTCGTCCACCTTGTGCGGCAGCGTGAACGCCGCGACGGTGCCCCACACGAAGATCACGCAGGCCCCGTACAGCGGCCACGGCGGCCCGATCAGATGCAGGGCGGCACCCACCGGCGCCGCCGCGCCCGTGGCCAGCAGACCGGCCAGCGTGACCCGGGAGTTCGCCTTGACGAGTGAGAATTTCGGCGGAAGCAGCCGGGGCACCACCGCACTGCGGACCACCCCGTACGCCTTGGACGCCACCAGCACGCCCAGCGCCGCCGGATACAGCTGAATGCCCCCCGTGGCCACCGCGCCCGACATCAGCAGCGCCAGCAGCGCGCGCGCCAGCATCGAGGCCGCCATCGCCGCCCGCCGGCCGTGCGGCAGCCGGTCCAGCAGCGGACCGATCACCGGGGCCAGCACGGTGAAGGGGGCCATCGTGATCGCCAGGTACAGGGCCACCCGGCCGCGCGCCTCGTCCGTGGGAACGGAGAAGAACACCGTCGAGGCCAGCGCCACCGTGATCATCACATCGCCGGCGCCGTTGATGGCGTGCAGCTCGATCAGCTTGCCGAGGCCCGATTCCCCCGCCCCGTGCGCGTGCGTGGCCCGCCGGATCCCCCGCGCCGGAAGGTGCAGCGCACGCCCGACAGCCCGGCCGGCCCGCCTGGCCGGTCCCGAGCCGTCGTCGGACGACCGTACGGGTGCCACACTCGACATAGTGCCCCACCCGGCCCTGCCGGGCGCCTCCCGGCGCGTCACCCGGCCGGTGGCTTGTCCGCGAATCGGACCTTGCATGTGTGCCCGAGGCTTAAGAGGAGGTAGCGTGCGTAGCGCGCCACCGGCGGTTGCTCCTGGCCGCGCGCCTCTTCGTGATCCCGCAGAATGGGTCGCAGTGAGGTGCGCCCGGAGTCCGATCGGGTGCGGACGTCGACGCGGCCCTCTGGTCCGCTCCGCCCGTGCCACGTACGGACAGCACCGACGGGTCGTTGTGGACGACAGTACGGACGGCGCACACGTGAGACGGCGTAGGAGAGAACGAGACCAGTGAGTGCTGCGACGACGCGAAGCCGTACCCCGCGTACCCCCGACCGCCTCTGCGTCGAGGCGGTAGAACTCGCCCGCGCGGCGGCCGAGGAGGCCGCCTTCCCCGGAGTGGTGGGCGCGCACGTCTCCGCCGTCGCGGAGGGCGACCGCGTCGTCACCCACTTCTTCGAGTCCAAGGAACCGGGCTACCGCGGCTGGCGCTGGGCCGTCACCGTGACCCGCGCCTCCCGCGCGAAGAACGTCACCCTCGACGAAACGGTGCTGCTCCCCGGCGACGACGCGCTGCTGGCCCCCGAGTGGGTGCCGTGGAGCGAGCGGCTGCGCCCCGGCGACATGGGCCCCGGCGATCTGCTGCCCACCGACGCCGAGGACCTGCGCCTGGAGCCGGGCTGGTCGGGCGAGGACACCCCGCCGCCGAACTCGGTGGTCTCCACCGAGATGGCCGAACTGGTCGAGGCCGAGGACGCCGACGTCACCGACCGCGCCGTGGTCCCCGTACGCGGCTCCATCACCTCGGTCGCCGAGGAACTGGGCATGCGCCGGGCGCGCGTGCTATCGCGGTACGGGCTGCACACCGCCGCCGACCGCTGGGACGAGTCCTTCGGCGCCAAGACCCCGATGGCGCAGGCCGCGCCCGCCTCCTGCGTCTCCTGCGGCTTCCTGGTCGCCATCGGCGGCTCGCTCGGCCAGGCCTTCGGCGTCTGCGCGAACGAGTTCAGCCCGGCCGACGGCCGTCTGGTGTCGCTGTCGTACGGCTGCGGCGGCCACTCGGAGGCCGCGGTCATGCCGGCGCCTCTGCGGCCGGCCCCGCCGGTGCTCGACTCGATGGCCTCGGACGAGTTCACCCTGCGACCGGCCCCCGACACCGGCTCGGTCCCGGTCTCGGAATCGGACCTGCCGGCCGCGGACCTCGGTCACTCGTAGCCTCGTAGCCTTGTGGCCCGCTCGGCGGGCCCCCTCCGGCGGCCGTGCGGCGTACCCTCGCCCCATGGGGGACACGGGCGCCGACGCGGACATGGTGGGACTGACCGGCCGGGTGACCGGGACGGTCGGGCCCGGGCTGGTGGGCGAGGTCATCGTACGGATCCGGGGCGGGGCGGAGCACTTCCTCGCCCACCCGGTCGCCGGGACCGGCCGCATCGCCGTCGGGACGGTGGTGACGGTGGTCGAATACCTGCCGCCGCGCACGGTGTACGTGATGGCCGCCTACGACAACTGACGCCCCGTCCCACCTGTACGTATCAAGATGGCGACAAGACTCGGCCCGCATCTTCCGGCGTGACCGCCGCAGGCGCAGACTCGGCCTCGTCGGTGCCGAACGGCATCGCGCTAAGGGGGCGTTGCCGATGGCTATCGGCGTCGTGGCGGGAATCGTTCTCGCCGCAATCGTGGCTCTGATCGGCCTGTTCAAGCTCATGTGGCGGGTGGCCGAACCGAACGAGGCACTCGTCATCTCCGGTTCCACGCACAAGACCGAGGGCCTCGGGCAGGGCATGGGGTTCCGGATCGTCACCGGGCGGGGGACGCTCGTACTCCCGGGCGTGCAGGCGGTACGGAAACTGTCCCTGGACCTCAACGAGACCCAGCTGTCCGTGGACTGCGTCACCCATCAGGGCATCCCGCTGCGGGTGAAGGGCGTCGTCATCTTCAAGGTCGGCGACGACCTCGTGTCGATCGCCAACGCGGCCCGCCGGTTCCTGGACCAGCAGAAGATGATGCCCGAGCGCGTGCACATCGTCTTCGCCGGACATCTGCGGTCCATCGTGGGCGGGTTGACGGTCGAGGACATGATCCGCGACCGGGAGAAGCTGACGGGCCAGACCCGGATGGCCTGCGGTACCGAGATGGAGAAGCTCGGCCTGATCGTCGACTCGCTGCAGATCCACGAGATCGAGGACCCGACCGGCTACATCAAGAACCTGGCGATGCCGCACGCGGCGGCCGTGCAGCGGGACGCGCGGATCGCGCAGGCCGAGGCGAACCGGCTGGCCACGGAGGCCGAGCAGGCCGCCTTCGCCCGGATGGCCGAGGCGACGCGCGACAGCGAGATCCTGCAGGCCGGCTACCAGGCCGAACGGGACAAGGCGGCGGCGACGGCCCGTCAGGCGGGCCCGCTGTCGGAGGCGGCCGCCCGCCAGGAGGTCGTCGTCCAGGAGACCCGGGTCGCGGAGCTGGAGGCGCACCGGCGCGAGCAGCAGCTGCAGGCGGACGTACGCAAGCCCGCGGACGCGGCGGCGTACGAGACCCGCACCCGGGCGGAGGCCGAGCGTGACGCACGGATCTCGGCGGCGCAGGCGAAGGCGCGGGAGACGGAACTCGCGGCGGCCGCCGAGGCGACGCGGGTGACGACGGCGGCGACCGCCGACGCGCAGGCCGTGGAGGCGCGGGGCATCGCGTCGGCGAAGGCCACGCGGGCGACCGGTGAGGCGGAGGCCGCGGCCACGCAGGCACGGGGCCTCGCGGAGGCGGAGTCGGCGAAGGCCAAGGGTCTGGCCGAGGCGGAAGCGATCAAGGCGCGGGCCGCCGCGCTGGCGGAGAACCAGGAGGCGGTCGTCGCGCAGCAGCTGGCCGAGAACTGGCCGGCGATCGTGGAGGCGGGTGCGGGGGCCTTCGGGAACGTGGAGCACATGGTCCTGCTGAACGGGGCCGAGGGCATGTCGGAGATGTTCGCGAAGGCGCTGACGATGGGCGGCACGGGCCTGGGCGTGGCCCGCCAGCTCCTGGCCTCGATGGGCCAGCCCCCCGCCTCGGCGACTCCGTCCCCGGCCTCCCCGCCGGTGAACGGCCGCATCCCGATCCGCGAGGAGTAACCCCGGCCCCATCCGGCTCCGCCGGCACATCCAGCCCCTCCGGGCACATCCAGCCCCTCCGGCGTTTGAGGAGCGGGGTCCGGGGCGGAGCCCCGGCAACGGCGCGGGCGCCGAACCGTCCGGTTTCCGGCGCGGCGCCGCTGCCGGGGGCGCTGCCCCCGGACCCCCGCGCCTCAAACGCCGGCGAGGCTGAATGTGTCCGGAGGGGCTGGGTTCGGCCCGGCGAGGCTGGATGGGCCCGCGGGGCTGGATGGGCCCGGAGGGGCTGGGTTCGGCGCGGCGGAGCCGGATGGGCCGGGCGGAAGCCGGGGTGGGGGCGGTTGAAGCGTCGGCTCGAGTCAGCGGCGGCGGAAGAGGCGTTTGGCGCCGAAGACCAGAGCCAGGCCGCCCGCGAGGACGAGGGCTCCCTTGCCGAAGCTGCCGGTCGGCTCCGGCGCGGGGGCCGCCTCCGAAGGCGCACCCGGCTGCGGCGAGGCCGACGCGGCGGCGGCGACCGGCACGGCGATGACCCGACTGCCCTCGCCCTCCGCGCCGAACATCAGCGTGGAGCCGTCCGGCGTGTACGTCACCGACTCCGCCTGGCCCTGCCACGGCGCGTCCACCCGCTCGCCCTCGCCCACCGGCAGGCCGTCCTTCCACGGGTAGGTGCGGGCCGTGAAGTAGCCCCGCAGCGTCAGCCGGGTGCCGTCGGGGGAGAACGCCCCGTCCGTCACCCACGGCACGGCGGCGACCCGACGGAACACGTTCGTGCCCCCCGTCGTCAGCTCCGCGGGACCCTCGTACAGGCCGCCCTTGTTCTCGTCCTTGCTCGCGATGTAGACGCGCCCCGTCACCGGATGGACCATCAGGGCCTCCGCGTTGCGCGCCCCGTCCGCGTACTTCACCGTGAACTGCGTGGCCTCGGCCGTGACATCGCCCAGTTGCTTCGGTTCCGGGAAGCGGTAGATCCACACGTGGTCCCAGGTGCCGTTGCGGTTGTCGCCGATGTCCCCGACGTAGAGCTGCCCGTCCGGGCCCAGCGAGATCGCCTCGACGTCGCGCGGCTTCCCGATCCCCGTCAGCGTCACGCGGGCCACCGTCCTGCCCGATGCCGAGTCCACCGCGTAGATGTACGGGCCGTCGTCGCTGTCGTTGTGCGTCCAGTACACGCCCGGGTGGATCCGGCTTGCGGCCAGGCCGCTCGACTCCTTGATCCGCGGGTCGGAGATGGTGAAGGAGGACGTGGCGGGGGTATCCGCCGCGTGGGCCGGGCCCGGCAGCACGGCGAGTGCGGCGGCGACGGCGGCGGCGGTGGCAACGGCGGCGGACGCGGCGGCGGACGGCATGGGCAGGCGCATTCCCCCAGCCTGCCAGTACGTGCCGCGTGTCCGGCGTCACAGGGGTTTCTGTCGCGCGATCCGCGATGATGACCGGATGCGTTTCATGTTCGTCGGCGACTCCATGACCATCGGACGCGCCGGCGACTACACCTGGCGCTACCGGATGTGGCAGCACCTCAGCTCGACCTTCGGCGGTCCCTACCGGATCGTCGGTCCGCGCTGCGAGCTGTACGACACCGTCGCCGACGCACCCACCAGCCACGCGTACGCCGACCCGGGCTTCCCGGAGCGCGCCCGCCGCCACCTGGCCGGCTGGGGCGAGGGCTGGCAGCACATGGCCCCCCTCATAGGCCCTGCGGTCTCCGACACCGGTGCCGACGTCCTGCTGGTCTCCCTCGGGCTGATCGACCTCGGCTTCTACACCGACGCCGAGCAGACCGCCGCCAACGCCCGCCGGTTCGTCGCCGAGGCCCGCGCCGCCCGTCCCGCCGTCCGCATGGTCCTGCTGCCGGTCATCCCGAACAGCCGGGCCGAGGAGGACGCCCCCTTCGCGGCCGAGGTGGCCCGCTTCAACGAGCTCCTCGCGAAGGCGGTCGCCGACCTGACGACCGACGCCTCGCCGATCCTGCTGGCCGCGCGCCCGGCCGCGTACGACATCCACCGCGACACCTACGACGGGACTCACCCGAACGCCTCGGGCGAGCACCGGCTGGCGGGCGAGTTCGCGGCCGTCCTGCACCAGGCGTGGGGGATCGGCGGCCCCTACCGGCCCGCGCAGGTGCTGTAACACGCCCTTCACGGCGGGGTCTTGCTTCGAGCGCACTCGAAGCAGTTGGCTTGTGTCCCATGAAGTACACGCAGCTCGGACGCACCGGCCTCAAGGTCAGCCGACTCGTTCTCGGCACCATGAACTTCGGCCCCCAGACCGGGGAGCCCGAAAGTCATTCGATCATGGACTCCGCCCTCGACGCGGGCATCAACTTCTTCGATACGGCAAATGTGTATGGGTGGGGCGAGAACAAGGGCCGCACCGAGGAGATCATCGGCACCTGGTTCGCCCAGGGCGGCGACCGCCGCGAGAAGACGGTCCTCGCCACCAAGGTGTACGGCTCCATGTACCGCGAGGCGGACACCTGGCCCAACTACGACCGCCTGTCGGCGCTGAACATCCGGCGGGCCGTCGACGCCAGCCTCAAGCGGCTCCAGACCGACTACATCGACGTGTACCAGTTCCACCACGTGGACCGGCTGACCCCCTTCGAGGAGATCTGGCAGGCCGTCGAGGTCCTGGTCCAGCAGGGCAAGATCCTCTACGCGGGCTCCTCCAACTTCCCCGGCTGGAAGATCGCCCAGGCCAACGAGATCGCGGCCCGTCACGGCCGGCTCGGCCTGGTCAGCGAGCAGTGCATCTACAACCTCGCCGAGCGGCGCGCCGAGATGGAGGTCATCCCGGCTGCCCAGGAGTACGGCCTCGGGGTCATCCCGTGGTCCCCGCTCCACGGTGGCCTGCTGGGCGGGGTCATCAAGAAGGAGGTCGAGGGCGGCCGCCGCGCCTCAGGCAGGTCGGCGGACGCGCTGGCGAACACCGCCGTGCGCGCGCAGGTGCAGGCGTACGAGGACCTGCTGGACAAGCACGGCCTGGAGCCGGGCGAGGTCGGGCTGGCCTGGCTGCTGACGCGCCCCGGGGTCACCGGGCCGATCGTCGGGCCGCGTACGCAGGAGCAGCTCGACTCGGCGCTGCGCGCGGCGGAGCTGGAGCTCTCGCAGGAGGTCCTGGCGGGCCTGGACGAGATCTTCCCCGGTCCCGGGGCGTCGCCGGAGGCCTTCGCCTGGTAGGTCCTGCCCGGGGCAGGACACCCCCAAGGGGCTACTGGCCGACGGCGGCCGCCACGGCCACGACGACGAACATCAGTACGAGCACACCGGCCATCACGCGGTTTCTGGTTTTGGGATCCACCCGTCGAGCCTAACGCGGCCCGCCCGCCCTCCCGCACGCCCCCCGGCTCCGGCCGGGGGGTGTGCGGGTTCAGCCGACGAGCGGCCAGGCCCCGACGGTCTCGTAGCGGGGCTGCTCGCCCGGGACCCCGCTGACGGGGAGGTTGCTGCGGACCAGGCTGAGCGTGTCGACCTGCCAGGGCGTGCCCTCGAAGTCCGCGAGGGCGTCCAGGTAGGGCCGCAGCGGGGTGGTGGCGCTGCGGCTGCGGGCCAGGGTGAGGTGCGGGGTGTAGCGGCGGTGCTGCTCCATCGGTACGCCGGCCCGCCGGGCGGCGGCGTCGGTCCGTTCGGCGAGCATCCGCAGGGCGGAGAGCTCCCCGGCGGCGCCGACCCACAGGGCGCGCTCCCCGAAGTGGCCGCAGCCGTGCAGCCGCAGTGCGAAGGGGGGCGTGCGGTGGGCGGCCCGCTCCAGGCGGGTGTGCAGCTCCGGGAGCACCTCGTCCCGTACCTCGCCCATGAAGGCGAGCGTGAAGTGCCAGCCCGCTCGCGCGGTCCACGTCAGGTGGTCGTCGTGCAGGGGGTCGACGGCCCGGGCCAGCTCGGCGACGGCTGTCTCCGGCGGGAGGACGGCTGCGAACAGTCTCATGCCGGCGAGCGTAGCCGTGCGCGGTGCCGTTGTCGGGGGCTCTGCCCCCGAACCCCCGCGCCTCAATCGCCGGCGAGGCTGGATTTCAGCCCCTCCGGCGTTTGAGGAGCGGGGTCAGGCCACCGTCACCAGTTCGCGGTGGCGCGGGACGGCCGGGACGAAGGTCACACCGCGCCGGTCCACCCGCAGCCGGAGGTTGCCGACACGGGCCAGGACCACCGCGATCGCGACCGAGGCGGCCAGGGAGATCACCGCGCCCGAGGCCATGCCGATCCGGGCGCCGTAGGTGTCGGTGATCCAGCCCAGCAGCGGGGCGCCCAGCGGGGTGCCGCCGGTGAACACCATCATGAACAGGGCCATGACCCGGCCCCGCATCTCGGGGTCGGTCGCCATCTGCACGCTGGAGTTGGCGGTGACGTTGACCGTCAGGCCGAAGATCCCGATGGGGACGAGCAGGGCGGCGAACAGCCAGAAGCCGGGTGCGAAGGCGGTCACCAGGAGCAGGACCGAGAACAGCACGGCCGCGGCCACCAGCACCCGCAGGCGGGACTGTCCGCGCCGGGCCGCGAGCAGGGCGCCCGCCAGGGAGCCGGCCGCGATCAGGGTGTTGAAGAGCCCGTACGTGCCCGCGTCCCCGTGGAAGACGTCGCTGACGTAGGCGGAGAGCCAGATCGGGAAGTTGAACCCGAAGGTGCCGATGAAGCCCACGAGCACGATCGGCCAGATGAGCTCCGGGCGGCCGGCGACGTAGCGCAGGCCTTCGCGCAGCTGCCCCTTGGCGCGGGGCCTCGGCTCGACCGGGTGCAGTTCGTGGGTCCGCATCATCAGCAGGCCGGCGAGGGGCGCGGCGAAGGACAGTCCGTTCAGCAGGAAGGCCCAGCCGGAGCCGACGGCGGTGATCAGCACACCGGCGATCGCCGGGCCGACCAGCCGCGCGGACTGGAAGTTGGCCGAGTTCAGGCTGACGGCGTTGGCCACCTGGTCCTTGCCGACCATCTCGGGGACGAAGGTCTGCCGGGCCGGGTTGTCGACCACGGTGACCAGGCCGATCGCGAATGCGGCGAGGTAGACGTGCCACACCTGGACGTGTCCGGCCAGGGTGAGGACGGCGAGGGCGATGCCGGTCAGGCCCATCGCGCTCTGGGTGGCGAGGAGCAGCGGCCGCTTGGGCAGCCGGTCGGCGAGGACGCCTCCGTAGAGGCCGAACATCAGCATCGGCAGGAACTGCAGGGCGATGGTGATGCCGACGGCGGAGGCGGAGCCGGTCAGTGAGAGGACCAGCCAGTCCTGGGCGATGCGCTGCATCCAGGTGCCTGTGTTGGACACGACCTGGCCGGTGGCGAAGAGCCGGTAGTTACGGATCTTCAGCGAGCTGAACATGGAGCCCTTGCTCGCGGGTGCCGCGAGGGTCGCGGCGGTAGCGGGGGTGGATGTGTGGCCGGGTGCGGAGTCTGCTCCGGTTCCCGTACTCAAAAGCGTTCGCCTCCTGGCGTCGTTCCTTACAGGTGCGCGAGCTTCTCCAGGACGGGTGCGGCCGCGCGGAGCTTGGCCCATTCGTCCTCGGTCAGCTCGGCAGCGAGCCCGGCCAGGAAGGCGTTGCGCTTGCGGCGGCTCTCTTCGAGCATCGCTTCGGCCTCCTCCGTCTGGCGGACCACCTTTTGGCGGCGGTCGTCGGGGTGCGGTTCCAGCGTGACCAGTCCCTTGGCTTCCAGCAACGCGACGATGCGCGTCATCGACGGCGGCTGGACGTGCTCCCGCCGTGCGAGCTCGCCGGGTGTGGCCTGGCCGCAGCGGGCGAGGGTGCCGAGGACCGACATCTCGGTCGGGCTCAGCGACTCGTCGACGCGCTGGTGCTTCAGGCGTCGCCCCAGCCGCATGACGGCGGAGCGGAGGTCGTTCACGGCGGCTGCGTCGTCGCCATGGGAAAGGTCATGCATGTATTTAGAGTAACTCATTACTCTTCCTAAGGAAAACTGGATTTTCCGGCTCACACCTGGGGTCACTCATACGGGTGAGTCGGCGGCTGAAAGTGACACGCGTACGCACCCTGTGCCCCGACTCTTTCGGCATGGGGACACATGTGCTGAGCATGCGCATAGACGGGGAGCTCCTCGACAGGCTCCGGATCCATGCCGCCAAACGCGGAATGAGCGTCCAGGACTATGTGGTCCGGACGCTCATTCGCGATGACTTCGACGAGCGCTTCAAGGCGGCCGTCGACGAGACAGAGAAGTTCTACGGGCTGACGTAGCCGACGTAGCTGACGCAGCCGACGTGGCTACTGGCCGAGTCCGAGGGCGGGCATCGCGTAGTAGAAGACGAACACCGCCGACACCACGTACATGGCCACCGGGACCCCGCGGCCCCGACCGGTCGCCAGGCGCAGCGCACAGAAGCTCACGAAGCCGATGCCGATGCCGTTGGTGATCGAGTAGGTGAAGGGCATCATCACCATGGCCAGGAAGGCCGGGACGGCGATGGTGAAGTCGCTCCAGTCGATGTCCTTGACCGAGCCCGCCAGGATCAGGAAGCCGACCGCCACGAGCGCCGGGGTGGCCGCCTGGGACGGGACCATGGTGGCGAGCGGGGTGAAGAACAGCGCCACGGCGAAGAGGCTGCCCGTCACGACGTTCGCCAGGCCCGTACGGGCACCCTCGCCGACCCCGGCCGTGGACTCCACGAAGCACGTGGTCGCGGAGGAGGACGTGGCGCCGCCCGAGGCGACCGCCAGGCCGTCGACCAGCAGGACCCGGTTGATCCCGGGGAACTCGCCGGTCTTCTTGTCGATCAGCTTCGCCTCGTCGCCGACGCCGAGGATCGTGCCCATGGCGTCGAAGAAGCAGGACAGCAGCACGGTGAAGACGAAGAGGATGCCGGTGAGCATCCCGACCTTGCCGAAGCCGCCGAACAGGCTGACCTCGCCGACGAGCCCGAAATCGGGCGCGGACACCGGGTTGCCGGGCCACTCGGGGACCGTCAGGCCCCAGCCCGAGTCGGGCACCTTCGCGACCAGCTGGACCACGACGGCGACGGCGGTCATGGCCACGATGGAGATCAGGATCGCGCCCGGGACCTTGCGGATCAGCAGGGCCAGGGTGAGCAGTACGCCGGTCACGAAGATCAGGACCGGCCAGCCGTCCAGGTGACCGGTGGCGCCGAGCTGCAGCGGGACCGTGGTGTGCGCGGCGTCCGGGATGCGGGAGACGAAGCCCGCGTCGACCAGGCCGATCAGCATGATGAACAGGCCGATGCCGATGGCGATGCCCTTGCGCAGGCCCAGCGGCACGGCGCTCATGACCCGCTCGCGCAGGCCGGTGGCGACCAGCAGCATCACCACGAGGCCGGCCAGGACCACCATGCCCATGGCGTCGGGCCAGCTCATGCGGGGGGCGAGCTGGAGCGCGACGACCGTGTTCACGCCGAGGCCGGCGGCGAGCGCGATCGGGACGTTGCCGATGACACCCATGAGGAGGGTGGTGAAGGCCGCGGTCAGGACGGTGGCCGTCACCAGCTGGCCGCCGTCGAGCTGGTGCCCGTACATGTCCTTCGCGCTGCCCAGGATGATCGGGTTCAGCACGATGATGTACGCCATGGCGAAGAAGGTCGCGAAGCCGCCGCGGACCTCGCGGGCGAGGGTCGAGCCGCGCTCGGAGACCTTGAAGTAGCGGTCCAGCGGGCCGGAGGGTTCCTGGGGGGAAGGCTCCGGGGCGATGGCAGCGAGGGCGGGGGCCGGGGTGCTCATACGGTCCTCATTGGGTGGTTCATACGAAGAAAATGGGCCGCGCCCAAACCGTTTCAGTATGAACACATGAACGAAAGGGCGTCCATCTCCGCGCGTAGATGTCATTTCGCGCCGCCTAGACTTGCCGCATGGCGAAATGGATTGCGAAGCACGAGGCGCCCGAGCCCCTGGAGGGCCCTGTCGTCGCCACCGTCACTGGTGGCACGATCCTGTGGTTCGCCCTCTTCCTGGTCCAGCTGCCCTTCTACGGGTGGTTCGCCGACCGGGGCCAGCTGTGGTGGGTCTGGACCTGCGCGGCCGGCGGCTTCCTCGGCCTGATCGGCATCTGGTACGTCCGCGGCCGCGACGCAGCGCTTGCGCGTCACGCGGCGGAGCAGGCCGAGGTCGCTGCGCGGGCCGAGCGGGACGGGCAGACCGGGCAGCCGGGCTCGGGACCGCAGGCCTAGCGGCGGCGCAGGCGCGGGTCCGGCGGCTTCGGGGTGGGGCGGTGCCCCTCCGGGACGTCTCCGCCCCACGGCCCGGTGCATCGCGCTACCAGGGGACGATTCGGGTCATCCTGAGGTCGGATCTTCGGGCTTCTCGGCGGGTGAAGCGAAAGAACCCCGCTTAACGTCGAAGGCATGACGCAGCGGGCTGGAACCGAATCCGACGGGCCGGAGCCGGGTGGCAGGACGGCCGCCCCCGCCATCGACGCGGGCGCGGAGCTCGACCCCGTACATCCGGTGCGCCCGCCCGCGCCCCGCTTCAAGCCGGGCGGGCTGAGCACCGCCGAGGTCGCCGAGCGCGTCGCACGGGGCGAGGTCAACGACGTTCCCGTCCGCAGCAGCCGCTCCACCACCGACATCGTCCGCGCCAACGTCTTCACCCGGTTCAACGCGATCATCGGCGTGCTCTGGGCGATCATGCTCGTCGTCGCGCCGATCCAGGACAGCCTCTTCGGCTTCGTGATCGTCGCCAACACCGGCATCGGCATCATCCAGGAACTGCGCGCCAAGAAGACCCTCGACAGCCTCGCCGTCATCGGCGAGGTCAAACCCAGCGTGCGTCGCGACGGCCGGACCGCCGAGATCTCCACCTCCGAGATCGTCCTCGGCGACGTCATCGAACTCGGCCCCGGCGACAAGGTCGTCGTCGACGGATCCGTCGGCGAGGCCGACGGCCTGGAGATCGACGAGTCCCTGCTCACCGGCGAGGCCGACCCCGTCCTGAAGAAGCCCGGCGACCCGGTCATGTCCGGCTCCTTCGTCGTCGCCGGCGGCGGCGCCTTCACCGCCACCAAGGTCGGCCGCGAGGCCTACGCCGCCCAGCTGGCCGAAGAGGCCTCCCGCTTCACGCTCGTCCACTCCGAGCTGCGCTCCGGCATCTCCACCATCCTCAAATACGTCACCTGGATGATGATCCCGACCTCGATCGGCCTGATCATCAGCCAGCTCCTCGTCAAGGACAACAACCTCAAGGACTCCATCGCCCGGACCGTCGGCGGCATCGTCCCGATGATCCCCGAGGGGCTCGTCCTGCTCACCTCCGTGGCCTTCGCGATCGGCGTCATCCGGCTCGGCCGCAAGCAGTGCCTGGTCCAGGAGCTGCCCGCCATCGAAGGCCTCGCCCGCGTCGACGTGGTCTGCCTCGACAAGACCGGCACCCTCACCGAGGGCGGCATGGACGTCACCGAGCTGCGCCCGCTCGGCGGCGCGGAGCCGACGTACGTCAAGAAGGTGCTCGGCGCCCTCGGGGAGTCCGACCCGCGCCCCAACGCCAGCCTCCAGGCGATCATCGACGCCTACCCGGACAGCGCGGAGTGGCGCTGCACCGAGTCCCTGCCCTTCTCCTCCGCCCGCAAGTACAGCGGCGCCAGCTTCAGCGAGGGCGACGGCGAGAACAACACCTGGCTGCTCGGCGCCCCCGACGTGCTGCTCCCCGCCGGGGACCCGGCCCTCGACGAGATCAACGACCTCAACGAGCAGGGACTGCGCGTCCTCCTGCTGGCCCGCTCCGCCCGCGAGCTCGACGACGCGGCCGTCGCCACCGGGGTCCGGCCGACCGCCCTCGTCGTCCTGGAGCAGCGGCTGCGCCCCGACGCCGCCGACACGCTGCGCTACTTCGAGGACCAGAACGTCAGCGCGAAGGTCATCTCCGGCGACAACGCGGTCTCCGTCGGCGCGGTCGCCGGCAAGCTGGGTCTGCCGGGCGCGGAGAACACCGTGGACGCCCGGGGGCTCCCCACCGACCAGGCCGACATGGCGAAGGTCCTCGACGACAACGCGGTCTTCGGACGGGTGAGCCCGCAGCAGAAGCGGGACATGGTGGGGGCCCTCCAGTCCAAGGGCCACACGGTCGCCATGACGGGCGACGGGGTCAACGACGTGCTCGCCCTCAAGGACGCCGACATCGGCGTCAGCATGGGATCGGGCTCGGAGGCGACGAAGGCGGTGGCCCAGATCGTCCTCCTCAACAACAGCTTCTCGACCCTGCCCTCGGTGGTCGCCGAGGGCCGCCGGGTCATCGGCAACATCACCCGCGTGGCCACCCTCTTCCTCACGAAGACGGTCTACTCGGTGCTGCTGGCCATCCTCGTGGTGTGCTCGCAGGTCGAGTACCCCTTCCTGCCCCGCCACCTGACGCTGTTGTCCACGCTCACCATCGGCATCCCGGCCTTCTTCCTGGCCCTGGCGCCGAACAAGGAACGCGCCAAACCGCACTTCGTGAAGCGGGTCATGCGGTACGCGATCCCCGGCGGCGCCATCGCGGCCGTGGCCACCTTCGTCTCGTACCTGATCGCCCGCCACCACTACACGGGCCAGGGCGCCCTCGAAGCCGAGTCCAGCGCGGCCACGCTGACGCTGTTCCTGACGTCCATGTGGGTCCTGGCGATCATCGCCCGCCCGTACACGTGGTGGCGGGTGGCCCTCGTCGGCGCGATGGGCGGGGCGTTCCTGATCGTCCTCGTCGTGCCGTGGCTGCAGGACTTCTTCCAGCTCAAGCTGGTCGGGGTCACGGTGCCGTGGATCGCGGTGGCCGTCGCCGTGGGCGCGGCCGTCCTGATCGAGTTCACGTTCAGGTGGGTCGACCGCAAGTTCCCGGCCTGACCGGAGCCGGTCCGTGCCGGGTGCGGGTGCGGGTGCGGGTCCGGGCCCGGGTCAGGAGACCGGTACGGGCTGCTGGTCCTCGGCGGTGGCGCCCTGCCGGGGTGCCGGGACGTCGTGCGGGGGCCGGCGCCGGCCACCGCCGATGTCCTTCAGGCGCATCGCCGGGCGTTCGACCAGGTGCCAGGAGAGCACCGCCGCGAACAGCGCACCGGCCAGGGAGAGCCCCAGGTAGGCGGCGAAACCCCAGCGCGCGCCACCGAGGACGGCCAGCGACTGCTGCACGAGGAAGCCGTAGATGTAGATGCCGTACGAGTAGTCGTGCTTGGCACCGATCCGCTGGAACGGCTTGGGCAGCCGGATGGCCAGCCACAGCAGCAGGTAGCAGAAGGCCGGCACACCCAGGGCGAAGAAGTACCCGTAGTGCAGGGTCAGCACGAACACCACCGCGCTGAGGGCCGCCAGCGGGTCGCTGACCGGGACGCGCTCCTTGTAGAGCTCCAGCACCGCACCGAGGGCGAAGGCGAAACCGAGGTAGATCATGTAGTTCACGCTGTGGGGGCCCATCAGCGGGATGACCAGGTCACCGCCGTGCGCCGCCGCCCCGGCCCCGGCGTTCAGCCGGTTGCCGACCGCGTCACCGACGACCAGGCCGCCCAGGATCACCGCCACCGCCAGGACGGTCCGCCGGGATCGCACCAGCGAGCCGCCCAGCGCGAGCAGGCCGACCCCGAGGTAGCAGAGGATCTCGTAGGCCAGCGACCACAGGGCGCCGTTCATCGCCGCGTTGTGCGTGAGCCCCTTGGTGGCACCGGTCTCCATCACACCGGAGATCCCCCACTGCCCGACGCCGACGGCCCAGTTCGCCTCGACATAGGCGAAGGGTCCCTGCGGGTGGTCCCAGAAACCTGCCGTACTGCCGTGCTGACGCCAGTACAGGTAAGGGGCCACGGTGAAGGCCGTCACGGCCATGCAGACCCAGAAGCCGGGCAGCAGCCGCAGCGCCCGGTGCCACAGGAAGCGGCCGACGGGCAGCCGGTTGCCGCTGCGCGTCACGAGGATGCCGGAGAGGAAGAAGAAGCCGAAGACGGCCATCTTCCCGAGGTCTATCTGCCCCTGAGAGAATCCGTGACCGATCTCATGGCTGCCGAAGCCCAGGATGCCCGCGTGCGAGACCACGACGGCGGACGCGAGGAACAGCCGCAGGAGGCCCAGGCTGTTGTTCCGGCCGGAAAACAGCTCGGACACCGGCCCGTGGGACCACCGGAAACCGGCCGAACGGCCTCTCCTGTCGGGCATGACGCTCCCCCTGAACGATTCCCTGAGGGCGCGTTCTCTTCTTGGTCGTGGATCCGCCGGTCGGACGAAAGCACTGATCAGTCTGAGTCGGCACGTGCCGCCTGTCAAAGGGAGCGCACGGTTTCCGGGCGCCCGCACGCCCGGCTCCCCGCCCGCTCCCACCCCCCCTTCCGGTCAGTCGAACCAGCGGTCCCGGGCCAGTTCCGCCGTACGCGACGGGTCCTCCAGCAGCGCCGCCACCTCGAAGCGGCGCGGCCACTGCCCCGCCGACCAGGCAAGGCCGGCGGCGACGCCCTCCAGCGTGGACGCGTGGAGCGTCCCGTCGGGGGTGCGGCGCCAGTCGAGCTCCGTGCCGCCCGCGACGAGCTCCTCGTGCTCGATGTACGTCGCCGGAGTGGCCGGACCCAGCAGCACGAGCACCGACTCCGGCACCTCGTGCTCCTCGCCGGGCGTGGTCACCTCCGCCGGAACCGTCTCCGAGAGACGGCGCACCTGGAGCAGCTCCGCGAGATCCGCGGCACGCGCCGGCGGGACGGGCAGCAGCGGCAGCCCCGCCGTCAGCGGGAGCAGGTCCGGTGCGTCCGCGATCACCGCGTCGGCCGCGTCCACCACGAGCACCTCGCCGTCCACCACCGCGCGCAGCTCGTCCGGGAGGGTGACCTGCTCGGGGTCGAGATCGGCCAGCGCGCCGTACAAGCCGTGCAGCTGGTGGCCGGTGACCTCACGGTCCGGGTCGGCGAGCCGGGCCAGCAGTTCGGCGGCGCCGCCGGGCTCGTCCAGCAGGGCCGGCACGGACGTGCGTACGCCCAGCGCCCGCAGGACCTGCTCGTCCTCGAAGCCCGTGGCGTCCGCGGAGGTGTAGAGGCCCTCCAGCAGCGGGTCGCCGCCCGCCGCGCGCAGGCCCGCCGGGCGGCGGCCGTCGAGCACCGGGTGGTCGCGCAGCCACCAGGCGGTGTACGGGCGCACCGACTGCGTGGTGCCGTCCGGCAGCAGGATCCGCACGGGCTGGGTCAGCGCGTCACGCAGCGGCGGCTGCGCGAGCATGGCCAGGGCCTGCGGCCAGCAGTCGTCGTCGACGAGGTCGAGGTCCCGGACGGCGATCAGCTCGGTCGCCACCGGCGGGACCGGGGTGTCCGGCAGCTGGTCGAGGACGTCCTCGCACCACACGTCCACCGCGTCCAGCAGGCCCGCGTCGTCGGGCTCGGCGAAGTCGCCCTCGCGCGGTTCCAGTTCGTCCGGGTCGAGGACCACGTCGGTGGCGCGGACCAGCTGGAAGGTGGCCAGGACCCCGCACGCGGTGAGCGGGCCCGCGCCCCACCTCTCGGCGAGGTCCGCGTCCACGTACGGGACCTCGTCCTCGCGGATCACCGAGGCCAGCGGGCTGCCCGGCAGCAGGAGCTCGCCCGCCGGCACCAGCTCCCCGTCCTCGTCCGGCAGGGCCAGCGCGCCGAGCCAGGGCTCGTCGCCCGGTGCCAGATCGGCATCCCGGACCAGCCCGAGGACCACCTCGGCCAGCTCGTCGGCGTCCAGGGTGTCGGCGTCCTCGTCCCAGATCTCACCGGCGTCGAGGGAGGCGGCGACGGCCGCCCGCACCTGCGGGGTCGTCAGGACCGCCCGCGCCGTGGCCGGGAGCGCGCCGAGCTTCTCCAGCAGCGGGTGCGCCGCGTCCGGGTGGGCCACCTTCAGGCCGAGCCGGGCCAGGCTCGCCGGCGTGTCCGCGCCGGGCAGCAGGATGTGCCGGGGCCCGATCGAGGTGCGTCCGTCGGCGAGCGGCACGGGCAGCCCCGACAGCCGGTCGGGGTCCACCCCGGCGAGGCTGTCGTAGAGCCGGTGCCACCACTCGGGGGTCCGCTCGATGCCCGCGATCCGCTCGATGGCATCGCCCAGCGGGAGCCGGCCCACCCCCAGGGTGCGCAGCTCGGACCGGCGCTCCAGGCCGGCCGGCAGCAGCGTCGGCAGGACCTCGGCCAGGACGCGTACCGTGTCGGCGCCCGCGCCCTCCACCACCTCGGCCTCGAAGGGGCGCAGGGCGGCGCGCTCCTCCGCGTGCTCGGGCGGTGCGGCCGGTGCGAGGAAAGCGGTACGGGGCAGGCGCTGGAGCACGGCCGCGCGCAGGGCCCCGTCCAGCTCGCCCTTGCCGAGCGGGCCGGGCACCAGGTCCACCAGCGCGGTGGTCACCGGGTCCCAGGCGCCGAGGAGTTCGGCGTACGCGTCGGCCGCACGCTCCACGAGGAAGTCGAGCAGCGGACCCGGCGCCGGGTGCCGGCGGGTGGTGTCCAGCGGCAGGGTCGCGATGAGCAGCGCCGGGATGCCCAGCGGCTCGTCGGTGGGGGTCGGCGCGTGCACCACCGGGGCGGTGGCGGGCCGCACCGGGGCGCCGTCGGAGTCGACGGGCACGGCCCAGGACACCGCCCAGGCGGGCCGAAGCCGCTCCTCGACGGGCCGGTCGGCCAGCAGCGCGCGCTCGATGGGGCCGCCGTGGCGCACGGTGCGCCAGCGGTGGGTGACCGTACCGGCGGCGGTGGTGTCCTCGATGACCGTGTACGGGCCCTCGTCGCGCCGGTACAGGGTGCGCACACCCTCGGACGGGGTCTCCACGACGACCTCGCGCAGCCCGGGCAGGGTGAGCAGCAGGGCGTCGTCGACGCCCGCCAGCAGCCGTTCCACCAGACCCTCGGCGGCGGCGTCGCGCAGCGGGAGGACCACGACGGTGTCGTAGCCCTCGGGGGCGGTGCCTTCGGCGGGCAGCGGGAGGCGCAGCAGCGGAACGTGCCCGTCGCGGCGGCGCAGTTCGTCGCCGAGGCCGGGGCTGCCGACGGCGGCGCCCCGGGCCAGCTCCCGGGCCTCGGCCAGGGACCAGCGCACCCCGCCGTGGCGGCCGAGCACGGCCGGTTCGTCGGAGACGGCCAGTACGGCCGCGAAGCCGACGCCGAACCGGCCGACGCTGTCGCCGGCGGGCTCCCGCTTGGCGGAGGCGCGCAGGGTGCTCAGCGACTCCACGCCCGTCGCGTCCAGCGGGGCACCGGTGTTGGCGACGGCCAGCAGCGCGTGCCCGCCCTCGCCCGCGTGCAGGGTGAGCCGCAGCCGGCCGGGCACCTGGGCCCGGGCCGCGGCGTCGGCGGCGTTCTGCGCCAGCTCGATGACGAGCCGGTCCCGGTAGCCGCCGAGCGCGAGGTCCTCCTCGGCGTTGGCGTCCTCGCGGAACCGGGCCGGGCCCGCACCCCACGCGTCGAGCACCCCGCGCCGCAGCCGGGCCGTGCCGAAGGGGTCCACACCGCTCTGGGCCGCCGTCACTCGCACGCTCACGCCGCTGCCTCCAAGAATCGCCGCCGGAGCCCTGAAGGTACCGCGTGCGGGGAACCCCCCACGCCGGTGGCCTCGGGGTGTCCGGGGAACGCCGAAGCCCCCGGCGACAGCAGGTCACCGGGGGCTCCACGTCGTACCGGACGGGTGAGGGTCAGAGCTTCTCGATCACGTGGTCGATGCAGGCCGTCAGCGCCTGCACGTCCGCCGGGTCGATCGCCGGGAACATCGCGATGCGCAGCTGGTTGCGGCCGAGCTTGCGGTACGGCTCGGTGTCCACGATGCCGTTGGCGCGCAGCACCTTGGCGACGGCAGCCGCGTCGATGTCGTCCGAGAAGTCGATCGTGCCGATGACGGACGAGCGCTTGTCGGCGTCCACGACGAACGGGGTCGCGTACTTGGACGCCTCCGCCCAGCCGTACAGGTTGCGCGCACTGGCCGCCGTACGGCCGGTGGTGAACTCCAGGCCGCCCTGGCTGTTCATCCACCGCAGCTGCTGGTCCAGCAGGAACAGGGTGGACAGCGCCGGGGTGTTGTACGTCTGGTTCTTCAGCGAGTTGTCGATCGCCGTCGGCAGCGAGAAGAACTCCGGGATGTGCCGGCTGCCGGAGGCGTGCACGCGGGCGGCGCGCTCCAGGGCGGCCGGGGAGAACGCGGCCAGCCACAGGCCGCCGTCCGAGGCGAACGACTTCTGCGGGGCGAAGTAGTAGACGTCCGTCTCGGTGATGTCCACCGGCAGACCGCCGGCACCCGAGGTCGCGTCCACCAGAACGAGGGACCCGGCGTCGGCGCCCGCGACGCGCTTGATCGGCGCCGCCACACCCGTCGAGGTCTCGTTGTGGGTGTACGCGTACACGTCCACGCCCGCCTCGGCCACCGGCTCCGGGTGCGTGCCCGGCTCCGAGGAGATCACGGACGGCGCGTCCAGCCACGGCGCGAGCTTCGCGGCCGTGGCGAACTTCGAGGAGAACTCGCCGAAGGTGAGGTGCTGGGACTTCTGCTCGATCAGACCGGCGGTCGCGATGTCCCAGAAGGCGGTGGAGCCGCCGTTGCCCAGGATCACCTCGTACCCCTCGGGGAGGGAGAAGAGGTCCCGGAGGCCCTGGCGCACCGAGCCGACCAGGTTCTTGACCGGGGCCTGGCGGTGTGAGGTTCCGAGCAGGGAGGTACCGGTGGCGGCGAGGGCGTCCAGCGCCTCGGTCCGCACCTTGGAGGGGCCCGCGCCGAAGCGTCCGTCGGCGGGCTTGATGTCAGCGGGAATCTGGATCTCAGCCACGAGCGGAGCGTATCGGGTCCCGGTCCGCGCCTCGGAAGCGCGTCCACCCGATGAGACGGGTCCGGCCGGTGGCAGGGTGGGGTCGTGACGTCACCCGGTGAACTCGAACGGACATTGCGGGAGAACCTGCGCGGGGAGATCGACTTCGGCGCCGCCGCACGCGCCCTGACCACCATGGACGCCTCGAACTACCGGCGTGTCCCGGTGGGAGTGGTCGCCCCGCGCGACGCCGACGACGTGGCGGCCGCCCTCGCCGTGTGCGCCGGGGCCGGGGTCCCGGTCGTGCCGCGCGGCGGCGGGACGTCCATCGCCGGCCAGGCCACCGGCGTGGGCGTGGTCCTCGACCTCACCCGGCACATGAACGCCCTCGTATCGGTGGACCCGGCGGCCAGGACGGCCGTGGTCCAGCCCGGGCTGGTCCTCGACCGGCTGCGGGACGCGGTACGCCCGTACGGGCTGACCTTCGGGCCCGACCCGTCCACGCACTCCCGCTGCACCCTCGGCGGCATGATCGGCAACAACGCGTGCGGCGCCCACTCGGTGGCCTGGGGCACCACCGCGGACAACGTGACCGAGCTGGCCGTGACCGCGTACGGGGGCACCGCGCACCGGATCGCGACCGGCTGGGACGGCGCCCCGGCGGGCCTGCGGGAGCTGGTCACCGCACATCTGGGGCTGCTGCGCACCGGAATGACACCCGCCGGGATGCCGCCCGGCTTCTCGCGGCGGATCTCCGGCTACGGGGGCCTCGACGCGCTGCTGCCCGAACGCGGGGTGCAGCTGGCGCGGGCGTTCTGCGGCAGCGAGGGCACGCTCGGGGTGGTGACCGAGGCGGTGGTGCGCCTGGTGGAGGCGCCGCGCGCGCCGGTGCTCGCGGTGCTCGGGTACGCGGACGAGAGCGCGGCGGCGGACGCGGCGGCCGGGCTGCTGCCGTACGGGCCGCTGACGGTGGAGGGGATGGCCGAGGACCTGGTGGGCGCCACGGCCGCGGAGCTGCCCCGGGGCGGGGCGTGGCTGTTCGTGGAGATGCCGGACGAGGGCGGGGCACGGGCCCTGCTGCGGGCCGCCGACGCGGTGGACGCGACGGTCGTCACCGATCCGGCGGGTCAGCGGGCACTGTGGCGGATCCGCGAGGACGCGGCGGGCACGGCGACCCGGATGCCGGGTGGCGCGATGGCCTGGCCGGGGTGGGAGGACTGCGCGGTGCCGCCGGCCCGGCTGGGGGCGTACCTGAGGGAGTTCCGGGCCCTGCTGGCGGCGCACGGGCTGCGCGGATCCCCGTACGGGCACTTCGGCGAGGGCTGCGTGCACGTACGGATCGACTTCGACCTGGTGTCGGCGGCGGGCATCGCCCGCTTCCGGGACTTCTCCGGGGAACTGGCCGATCTCGTCGTCGCGCACGGCGGCTCCCTGTCGGGCGAGCACGGGGACGGGCAGGCGCGGGCGGAGCTGCTGCCGAAGATGTACGGGACGGAGGTGGTCCGGCTCTTCGGCGCGTACAAGGACGTGTGGGACCCGGCGGGCGGCATGAACCCGGGGATGCTGGTCAGGCCGGCGCGACTGGACGAGAACCTGCGCTTCGCGGTGCTGCCGGCCACCCCGTTCGCGGGTGAGGTCGCACGGTGCGTGGGCGTCGCGAAGTGCCGGACCACGGATACGGGTGGCGGCGCCTCCGTGATGTGCCCCTCCTACCGGGTCACGGGGGAGGAACGGCACTCCACGCGCGGCCGGGCCCGGCTGCTGCACGAGATGCTGGCCGGCGAGATCGTCACCGACGGCTGGCGCTCGGCGGAGGTCGCCGAGGCGCTGGACCTGTGCCTGGGGTGCAAGGGCTGCCGCAGCGACTGCCCGGTGGGCGTGGACATGGCCGCGTACAAGGCGGAGTTCCTGCACCGCCACTGGGCGGGCCGGATCCGCCCGCTGTCCCACTACACCCTGGGCGGCCTGCCGGGCTGGCTCCGGCTGATCGCCGCCCTGCGGGCGGCGGGGGCGGTCAACGCCCTGGCCCGGCACGTCCCCGTACCGGGGCTGGACCGGGACCGCGGCGGCCGCCTGCCGGAGCTGGCGCGGGAGCCGTTCACCCGCTCCCTTCCAGCCACGCCGGCGTTCGAGGCGCGAGGTCCGGGGCGGAGCCCCGGTTCCGTCATGCTCTGGCCGGACACGTTCACGGAGTACCTCGCCCCCGAGACCGGCCGCGCGGCGGTCCGCGTGCTCCGGGCGGCCGGCCTGGACGTCGACGTCCCCCGCGGGGGCACGGTCTGCTGCGGCCTGACGTACGTGTCCACGGGGCGCCTCGACCGCGCCCGCAAGGTCCTGCGCCGGACACTGGACGCACTGGGAGACGTACCGGGGCCCGTGGTGGTGCTGGAGCCGAGCTGTGCCGCGGCCCTGCGCACCGACCTGCCCGCGCTGCTCCCCGACGACCCCCGCGCGGCCCGCCTCGCGGAGGCGGTACGGACCTTCGCCGAGACCCTGGAGGAGTACGCCCCGGCCTGGCGGCCGCCGCGCCTGGACCGGGAGATCGTCGGCCAGACCCACTGCCACCAGCACGCGGTGCTCGGGGACGGCCCCGACCGGCGGCTGCGCGAGCGGGCCGGGCTGGTGGGCGAGCTCAGCGGGGGCTGCTGCGGGCTGGCGGGCAACTTCGGCTTCGAGCCCGGGCACCACGGGGTGTCGGTGGCCTGCGCGGAGGAACAGCTGCTTCCGTCCCTGCGCGCGGCCCCGCCGGACGCCGTGATCCAGGCGGACGGATTCTCGTGCCGTACGCAGATCGCACAGCTGGGCGGGGTGCGGGCCCGGCACCTGGCGGAACTCCTGGCGGAGGGGTTGTAGGGCGCATGTCGTGCGGAGGTAGGGCAGTGTTGACACGGTTGTAAGGCAGGACATGCGGCGACACTCCTTACGGGCCCTTAGTCTGGAGAGATGCCCGCACCTTCCTCTTCGTCCTCCCCGGCGGCCTCGCCGGCCGTCGCCGCAACGGTCCCGTCGACCGCCAAGGGCTCCGGTTCCGGTTCCGCTTCCGGCTCCGGTTCGGCTTCTGGTTCCGGCTCCGGTTCCGGGCTCGGTCCTGTGGCGCTGGTGATCTCGGCGGGGATCTCGGTGCAGTTCGGGGCCGCCCTCGCGGTCATGATCATGCCGAGGGCGGGCGCTGCGGGCGTGGTCACCCTGCGCCTCGCGGCCGCCGCACTCGTGCTGCTGATCCTGTGCCGACCGAAGGTGCGCGGCTACTCCCGTTCCGACTGGGGCACGGTGCTCGCCTTCGGCGTCGCCATGGCCGGGATGAACGGCCTCTTCTACCAGTCCATCGACCGGATCCCGCTCGGCCCGGCCGTCACCCTTGAGGTTCTCGGACCGCTCGCCCTCTCCGTCATCGTCTCCCGGCGCCTGGTCAACGTGCTGTGGGCCGGCCTCGCGCTCGGCGGCGTGGTCCTGCTCTCCGGGCACGGCGGGGGCGGCCTCGGCTTCGGCTCCCTCGACCCGCTGGGCGCGGCCTACGCGCTCGGGGCGGGCGCGATGTGGGCGGCGTACATCGTGTTCAGCGCGCGTACGGGCCGCCGCTTCCCGCAGGCGGACGGGCTCGCGCTCGCGATGGCGGTGGCCGCGGTCATCTCGCTGCCGCTGGGCATCGCCGAAGCAGGCTCGGACCTGCTGGTCCCGAGCACGCTCGCGCTGGGTGTGGGCGTGGCCGTCCTGTCCTCCGTCCTGCCGTACACGCTGGAACTGCTCGCGCTGCGGCGGATGCCGGCCCCGACCTTCGCGATCCTGATGAGCCTGGAGCCGGCCATCGCCGCCACCGCGGGCTTCCTCGTCCTGAACCAGGCCATGTCCGCACTGGACGCACTGGCCATCGCCCTCGTGATCGCGGCCAGCATGGGCGCGGTCCGCTCGCAGATGCGGAAGAAGGCCGCCTGATGGACGTCGCCACCTACCTGGCCGCGGTCCCGGAGGCCCGGCGGGAGGCCCTGGTGCGGCTGCGGGAGCTGTGCCTGGAGGAGCTGACCGGGTTCGAGGAGGGCATCGCGTACGGGATGCCGGTGTACGTGCGGGCGGGCGAGACCGCCGGCGAGATCGCCTGGGCGAACCAGAAGCAGTACATCTCCTTCTACCTGATGCGCACGGACGTCCGGGACGCCTTCGAGGACCGCCTGGCCGCCCACGACATGGGCAAGGTCTGCCTCCGCTTCCGCAACCCCGCCAAGGTCGACTTCGACCTCCTCAGGGACCTCCTCCGGGCGACGGCGGCGAAGGCGGGCTGAGGGGGCGGGGCGGGGGCGAGGGCGGGGCGGGGGCTCCGGAGGCGGGAGTTGACTCTTGCGGGGTCGGGGAGGGTGGGGCGGGGGCTCCGGTAGTCGGGAGCCTCTTGGTCGGAATCAGGGAGGCGTATGGGGGTTTCCCGTCAGTCTCATCGTCTCTCCGGTTCGGGCCGGTCCCTCAAGGGCGCTCCTCCTTCGTCGTCGCGTCGCTTCGCGATGGCCTGCGGCCACCCTTGACCGACCGTCCCGCCCCGGACATACGAAGACAGCCGGGAAACCCCCAAAGGAACGAGCCGGGCACTCAAGGATCAGGACGGCGCGGCCAGAGAAGCGCGACCCGGTCGGGCGTGAAGAGCCACGTCCGAGAGACGGGGCCCATCCAGACCAGCGCCCGCGTCGGGGGAAGCGCACCCGATCGCTACGCGCTTCTCATCTCTCAGCGTCGCCAGACCGTCTGAGGCTGGACATAGGCCGCCCACGGTCTGGGTCTCGCGCTCGCTGTGCGTCCGACGACCGTCTGGGGCTGGACATAGGCCGCCCCAGATCGCTACGCGCTTCTCCCTGACCGCGTCCGACGGCCGCCAGGGGCCCACACCTCGGCTATTCCGTCGTGGAGCCGGGTCAACGCGAGTATCACCCCCAAGCTCTCGGATAGATGGGGGCAATTGGGGCAATCTGTCGGCCTTTCTGGCCGCCCACCGGCCCTGACCCGCATCCACGACGGAATAGCCGCTGTCCCAGCCCTCTGCACCCCAGTCAGCCGGCAGACGCCCCCCCCACGAGCAGCATCTACGGGTCGTGGGCGGCCTATGTCCAGCCCAAGGCGGTCGTCGGACGCTGAGGGATGAGGAGCGCGTAGCGATCGGGCGCGCTTCCCCCGACACGGGCCCTGGTCTGGATGGGCCCGTCTCTCGGACATGGCTCTTCACGCCCTCCCGCCCGAGGTCTCTGATGTGCCCGTCCTCATCCTTGAACACCCGGCCCGTTCCTTTGGGGGTTTCCCGGCTGTCTTCGTATGTCCGGGGCGGGACGGTCGGTCAAGGGTGGCCGAAGGCCATCGCGAAGCGACGCGACGAAGGAGCGCCCTTGAGGGACCGGCTCGAACCGGAGAGACGATGAGACTGACGGGAAACCCCCATACGCCTCTCTGATTCCGATCGAGCGGCTCCCGACTACCGAAGCCCCCGACAGCAGGTCAGCCCAGGGGCAGGTCCAGGTAGGACGGGGTCGCGTCCGGGGAGGTGAACGCCAGGGTTGCGCGGGGCAGGTTGGCGTCGGCGTAGAAGGGGTCGCGGGCGTCGATCACCAGCATCAGGCGGTGGCCGCGCGGGATGTCGTAGGCCGTGGCCTGGAGTTCGATGTCCGCGCTGATCAGGCTGTCGGGCGGGGAGTCGAGGTCGGTGTACGGGGCGTGCGTGATGATGTGGGCCGTGCCGTCGGGGGCGGTGTCGAGGAGGTACGCGACGAAGGTGGATCCGGGGTTCGCCGCGCGGTACGTCACGCGCAGCCGCGGTATGCCGCGCAGCCGGGTGGTCTCCCCGGCCGGGTCCGCGGTCCATACGGCGGCGACGGTGCGGTCGATGTCCTGGGTCCGGTAGGTCTTCGGGCGGCCGGCGATCTCCGCGTAGCCGGACTGCACCACCTTGTCGGCGACGGTCGCCGGGGTGTCGACCCCGCACAGTACGGTCGCCGTCCAGCCGGCCTGCGGTTCGTCGCCGAGCTCGCCGTCGTCCGCCAGGTGCAGCCGTTCCAGGCGTTCGGTGAGGGAGTGCCAGGTGGGGCGGGGTTCGAGGGTTTTGCTCCACATGATCTCGCCGAGCACCTGACCCTCGGCGTCGATGCCGTTGTCGATCTCCTTGAGGTGGTGGTCGAACCAGCGGTGGGCGTCCGTCCAGATCCGGTTGGGCAGGCCGAGCATGCCGGTCATCTCGGGGCCGGAGTGGTCTCCGATGGAGACGGCGAGGCGTTTGGGGCCGGTCAGTTCGTTGAACATCTTCAGCGTCTGGTTGGGCGGGAAGAGCGTCTCGTGCCAGGCGTGCGAGAAGAAGACCGGCACCTGGCGGCGGTTGAGCTCCTTGATGTGGGTGAAGGGAGAGCGGGTCTCCGCCCAGCGCAGGGTGCCCTGGACGTCGCGGTCGGCGAGGACGTTGTCGAAGACGCTCTGCGTCTGCGGGCTCAGCCGGGCCTTCGCGGCCGCGTCGAGCAGGGCCCGTACGGCCGCGATGTGCCGGGTGGAGTTCTCGTAGAAGGCCTCGCCGAGGTCGCCCCAGGTGCTGAGCGCGACCACGGCGTCGACGCGGGTGTCGTGCGCGGCGACGAGCTGGCTGATGCCGGATCCGTACGAGTCCCCTAGGAAGCCGATCTTCGTCACCGGGCCTGTGCTGCGCTCGATGAGGTGGTCCAGGGCCCGGCTGCCGTCGGCGACGTCGAGCGGGCCCGCCACGTCGACCTGGCCCTCGGAGCCGGCGAAGCCGCGGGCGGAGTAGGCGAGGACGTTGTAGCCGCGGGCGGCGAAGAGGGAGGCCTGGGCGGCGTACGGGAGCCAGCCCAGGCCGGACCAGGGCGAGGGCATGACGATCGCGGGGCGGGGCTGGGTCCCGGTGTGCCGCCAGAGCGCGGCGTCGAGGAGGTCCCCGTCGGCGCCGGTCACCTTGCCGCGGGTGAAGACGGCGACCGAGCGGACCTCGGCGATCTCGGCGGCGCGGGCGGGGGCGAGGCCGGTGACGTCGCCGCTCTCCAGAGCGGTGACGAACGCGGTGAGGGTGGTCGCGTCGAGTTCGGGATAGAGGGAGAAGGGGGTGCGGGCGGCTGGAGTCACGTCAGTCCATCCTCTTCGTCGTCTTCGTCGAGTGACACGAACTGGGTGCGCCCGCCCGGGCCCGGAGCGGAACGTTCAGTATCGACGGGACATCCGGTGACGTATCGCGAGTTTCCGGCTTACGGCCGAAATCACCCCCGACGTTCCCGCGGGCCGCCGGGCGGCGGGACCTGCGGCCGGTGCGTGGGGCAGCAACTGCCTTTCCGGTGAGGTGGTTTGGCGCGCGTGGCGGGAAGGTGTCGCCACCCGAGAAAATCATGCAAGCATGCTTGATTGTTTTGCCGGGTGCTGCCAGTCTTCCCCTCACGCCGAGAAGGGGAGCGCACCGTGCCCGATCCGTCCGCCGTCGACGCAGCCGTCGCCGTCTTCGCAGATCTGCGCGAGGAAGGCCATGAACTGGATTCCCTGGTAGGGGAGTTGCCCGTCCCCGACTGGGCCCGGCCCACCCCCGCGCCCGGCTGGACCGTCGCCCACCAGATCGCCCACCTGCACTGGACCGACCGGGCCTCGCTGCTCTCCCTCACCGACGCCACCGGCTTCGGCCACATGGTCGAGGAGGCCCTGAAGGCCCCCGACACCTTCGTCGACGAGGGCGCGCGCGAGGGCGCGGAGCTGGCCCCCGCCGAGCTGCTCGCCCGCTGGCGCACCACGCGCGCCGCCCTCGACCAGGCGCTGGTCGCGGCCTCGCCCGACACCCGCTTCCCCTGGTACGGGCCCCCGATGAAGGCCGCCTCCATGGCCAGCGCCCGGCTGATGGAGACCTGGGCCCACGGCCAGGACGTCGCCGACGCCCTCGGCGTGCGCCGCACCCCGACCGCGCGGCTGCGGCACGTGGCGCGCATCGGCGTACGGGCCCGCGACTACGCCTATGCCGTACGCGGACTGCCCGCGCCCGCCGAGCAGTTCCGGGTGGAGCTGACGGCCCCCGACGGCCCGCAGGTGTGGACGTACGGCCCGCCGGACGCCCCGCAGCGGATCACCGGCCCGGCGCTCGACTTCTGCCTCCTGGTGACCCAGCGGGCCCACCGCGCCGACCTGCGCCTGACCGCGACCGGCCCCGACGCGGACCGCTGGCTGGACATCGCCCAGGCGTTCGCCGGCCCGGCGGGAGCCGGCCGGGAACCGGGAGCCGCGCGGTGACCCGGCGCCCGCTCGTCATCGGCAACGCCTCGGGCTTCTACGGAGACCGCTCGGACGCCCTGCGCGAGATGCTGACCGGCGGCCCGCTGGACGTGCTGACCGGCGACTACCTGGCCGAGCTGACCATGCTGATCCTGGGCCGCGACCGCCTGAAGAACCCGGACCTCGGCTACGCCAAGACCTTCTTGCGCCAGCTGGAGGAGGGGCTCGGGCTCGCGCACGAGCGCGGCGTACGGATCGTCGCCAACGCCGGCGGCCTCAACCCGGCCGGACTCGCCGACGCCGTACGGGCCCTGGCGGCGAAGGTGGGCGTCCCGGTGCGGGTCGCCCACGTCGAGGGCGACGACCTCACCGCGCAGGTGGACGGGGCCCTGACCGCCAGCGCCTATCTCGGGGGCGCCGGGATCACGGCCTGCCTGCGCGCGGGCGCCGACGTGGTGGTGACCGGCCGGGTCACGGACGCGGCGCTGGTCAGCGGCCCGGCGGCCTGGTGGTTCGACTGGGCCCCGGACGACCACGACCGGCTGGCGGGGGCGGTGGCCGCGGGCCACGTCCTGGAGTGCGGCACCCAGGCCACCGGCGGCAACTACTCCTTCTTCGCCCGGCACGACGTCCGCCGCCCCGGCTTCCCGCTCGCGGAGATCTCCGAGGACGGCTCGGCGGTCATCACCAAACACCCCGGCACGGGCGGAGCCGTCACCACCGGCACCGTCACCGCCCAACTCCTCTACGAGACCCAGGGCGTGCGCTACCTCGGCCCCGACGTGACCACCCGCCTGGACACCGTCCGGCTGACCGACGAGGGCGCCGACCGGGTACGCATCACAGGAGTGCGCGGCGAGGCCCCGCCGCCGACCCTGAAGGTGGGCGTCACCCGCATCGGAGGCTGGCGCAACGAGGTCGTCTTCGTCCTCACCGGCCTGGACATCGAGGCCAAGGCGGCCCTCGTCCGTACCCAACTCGCCGACGTGTTGGAGGGCGTGGCCGACGCGACCTGGACCCTGGCCCGCACCGACCACGAGGACGCCGACACGCAGGAGACGGCCTCCGCCCTGCTGCGTCTGGTGGTCCGCGACCCGTCCCCGGACCGGGTGGGCCGCGCCCTGACCTCGGCGGCGATCGAACTGGCCCTCGCCAGCTACCCGGGCTTCCACGTCAGCGCCCCACCCGGCCCGGCCCAGCCCTACGGCGTCTTCACCTCGACCCTGATCCCGCCGGACGAGGTCCCGCACGTGGCGGTCCTCCCGGACGGTACCCGGCTGCCGATGACCGCTGCGCGGGCTTCCTCCTCAGCCCCTCCGGCGTTCGAGGAGCAGCGGCCCGGGGGCGGAGCCCCCGCGGCGCCGGCGGCAGGGCCCACCACCCGCGCGCCGCTCGGCGCAGTGGCCGGGGCCCGCAGCGGCGACAAGGGCGGCGACGCCAACGTCGGGGTCTGGGTCGAGACCGACCCCGCCTGGGAGTGGCTGCGCGACACCATCACCGCCGAGGTGTTCCAGGAGCTGCTCCCGGAGACCCGCGGTCTCCCCGTCGCCCGCCACGAGCTGCCGCGGCTGAGGGCCCTGAACTTCACCGTCACCGGCATCCTCGGCGACGGCGTCGCCTCCGGCCACCGCTTCGACCCCCAGGCCAAGGCCCTCGGCGAATGGCTCCGCGCCCGCCACCTCGACATCCCCGTCGCCCTCCTCCCGGCCCCGGAGGCCACCTCATGACCCGCCTCGGCACCACCGTCGACCCGCACGCCCCCGATCACGCGCAGGCCCGTACCGCCGCGCTGGAGCGCCTCGCCGCCCTCGACGCCGAGCACGCCAAGGCCCTGCAGGGCGGCGGCGAGAAGTACACGGCCCGCCACCAGGGCCGCGGCAAGCTGCTGGCGCGCGAGCGCGTCGAACTGCTCCTCGACCCGGACACCCCGTTCCTGGAACTGTCCCCGCTCGCCGCCTGGGGCAGCGACTACCCGGTCGGCGCCTCCATGGTCACCGGCATCGGCACCGTCGAGGGCGTCGAGTGCCTGATCACCGCCAACGACCCCACCGTCCGCGGCGGCGCCTCCAACCCGTGGACGCTGAAGAAGGCGCTGCGCGCCAATGAGATCGCCCGGCAGAACCGCCTCCCCTGCATCAGCCTCGTGGAGTCCGGCGGCGCCGACCTGCCCTCCCAGAAGGAGATCTTCATCCCGGGCGGCGCGGTCTTCCGCGACCTCACCCGGCTCTCGGCCGAGGGCATCCCGACCGTCGCCGTCGTCTTCGGCAACTCCACCGCCGGAGGCGCGTACATCCCCGGGATGTCCGACCACACCATCATGATCAAGGACCGTTCCAAGGTGTTCCTCGGCGGTCCGCCCCTGGTCAAGATGGCCACCGGCGAGGAGAGCGACGACGAGTCCCTCGGCGGCGCCGACATGCACGCCCGCGTCTCCGGGCTCGCCGACCACTACGCCCTCGACGAGTACGACGCCATCCGCCAGGCCCGCCGCGTCGTGGCCCGCCTGAACCACCGCAAGCCGCACCAGGACCCGCCGAAGGCCGAGGAACCCCTCCACGACCCCGAGGAACTCCTCGGCATCGTCCCACCCGACCTCAAGACCCCCTTCGATCCGCGCGAGGTCATCGCCCGGATCGTCGACGCCTCCGACTTCGACGAGTTCAAGCCCCTCTACGGCCCCAGCCTCGTCACCGGCTGGGCCACCCTGCACGGCTACCCGGTCGGCATCCTCGCCAACGCGCAGGGCGTGCTGTTCAGCGCCGAGTCCCAGAAGGCCGCCCAGTTCATCCAGCTCGCCAACCAGCGCGACATCCCCCTCGTCTTCCTCCACAACACCACCGGCTACATGGTCGGCAAGGAGTACGAGCAGGGCGGCATCGTCAAACACGGCTCGATGATGATCAACGCGGTCTCCAACTCGAAGGTCCCGCACCTGTCCGTACTCATCGGCGCCAGCTACGGCGCCGGCCACTACGGCATGTGCGGCCGCGCCTACGAGCCCCGCTTCCTCTTCGCCTGGCCCAGCGCCAAGTCCGCCGTCATGGGCCCCCAGCAGCTGGCCGGAGTGCTCTCCATCGTGTCCCGCCAGTCCGCCGCGGCCAAGGGACTCCCGTACGACGAGGAGGCCGACGCCGGGATGCGGGCCTTCGTCGAAGCGCAGATCGAGTCCGAGTCCCTGCCGATGTTCCTGTCCGGACGGCTGTACGACGACGGGGTCATCGACCCGCGCGACACCCGTACCGTCCTCGGCCTGTGCCTGTCGGCCGTCCACAACGCCCCCGTCGAGGGCGCCCGTGGCGGCTTCGGCGTCTTCCGGATGTGAGCCCGCACATGACGAACCTGACCTCCCTCCTCGTCGCCAACCGCGGCGAGATCGCCGTCCGGATCTTCCGCACCGCCCGCGCCCTGGGCCTGGCCACCGTCGCCGTCCACTCCGACCCGGACGCCGACGCCCTGCACGTCCGCGACGCCGACGCGGCCGTACGGCTGCCCGGCGCAGCCCCCGCCGACACCTACCTGCGCGGCGACCTCGTCATCAAGGCCGCCCTCGCCGCGGGCGCCGACGCCGTGCACCCCGGCTACGGCTTCCTCTCCGAGAACGCCGACTTCGCCCGCGAGGTCCTGGCCGCCGGACTGACCTGGATCGGCCCGCCCCCCGAGGCCATCGAGGCCATGGCCTCCAAGACCCGCGCCAAGGAACTGATGCGCACCGCCGGGGTGCCCCTCCTCGACCCCGTCGACCCGGCCACCGCCACCCCCGCCGACCTGCCCCTGCTCCTGAAGGCCGCCGCCGGCGGAGGCGGCCGCGGCATGCGCGTGGTCCGCGACCTCGACCAGCTCAAGGAGGCCCTCGACGCGGCCTCGGCCGAGGCCCGCTCCGCCTTCGGGGACGGCGAAGTCTTCGCCGAGCCCTACGTGGAACGCGGCCGCCACGTCGAGGTGCAGATCCTCGCCGACGCCCACGGCACCGTCTGGGCGCTGGGCACCCGCGACTGCTCCCTCCAGCGCCGCCACCAGAAAGTCATCGAGGAAGCCCCCGCGCCGGGCCTGCCCGAAAGCCTGCGGGAGAGCCTGCACGCCGCAGCCGTCGCCGCCGCCCGCGCGGTCTCCTACGAAGGCGCGGGCACCGTCGAGTTCCTCGTCACCGCCGACGGACGCCCGTACTTCCTGGAGATGAACACCCGCCTCCAGGTCGAACACCCCGTCACCGAAGCCGTCTTCGGGCTCGACCTCGTCGCCCTCCAGCTGCGCGTCGCCGAGGGCGCGGCCCTGCCCCCGGCACCCCCACAACCCACCGGCCACGCCGTCGAGGCCCGCCTCTACGCCGAGGACCCCGCCCAGGACTGGCGGCCCCAGACCGGCGCCCTGCACACCCTCGCCATCCCCGGCGAGGTCCGCGTGGACACCGGCTTCACCGACGGGGACACCGTCGGCATCCACTACGACCCCATGCTCGCCAAGGTCGTCGCCCACGCCCCCACCCGCGCCGAAGCCGTCCGGGCCCTGGCCGGCGCCCTCGCCGGAGCCCGCATCCACGGGCTCACCACCAACCGCGAGCTCCTCGTACGCTCCCTGCGGCACCCGGAGTTCGCCGCCGGTCAGCTCGACACCGGCTTCTACGACCGCCACCTCGACACCCTCACCGGCAGCGCCCCGGACGCCACCCCGGCCGCCCTCGCCGCCGCCCTCGCCGAAGCGGCCCCCGGCCCGGACGCCCCCCTCGCCGCCCGCCTCGGCGGCTGGCGCAACGTCCGCTCCCAGCCGCAGACCCGCCGCTACCGGTCCGCCGGCGTCGAGCACGAGGTCCAGTACCACCCGGTGAACCACCCCGGCATCCGCGTGGTGGCCATCACCCCCACCCTCGTCACCCTCGAAGTCGAGGGAATCCGACGTGCGTTCCACGTGAAACAAAATTCGAACGACATCTACGTGGACTCCGCCCTCGGCGCCCACACCTTCACCCGCGTTCCCCGCTTCCCGGACCCCCAGGACCGCACGGAACCGGGCTCGCTGCTCGCCCCCATGCCCGGCACCGTCGTCCGCGTCGCCGAGGGCCTGGCCCCCGGCAGCCCCGTCACCGCCGGCCAGCCCCTGCTCTGGCTGGAGGCCATGAAGATGGAGCACCGCATCCTCGCTCCCGCCTCCGGCACGCTCACCGCGCTCCACGCCGCCACCGGCCAACAGGTCGAGTTCGGCGCCCTGCTCGCCGTAGTCCAGGAGGAACCGCAAGCATGAGCACCGCCATCGAAACCGAAGAGCACAACGCCCTGCGCGCCGCCGTCGCCGCCCTCGGACAGCGCTACGGCCGCGACTACCTCGCCCGCGTCGCCCGCGAAGGCGGCCACCCCGACGAGCTGTGGGCCGACGCCGCGAAGCTCGGCTACCTCGGGGTCAACCTCCCCGAGGAGTACGGCGGCGGAGGCGGCGGCATCGCCGAACTCTCCATCGTCCTGGAAGAACTCGGGGCCGCGGGCAGTCCCCTCCTCATGATGGTCGTCTCGCCCGCCATCTGCGGCACGGTCATCGCCCGCTTCGGCACGGACGCCCAGAAGCAGGCCTGGCTGCCCGGCCTCGCCGACGGCAGCCGCACCATGGCCTTCGGCATCACCGAACCCGACGCCGGATCCAACTCGCACCGGATCACCACCACGGCCCGCCGCGACGGCGACGACTGGATCCTCACCGGCCGCAAGGTCTTCATCTCCGGCGTCGACATCGCCGACGCCACCCTCATCGTCGGCCGCACCGAGGACGCTCGCACCGGCAGCCTCAAGCCCTGTCTGTTCATCGTCCCGCGCGACGCCCCCGGCTTCACCCGCTCGGTCATCGACATGGAACTGGCCGCCGCGGAGAAGCAGTTCGAACTCACCCTGGACGACGTACGCCTGCCGTCCTCCGCCCTCGTGGGCGACGAGGACGCGGGCCTGCTCCAGCTGTTCGCCGGACTCAACCCCGAGCGGATCATGACCGCCGCCTTCGCCATCGGGATGGGCCGGTACGCCCTCGCCAAGGCCGTCGACTACGCGAAGACCCGCCAGGTCTGGAAGGCGCCCATCGGCGCGCACCAGGCCGTGGCCCACCCGCTGGCCCAGGCGCACATCGAGCTGGAACTGGCCCGCCTGATGATGCAGAAGGCGGCCCGCCTGTACGACGCGGGCGACGACATGGGGGCGGGCGAGGCGGCGAACATGGCCAAGTACGCCGCGGCGGAGGCCTGCGTCCGTGCGGTGGACCAGGCGGTCCACACCCTCGGCGGCAACGGCCTCACCCGCGAATACGGCCTGGCCTCCCTCATCACCGCCTCCCGTGTGTCCCGCATCGCCCCGGTGAGCCGCGAGATGATCCTGAACTTCATCTCCCACCAAACCCTGGGCCTACCGAAGTCCTACTAGACCGGGCCGTCTGTGGGGTGCGGGCCGCCTGTCGAGTGCGGGCCGTGTGCCGGGCTCTGCCCGGACCCGCGCCTCAAACGCCGGCGAGGCTGAAAATGTGGGCCTGTGCCTGTCGGTTGGTGGCGGGGTGGGGTGCCGGGGCGGGGTGTCTCCTCGGCTCGGCGCGTGCGGGTTTGTCTCGGTTGTTCTCGGTGGTTGCGCGCTCGTCCTGCGGGGACACCCCGCCCCGTCCCCCCACCCCTCACGCCGTCGCTGTCGGAGCCCCGCCGTGGGGCGGGGACACGCAGGAGGGTCCCCGCAGGACGAGGCGCGACCACGGCCGTCTGGCCGTGACAAGCCCGAACGCGCCGAGCCGAGGAGACCCTCGTGCGGGGCACCGCCCCACCCTTTGAAGCCCCGCCGGCGTTTGAGGCGCCGCCCCGGCGGGGGCAGCCCGCGCCGTGAACTGCCGAGCACCCCGCAGGGGCAACGTACCCTCCCCGGAGGGAATCGGCTCCTGAAGTACCCCCATCCGCACACCACTCCGGAGGAGACATGGCCCCACGAGTGCACGCCGCCCAGGCGACCGGCATCGTCACCCTCACCCTGGACTCCCCGGGCAACCGCAACGCCCTTTCCGCCGGCCTCGTCGCCGAGCTCCGCTCCGCGCTCGCCGCCACCACCGCGGACCCGGCCGTCCGGGCCGTCGTCCTCACCCACACCGGTACCACCTTCTGCGCCGGGGCCGATCTCAAGTCCCCCTGCGATCCCGCCGACTTCCTGGCCCTGCTCCGCGAGACCGCCGAGCTGCCCAAGCCCGTCGTTGCCCGGGTCACCGGCCACGTCCGGGCCGGCGGCCTCGGGCTGCTCGGTGTCTGCGACATCGCCGCCGCCGGACCGCAGTCCTCGTACGCCTTCACCGAGACCCATCTGGGCCTCGCCCCCGCGGTGATCTCCATGCCCCTGCTGCCGCGCCTCGACCCGCGCGCCGCCGCCCGCTACTTCCTCACCGCCGAGCCCTTCGACGCCACCGAGGCCGCCCGGATCGGACTGCTCACCCTGCACGGCGAGGACGTGGACGCGGCCCTGGAGCCCGTACTCGCCGGCCTGCGCAAGGCCTCCCCGCAGGGGCTGGCCGCGACCAAGGCGCTGACCTCCGCCGCCGTACGGGAGGCTCTCGCCCGCGACGGCTCCCGCCTCACCGAGCTGTCCGCCGGGCTGTTCGCCTCCGACGAGGCCCGCGAAGGAATCACCGCCCGCTTCGAGCGCCGGGAACCGTCATGGTCGCTGTGACCGGCCCCAAGCAGGCGCGCAGCCGCGTCACCCGCCGCCACCTCCTGGAGGCGGCCGTGTCCTGCCTGGCGGAGCACGGCTGGGCCGGTTCGACCGTCTCGGTCGTCGCCGAACGGGCCGGGGTCTCGCGCGGCGCCGCCCAGCACCACTTCCCGACCCGCGAGGACCTGTTCACCGCGGCCGTCGAGTACGTTGCCGAGGAGCGCTCCACCGCCCTGCGTGACCTCTTCCACGCCGGTCCGGCCGCCCGCCCCGCCGTGGTGGAGGCGCTGGTCGACCTGTACACCGGCGCCCTCTTCCGGGCCGCCCTCCAACTGTGGGTGGCCGCCTCCAACGAGGAGCAGCTGCGCCCCCAGGTCACCGAACTGGAGGCCCGGGTCGGCCGCGAGACCCACCGCATCGCGGTCGAGCTGCTGGGTGCGGACGAGTCGGTGCCGGGCGTACGGGAGACCGTGCAGGGCCTGCTGGACATGGCGCGGGGCCTGGGCCTTGCCAACGTGCTCACCGACGACACGGCCCGCCGGGCCCGGGTGGTGGCCCAGTGGTCCCGGATCCTGGACGCGGCCCTCGGCTGAGGCGGCGGGAACGACAAGGGCGCCGCACCCCGCCCGCGGGATACGGCGCCCTGCCTGCCTGAGCGGCTGTGTGACTACGCGGTTTCGGCGATGTCCGCGTAGCCCTCGATCTCCTGCGGGTTGCGCCGCCCCGGCCCGATGTAGCGGGCCGAGGGCCGCACCAGGCGGCCCGTGCGCTTCTGCTCCAGGATGTGCGCCGACCAGCCTGCGGTACGGGCGCAGCTGAACATCGACGTGAACATGTGCGCGGGGACCTCGGCGAAGTCCAGCATGATCGCGGCCCAGAACTCCACGTTCGTGGCGAGCACCCGGTCGGGGCGGCGCGCGTGCAGCTCCTCCAGCGCGGCCTTCTCGAGCGCGGCGGCCACCTCGTAGCGCGGCGCGTCGAGCTCCTTGGCCGTGCGCCGCAGCACGCGGGCGCGCGGGTCCTCGGCGCGGTAGACGCGGTGGCCGAAGCCCATGAGCCGCTCGCCCTTGTCGAGGGCCTTCTTCACGTACGCCACGGCGTCGCCGGTGCGCTCGATCTCCTCGATCATGCCGAGCACGCGGGACGGCGCCCCGCCGTGCAGCGGTCCCGACATGGCGCCCACCGCGCCGGACAGCGCGGCGGCGACGTCCGCGCCGGTCGACGCGATCACGCGGGCGGTGAAGGTGGAGGCGTTCATGCCGTGTTCGGCGGCCGAGGTCCAGTAGGCGTCGACGGCCTTGACGTGCCGCGGGTCCGGCTCGCCCCGCCAGCGGATCATGAACCGTTCGACGACGGACTCGGCCTTGTCGATCTCCCGCTGCGGCACCATGGGCAGGCCCTGGCCGCGGGCGGACTGGGCGACGTACGACAGTGCCATCACGGCCGCGCGCGCGAGATCGTCGCGGGCGGTCTGCACGTCGATGTCCAGCAGCGGTTTCAGACCCCACACGGGGGCGAGCATCGCGAGCGCCGACTGGACGTCGACACGGATGTCACCGGAGTGGACCGGAATGGGGAAGGGCTCGGCGGCCGGCAGGCCCGGGTTGAACGCACCGTCGACCAGCAGGCCCCAGACGTTCCCGAAGGAGACGTGGCCGACGAGGTCTTCGATGTCGACGCCCCGGTAGCGGAGCGACCCGCCTTCCTTGTCGGGCTCGGCGATCTCCGTCTCGAACGCGACGATCCCTTCGAGCCCGGGTACGAAGTCGGACATCAGGCGGCTCCTCAAATAGTGCGAACACGCGCGGCTCCCGGCGTGACTCGCGGTCCGGCGCGGTCATCCCCGTTGATGCCCGGCACGGCCGTCGGTCACCCACTCGGGGACCTTCGGACCGGCCCCAAGATTTTGGCCGTTCCGCCCCGACTGCGGAAGCGTGACATACGGCACACCGTCACCGGTCAGGCTGCGGCAGGATGGCCGACGTGACCGATCAGGACATTGACCCCGCCATGATGCGCAAGCAGTACCGCTCGGAGATCGTCGACGAGGGGAGTCTCGCCGGGAATCCGATGGACCAGTTCGCCCTCTGGTTCCAGCAGGCCGCCGACTCGCACCTCTTCGAGCCGAACGCCATGGTCGTATCGACGGCCACCCCGGACGGACGGCCCAGTTCGCGGACGGTGCTGATGAAGCAGTTCGACGGCCGGGGCTTCGTCTTCTTCACCAATTACGCCTCCCGCAAGGGCCGTGAGCTGGCCGAGAACCCGCACGTCGCGCTGCTCTTCCCCTGGCACCCGATCGCCCGCCAGGTGATCGTCACGGGCACGGCGGCCCGTATCGGCCGCGACGAGACGGCGGCGTACTTCCGCTCGCGCCCGCACGGATCCCAGCTGGGCGCCTGGGCGAGCGAGCAGTCCAGCGTGATCGGCTCCCGTGCGGAGCTGGACCGGCGCTACGCCGAGCTGGAGGCCCGCTACCCGGAGGGCGAGCAGGTGCCGGTGCCGCCGGAGTGGGGCGGCCTGCGGGTGGTCCCGGAGGCGGTGGAGTTCTGGCAGGGCCACGAGAACCGCCTGCACGACCGTCTGCGCTACGTCCTGGACGGGGACGAGTGGCGGGTGGAGCGGCTCTGCCCGTAGGGGGGCGTCCTGCCGTGCTTCCCCTCGGCCCTGGCGGTCTGGGGAGGCCCCATAGCACCCACCGGATGCCGCGGGCTCGGCCGACCGGATCCGGAAGAGACGGCCTGGCCGGGGGCCCGCTCCTGCTCACCCCGAGCGGGAGCGGCAAACGCAGACGACCCGCGGGCTCGGGTTTCTCTCCTGCAGTGAGAGAAGCCGGCCGGACGTACCGGCGAGCCCGCGGGTCGGGTGACTGCTTGGGATTGGCGCCAGGCGATTCCGCCGGGCACCGCACTGGGTGCGTGCGACGACGGGCCCTAGCCCGCAGTCACCTCACGCGTCCGGAGTTCATACATTTCCGGGATCACCTCCTTTCAGTGTGTGTCCACTCTAGGCAGGCCTGTGCCGTCCGCTCAATCGAATTTCGTCGGCGAATCCATAGCTGTAGCCATCGGCTCTCTGGAGTAGCTGCAAGTTCCGGTGGGAGACATCAAAGCGGCTGGTCAACGTCGTGATGCGATGCTGGCCGCTGCTCCGGACCGCGATGCGCCCCACCCACTTGCCGACCCACTTTCCTTTGGGTACGACGGCCGCCACCAGGTCCCCGGTCGCGTACCCGTGGTGGACCTTGCCGCGCGGTCGCTGCAAGCGGGGGAAACCGAAGCGGTCAGGGGTGGTCCTGGCGTACGAACCACGCCCGGTCGACGACACCACCAGGATCTGCGCGGGCACCCGGACGAGGGCGTCCCCTCGCTCGTGGTCGATGACTCCGGTGGCCAGGGCGTCGAGCGTGTGGCTTTTCGGCAAGCCCATCGCGAACCGGTTCCAGTGGGTACGCCCGCCTGACCACGCATGCACCGGCACACCCTGAGCTGCGAGCGCCTCCACGAGCTGGAGCCGGGTGGCGTTCGTGGCGGCCACGTCCCGCAGAGGTTTCCTCAGCTGGGTGATCACGCGTTCCAGCCGGGCCGGCTGGTCGGCGAGGAACTCCTGGACGGGTGTCGTCCCCTTCGCCTGATTGCAGGGAACACAAGCGAGGACGAGGTTCGATACCCGGTCCGATCCGCCACGGCTCCGTGGGCGGACGTGATCGATATGGAGAGGCACCCCCGTGGCATCGCAGTACGCGCAGGACCTCTTCCATTTGGCCCGAAGGAACTGACGGACCTCGAATGCACCGTACGTCGGCTCGATGTCTTCCTGCGGGCCGGATTGCACGACTCCGGCGAACGCGGTCGTGTCGAATGCCGCCTGCTCCACGTGGATCTCACGCACCGGTGCATATCGGCACAGTCGCGCGACCACGGCCATGGCCGAGTCGATGCGATGGCGCAAGGAAGGAGGAAGCCAGCCCTCCGGCCGCGGGCGGTTGTTGTGCCGGGGCGCCCGGTACCGGAGATTTGCCGAGCGCCTTCGGCGGCGATAGGCGGCGCGTCGCATCATGCCGCCGTGGATCTGTTGTCCCCGGTGCCGGAGTTCGAGCGTGACCAGCCCCCGGCGGGCGACCGTGGCTCGCCCCTCCCTGCCGATCCGGTGGTGCTGATCAGTGATGGCGAAACCCGTCGCCTTGGAGCCAGGGTCAAGACGCAGCTGTACGCCTTCGACGGCCGAGCCCGCACGGGTCCGGTGCTTGAGCCGGATGGTGAATGGAGCACGCCGTGCCACGACGGCGCGTCCACCGGCGAGCAACTCGCGCGCACGGGCCGGATGGCAGGGCATCACCGGCTCGCCTTCCTTGGACAGTACGAACACCCTGCTTGCTGTCGGGCGGGGAGCGTCACCGCTCCCGGTCTCTGCCGTCTCCGCTGCCGAAGCGGCAGATCTGGCGTGTCGCCGACGTGTCCCGGTGCGGACTCCGCCGGTCTCCCCTCGCCCATGTTCCACACCGGCGCCCGGCACGGTGGCCGGGAGTCCGTGAGCCGTTTCGTCCCTGCTCCCAGGGGTGTCTGCGCTCGCGGATTCCAGAGCAGGCTGCTGAGGAAGCACAACCTGGTGGGTCTGCTCGCCTGTGAGGAACGTAGTCATCGAGGCACCTCAACTGATCCGGGGATCGTGATGACTGGGGCTGGTCACTCGGTGTGAGGGAGCGAGTGACCTCCCTTCTCGTGGTTCTCGTGACGCTACGCATCGTGGATCGTGCGGTGTGCACGAATGCCGGATGGTCACTCGAACGTGTGGTCGTTCCGGGGGCGCTTTCCCAGGTGTGGAGGGAGGCGCACCGATTTCCCCGAAAGCGGTGTGGGCTGCGTCACGTTCCAGTTCAATGATCTGACGTGCCGCACACGCCAACACCTGCTGGGGGTTCCAGGTGAGTGCTTACGGACGTGACGAGACCGCCGACGATCTGCTCGCAGCGCTGTTGGACGGGATGGACGCCGCCTTGTGCGCGTTCGACTCCGACGGCGTGATCACGCACTGGAACCGCGAGGCCGAGCGGATCCTGGGCTGGACCGCCGCCGAGGCCGTGGGCCGCAAGGGCTTCGAGGGCTGGGCGGTGCGGGCCGCCGACGCGCACGACGTCCAGGACCGGCTGATGGCCGCCCAGCACGTGCCCGGCCGGCAGGTGCACGAGTTCGCCCTGCTGACCAAGGACGGCGGGCGCGTCCTCGTACGGACCCAGTCCGCCGGGGTGCCGGGCGCGGACGGGAAACCCGCCGGGGTGTACTGCGCCTTCAGCGAGGTGCACGCCCAGATCGACCTGGAACGCTCCATCGCGCTGAGCGAGGCCCTGATGGAGGACGCCTCGTGGGGCGTCGTCCTGGTCGACGTCGACCTGCGGCCCGCCGTGGTCAACGCGCACGCCGCACGCGCCTTCGGGACCGGCCGCACCGCACTGCTCGGGCGGCCCCTGGGAGAACTGCTGACCCAGGGCGTGGAGGAGCTGGAGGGTGCGCTCCAGCACGTGCTCGCCGAGGGGGCCCCGCCCGCGCCGGTGGAGATGTGGGTGTCGGTGCCCACGCCGGAGGGGGTGCGGCGCAGGTGCTGGCGGTGCGGGTTCCTGCGGCTGGCCTCGCCGCTCGCGGAGGAGCCGGTGCCGCTGGGCGTCGGCTGGCTGTTCCAGGACGTCACCGAGGCACGCCAGGAGCAGCTGGACACCGCGCAGCTGCGGTTCCGTTCGCACCAGCTCCACCGTGCGGGGCGGGCCGCCGCAGAGTGCGAGGACCCGGCCGAGGCGGCCGCCGTACGCCTGGACTTCGCCCTCGCCGGCTTCGCCGAGCACGCGCTGCTGGACGTACTGGACCCCACGGCCGACCCCGAGCGGCGCAGGCTCGTACGGTCCGCCGCGTCCCCGCCGGCGCTGCCGGGCCCCGGGTCGATCCCCGTCCGTTACGCGGCCGGGCACCCGGCGCTGCAGGCCCTGGACCGGATCGGCTCGGTGCGCACCAGCGCCCCGCGGGGGGAGGCGGACGCGGAGTGGGCGCGGGCCCGTCAGTGGCCCGAGGGTGCCGCGCACGTGCTGTGCACGGTGCTGCGGAGCCGGGGGCGGACCCTGGGGGCGCTGACGTTCGTGCGCGGGCCTTCGCGGGCGGCCTTCGAGCGTGCGGACGCCGCGTACGCGGAGGAGGTCGCGGCCCGGGTCGCGGCCGACCTGGACCTGGCGGCGGGTCCGGCCGGCCCGGGGGCGGGCTGACGCGGCCCGGGTTGAGACGACCTAGTGCCGGAAGAAGATCCGGTCGCCGTACTCCTGCATCACGCGGCCGTTCCACTCGTGGCCGCCGTCGACGTTGCCCGAGCGCAGCAGCGGGGGTTCGACCCCGCGGGCGGCGAGCTCGCCGGCCGCCGCCGCCATGACCGCCTGCATGATCGCGCTGGTCACGACGGTGGAGGCGGGGGCGAAGGGCGCGTCGATGCCGTCGAGGGTCAGCTCGGCGTCGCCGACCGCGATCTTGCTGTCGAGGACGACGTCGCAGTGGTCCTTGAGGAAGGTGCCGGAGACGTGCCGTGACTTGGTTCCGGTCGCGTACGCCACCGAGGTCACGCCGATGACCTTGAGGCCGATGGCGCGGGCGTTCATCGCCATCTCGACGGGCAGGGCGTTGCGCCCGGAGAGGGAGATGATCACGAGGATGTCGCCGTCGGAGGCGGGGCTGCTGTCGAGGACGGCGCCGGCCAGGCCGTCGACCCGTTCCAGGGCGCTGCCCAGGGTCGCGGGCATGACGTCGACGCCGGCGGTGCCGGGGACGGCGAGGAAGTTCATCAGGGCCAGGCCGCCGGCCCGGTAGACGACGTCCTGGGCGGGCAGTGAGGAATGTCCGGCGCCGAAGGCGAAGAGCCGGTTGCCGGCGGCGACCGCGTCGGCGATGAGGGAGCCGGCCTCGGCGATGTGCGGGGCCTCCTCGTCCCGCACCCGTTCCAGCAGACCGATGGCGGCGTCGAAGAACTGACCGGCCAGCTTGCTCTCGCTCATACGCCGATGGCCCTTCCAGGGGTGGGGAGCGTCCGTGTCCGCCGCTCACCGTGCGGTCTGGACCAAGGGCGTGTCAATACGAACGTCAATCCCGGGCCGAAAGCTCTGGTCGCGCGCCCCGGACATCCTCGGACGATCTTCCGGGGGATGTCCGGGAGATGTCCGGGAGCGGTCTTGACCCACGGCACGGGACGGTTGTCGGCCCGATGCGTCAGAATTGGGGGCAGGGCCAGCGCACGCAATCCGAGGGGCACGAATGTCCGGACTGATCGATACCACGGAGATGTATCTCCGCACCATCCTCGAGCTGGAAGAGGAAGGCGTGGTCCCCATGCGCGCCCGCATCGCCGAGCGGCTCGACCAGAGCGGTCCGACGGTGAGCCAGACGGTGGCGCGCATGGAGCGGGACGGCCTGGTGGCCGTCGCCAGCGACCGGCACCTCGAACTGACGGAGGAGGGGCGCCGACTGGCCACGCGTGTCATGCGCAAGCACCGGCTCGCGGAGTGTCTGCTCGTCGACGTGATCGGCCTGGAGTGGGAGCAGGTGCACGCGGAGGCCTGCCGTTGGGAGCACGTGATGAGCGAGGCGGTGGAGCGGCGGGTGCTGGAGCTGCTGCGTCACCCGACCGAGTCGCCGTACGGGAACCCGATCCCGGGGCTGGAGGAGCTGGGTGAGAAGGCCGAGGCGGACCCGTTCCTGGAGGACGGCATGGTCAGTCTGTCCGAGCTCGACCCGGGCACCGAGGGCAAGACCGTGGTCGTCCGGCGTATCGGTGAGCCGATCCAGACGGACGCCCAGCTGATGTATACGCTCCGGCGGGCGGGCGTGCAGCCCGGCTCGGTGGTGAGCGTGACGGAGTCGCCGGGTGGTGTGCTGGTCGGCAGTGGCGGTGAGGCTGCAGAGCTGGATGCGGAGGTCGCCTCGCACGTGTTCGTGGCGAAGCGCTGACTCCCGGCGCGCCGGTGTTCGCCTGACGGCGTTCGCGCCGGCGCGGATGTGTCCGGTGGACCGGTCCGTACGAGCTGTGCCCCGGGGGGTCCTGTCCCACGGGTCGTGACCCGTACGGATGACCGGCCCTTGGTGTGGGCGGTCCCGGCGCCTTTCGGCGCCGGGACCGGTCCTCCCCTGGTGACCTGGAGCCCCGAGCTCTCAAGGTCGTCCCCTCGGACCGTCTTCCCCGATCGGCCCGCCTCCCTGTTGAAAGGATCTCCATCGGCAGCGGCGGTCAATCCTTGAGCAAGGTCACTCGAAAGAGCGGTGTTGTGGGCGAGAAACCCGTTTTCGAATACGGGTTCGATAGTCTGGCGGGGAGCGAAGGGGGTGCATCTGCGGTGGTACAGCGCGTCGATGTGACAGGGGCCGAAGGCGTGCGCCTGGCCGCCTGGGAGTTCCGCGAAGCAGAGGCCGGACCCGACACCCGCCCCGGGGTGCTGTTACTGCACGGCCTGATGGGCCGCGCCTTCCACTGGGCGGGCACCGCCCGCTGGCTCCGCGAGCGCCGCCGCGTCGTGGCCCTGGACCAGCGCGGACACGGCCAGAGCGCCCGCCCGCCCGCCGCCCCCGACGGCAGCCCGACCTCCCTGGGCCGCGAGGCCTTCGTGGCCGACGCCGAAGCGGCCGTCGAGCAGCTCGGTCTCGCCCCCGTGACGCTGATCGGCCACTCCATGGGCGCCCTCACCGCCTGGCAGCTCGCGGCCCGCCGCCCGGACCTGGTCGAAGCCGTGGTCATCTGCGACATGCGCGCCTCCGCCCTGGGCGCGGCCTCCCAGCAGGAATGGGAGGACTGGTTCCACCACTGGCCCCTGCCCTTCCCCACCCAGGACGCGGCCCGCCGCTGGTTCGGCGAGGACGACCCCCGGGTGGAACGCCCCGACCCCGGCCGCGGCGCCTTCTTCGCCGAGGTCATGCACGAGGCGTCGGACGGCTGGCGCCCGGTCTTCTCCCGCCGCCAGATGCTGACGGCCCGCGAGACCTGGGTCCACGACGCCCACTGGGAGGAGCTCGCCCAGGTCCGCTGCCCGACCCTGGTGGTCCGGGGCCTCGACGGCGAACTGGGCCGGGCCGAGGCCCAGGAAATGGTCCGCGTCCTCCCGGCCGGCCAGTACGCGGAAATCCCCGACGCGGGCCACTACCTCCACTACGACCAGCCGACGGCCTGGCGCGAGGTCCTGGAACCCTTCCTCGACGGCATCAAGGCCGAAGCCCCCTGACCACCCGAAGACCCCGCCCCGGCGCCGACCGTCCCACCGACAACGGCCCCGGGGCTCTGAGCCGTCGACGGCGATCAGGCCCGTCGCCGTTGCCCGCCGGGCCGTGTCAGCGGTCTGTCAGCGGGCTGTTCGGGGGTTGTCAGGGGGCGGCTTCATGGTGGCGGCGTCACCAGGCAAGCACCGAGAAACGAGGTACCCCCCGATGGACGCCGTCGCCGCCCTGCAGCTCCTGATCGCCGCCGCCTTCCTGAGCATCCCCGTCGTCCGCAGCCGCTACGGCGCCCGCGCCCAGGCCGCCGTCGAGGCCGAGTTGGGGCGGCAGGGGGTGCGCACCACCGCCATGGCCGAGAACGGCATGCGGCTCGACGCCGGCGGGCACGAGACCTGGGCGCCCGTCGGGATCGCGGCGGCCCTGGTCCTGCCCGCCGTGCTCCAGGTCGCCGGGAGCTCGTGGAGCGGGACGGTGTCCTGGGTCGTCCAGCCGCTCGTCATCCTCGTGAACTGCGTGATCCTCTACTCGAACCTGACCGCCGTGCCGTCCGTGACCGCCGCCTTCGCCAAGTCCGGCGACGCCGAACTGCAGCGCATCGACGTCAGGTCCATGCTCCGCGCCGCCGAGGACGGCTTCCCCGACTGGGTGATGCCGTACCTCCAGAACCTCCGGCACGTCGTCGTCTTCGCGGGCTCGATCGCCGTACTCGTCCTGCTCGCCGCCCACTGACGCCGGGCCCACGGGAACGGGCCGGCCTCCGCCCCCGCAAGGGGATTCGGAGGCCGGCCCGTTCCGGCGTGGTCGGTGACCGGTGGTCGGTGAGCGGTGGTCGGTGATCAGCCCTTGCTGACCGCCCACAGGATCTCCGGGAGCTTGCCCGCCACCGTCGGGGCCGCGAGCCGCAGACCCGTCCAGGTGGCCAGTGCGCCCCAGGCGGCGCCCAGCGGGAGCACGATCCAGGAGATGTCCTGGTGGCCGTCCGCCGTGAGCCAGATCGTCAGGGCGATCACCGGCGCGGAGGCCAGCGCCGAGACCAGCATCCCGGCGAAGATGCCCGCCCAGGCGAGCCCGGCCTGCCCCGGGGCGACGTTCTTGAAGGCGCCGTCCGACGGGATCGAGTACGCGAAGCGGGCCGAGGCCAGTGCCCCCGTGCAGAGCATCGAGCCCAGCAGGGCCAGGGCCACGCCGGTGGCCGCCGGGAGGGCCGACCAGTCGCCGAGCAGCGCGGCCGTGATCACGGTGACCAGGATCGTGTACGGGACGGTGACCAGGGCCAGTGCGGCGGCCCGCGCGCGCAGTTCCACGTACGCGTCACGCGTGGAGGAGATGGTCTGCGCGACCATCCAGAACGCGGAGGTGTCCTGGCCGAACTGGTTGTACATCTGCATGCCGAGCATGCCCGCGCCGAAGCAGCCGAGGTAGACGGACCCCGAGCCCTGGAGGGCGTTGAAGACGGGGACGATCAGGCCGATCGCCAGCGCGGTCACCCAGGATGCCTTGGTCTTCGGATCGCGGACGGCGTAGCGCAGCGTGCGCTGCATGGTCGCGCCCGTCCGCCCGGCGGGCAGCAGGGACCACAGGCCGCCCGCGCCGCGGTCCTTCGCAGGCCGGGCCGCCGTGATGGTCGAGCCGTCCGGGGTGACCATCAGCCGGGTCAGGCTCCGCTCCCAGAACCACAGGAGGGCGGCCACGGCGGCCACGGTCAGGGCCAGCTGGGCGGCCGCCACCCCGTACGCGCCCTCGCTCGCCGAGTCCACCATGGCGACGGCGGTCGCCGGCGGCAGCCAGCGCACCACGGCCTCGACGGGTTCCAGGGAGGCCAGGCCGCCCGCCTGGAACAGGCTCTGGCTGGCGAAGTTGGCCAGCTGCCCGCCCACCGCGATCAGCAGGCCGCTGAGCACGGCCAGGTCCCGCCCCTTGCGGCTGGTCAGCAGCCGCACGTTGGCCGTGGCAACCGCCCGCGCGAGGGTCACGCAGCCGAGCACCAGCAGGGGCGCGGCCACCACGGCGGCCACCGCGCCGGCGGCGCCGCGGGCGACGGCCAGTACGGAGCCGATGGCCAGGCACAGCGTGAACAGCGGTCCGATGCCGACCAGCGAGGAGGCGAGGAGGGCCCGTACGAGAGGACGCGGGCGCAGCGGCAGCATGACCAGCCGGCTCGGGTCGAGGGTCTCGTCCCCGGTGGGGAAGAACAGCGGCATGAAGGCCCAGCCGAGGGCCAGGATCGCGGCCAGCAGGACGACGGCCGTGCCGGCGTGGGCGTTCCCGTGCAGCAGGGCCAGGCCGAGCGTCACGAAGAAGCCGACGACCAGGGCGAAGGCGAGCGTCGAGAAGTAGGCGGCCTTGCGCTTGGAGGAGCCCTTCAGGCCGTTGCGCAGCAGCGACAGCTTGAGGCGGACGAAGACCGGGGTCAGCGGGACCGACGCGACGGACGAGATCCCTGCGGCCCCTGCGGCCCCTGCGGCCCCGGGGGTCCCCGTGGAGCTGGTGGCGGGTGTGGTCACTGTGCCGGCCGGTCCGGCGGCCGGGTTGGCGGGCGAGGTCATCGCGATCCCGCCCCGGAGCCGCCGCCGAGCCACTCCAGCGAGTCTCCGGCCGCGTCGCGCCCGTGGGCGCCGACCAGTTCGAGGAAGGCGGCCTGCAGCGAGGGCGCGGAGCCGCGTACGTCGGCCAGCGGGCCCGCGGCGCGGATCCGGCCGGCGGCCATCACGGCCACCCAGTCGCACAGCGACTCGACGAGCTCCATCACGTGGGAGGAGAAGATGACCGTGGCGCCGGAGGCCGTGTAGCGCTCCAGCACCCCGCGGATGGTCTGCGCCGACACCGGGTCGACGCCCTCGAACGGCTCGTCCAGGAAGAGCACTTCGGGGTTGTGCAGCAGCGCCGCCGCCAGGCCGATCTTCTTGCGCATGCCGGTCGAGTAGTCCACGACCAGCTTGTGCTGCGAGCCCGCGAGGTCGAGGACGTCCAGCAGCTGGGTCGCCCGCTTGTCGGTCTCCTCGCCCGGCAGCCCGCGCAGCCGGCCCATGTAGCCGAGCAGTTCGCGCCCCGACAGCCGCTCGAAGAGCCGCAGACCCTCGGGCAGTACGCCGATGCGCGCCTTCACCTCGGTCGGGTCCGCCCACACGTCGTGCCCCGCGACGTGGACCCGCCCCATGTCCGGGCGCAGCAGTCCGGTCACCATCGACAGCGTGGTCGTCTTGCCGGCGCCGTTCGGGCCCACGAGACCGATGAACTGCCCGGCGGGCAGCTCCAGGTCGATCCCGGCGACGGCCACCTGGTCGCCGAACCGCTTCCACAGACCTTCCACCCGCACGGCGGGCGGCGCGGATCGCGCGCCACCCGTCCCGTACGTTCCACCCGTCGCATCGCCCTGGTCCGGCATGCGCCCGCCTCCCGTTTTACGTCCCCGTTGGTCGTTCCTTCTTCACCATAGGAGGAGGGGGAGAGGCCTGAGCAGTTACTTATGTCATCAGTTTTCGCCCTGATTCCGCAGGTCCGGCAGGCGAGTTCCGAGTCCTGGGGTGCCGGGCTCCGGGCTCCGGGCTCCGGGCTCCGAGTCCCGGGCTCCGGAGTCAGCCCTGGCGGCGCTTGCGTTCCGCCGCGGCCTCGCTGCCGCACGCGTACGCCAGCGCGTCGATCAGCTCCTCCGTGTCGGGCAGCCACCGGTTCGCCGGCGTGGGCCGGCGCGCCCACTGGACCGAGCCCCGGCCGCCGAAGCGGGTGGGGGGCGCGGCCACGTACTCGCCCTCGCCCCGCGCCACCAGGTCGATCGTGGCGGCCGGCCAGCCCAGCTTGCGCACCAGGTCGGGCACCTTGACACCGGCGCCGGGCAGGACGAAGAACAGCATCCGGTGGTCGGGCGTGAGGGTGACCGGTCCGAGGGTGCGCTCCATCCGCTCCAGCCGTGCCAGCGCGAGGAACCCGGCCGATTCGGGCACGTCGAGCGCGTCGAACGTCCGGCCCGTCGGCAGCAGGATCGAGGCCTGCGGGTGCTTCGCCCAGATCCGCCGGACCTGCACCGCGCTGCCGGTGGCCTGGGCCGCCCAGTCCTTCACCGCCGGGTGGGCGCCGGGAGCCGGGCAGTCCGCCGCCCCGCAGGAGCACAGCTCGCGGCCGTCCCCGGGCTCCAACCAGGTGCCGGCGAAGACATCCCAGTGCCGTTCTTCCGCGTACCGCACGGCATGGTCCAGCAGCTGCTCGCCGCGCTGCTTGGGGATGGGTGCGGTCTCCGTGACTCCGATGGTCTCTTCCACGCCCATCACAACTCCTCGGGTCACCCGGGGTTACGGGCGTAAACCAGGCGGCGGGCGGAGCATCGATCCTGCATACGGGGCGCACTGATGCACGCGTGGGGGCGCGTAGGAGGCCGGGGCGCCGGAGTTGGGTAGCGACACGACGCAGAGCGGAAGATTCTCCGCACATCAGGCGGGAAGTGATCATTCCAACGGATCACCCGCGGTCAGCAGGGGGTTTTCATGGCAGCCAGGCCTCTCGTCGCCCGCCAGCCGAACGAACGGCTGCAGGCGCTCATCCAGGAAGCCGGGTGCTCCAACGCCGGGCTCGCCCGGCGCGTGAACATGTGCGGGGCCGAACACGGCCTCGATCTCCGCTACGACAAGACCTCCGTGGCCCGGTGGCTGCGCGGCCAGCAGCCGCGGGGCCGGGCTCCCGGAATCATCGCCGAGGCGCTCGGGCGCAAGCTCGGCCGGACCGTCACCATCGACGAGATCGGCATGGCCAACGGGAAGAACCTCGCCTCCGGCGTCGGCCTGCAGTTCTCCCCGACCGTCATCGGCGCCATCGAGCAGGTCTGCGAGCTGTGGCGCAGTGACGTCGGCCGCCGCGACTTCCTCGCGGGCTCCAGCGTGGCCGCCTCCGCGCTCGTCGAGCCGAGCCGCGACTGGCTGATCACCGGGGCCGACACCCAGGTCGCCCGCAGCGGCGGCTCGCGGGTCGGCATGCCGGACGTGGAGGCGGTCCGGGCGACCACCGAGGCCCTGAAGGACCTCGACCACCGCTTCGGCAGCGGGCACGTCCGGCCGGTGGTCGTGCACTACCTCAACTCCGTGGTGTCCGGGCTGATCGGCGGCTCCTACCGGGAACCCGTCGGGCGGGCCCTGTTCGCGGCGGTGGCCCGGCTGACCGAGCTGGCCGGCTACATGGCGGTGGACACGGGCCAGCCGGGCCTGGCCCAGCGGTACTACATCCAGGCGCTACGCCTCGCCCAGGCGGCGGGGGACCGGGCGTACGGGGGCTACGTGCTCGCGGCGTCCATGAGCCATCTCGCCGCCGAACTGGGCAACCCGCGGGAGATCGCGCAGCTGGCGCGGGCCGCCCAGGAGGGGACGCGGGGGCAGGTCACGCCGCGGGTCGAGGCCATGTTCTACGCGGCCGAGGCGCGCGGGCACGCGCTGCTCGGGGACACCCGGGCGACGGCGGTGCTGTCCGGGCGGGCGGTGAGCGCGCTGGAGCGGGCGGAGCCGGAGTCGGGTGACGACCCGGTGTGGATCCGTCACTTCGACGCGGCGTACCTCGCGGACGAGCTGGCGCACTGCCACCGGGACCTGGGCCAGGCGGACGCGGCGGCCAGGCGGGCGGAGGAGGCCCTGCGGGGCATGCCGGCGGGCAAGGCGCGCCGCCGGGCCATCGGGCTGCTTCTGCTGGCGGCGGCGCAGGTGCAGCAGCGGGAGGTGGAACAGGCCTGCCTGACGGCGACGCAGGCGGCGGAACTGCTGGAGGGGCTCCGCTCGAACCGGGGCGTGGAGTACCTGGACGACTTCCGGGCGCGGCTGGAGCCGTACCGGGAGGAGGCGGCGGTGCGGGAGTTCGCGGCGCGGCTGGAGGTGACGGCGTAGGGAGGGTGTGCGGTCGGTCGGGCGCCGCGGGCCCGGCCTGATCGGCAGGACATCCCCGGGGCGGGGCCGGACGGGCTTCGGGGTGCTCTCACCGTGGCGGTGCGTGACGGGGTAGCGTGACCTGACGGTTCCGTAGGGTCGGGCGAGTCGGAGAAGGAGTCCCGGTGACGCAGAGCGGACAAGGGGGCGCCCCCCAGCCGGGTGCCCCGTGGGGTCCGGACCCGGCGTCCGGATACCCGGCGTACCCGGAGCAGCAGCAGCAGCCACAACAGCTGCACCCGCAGCCGTACGAGCAGCAGCAGCAACAGCAGCAGCCGCCGCAGCAGCCCGGGGCCGCGTACGGCTATCCGCAGGCCTATCCCGGCCCGGAGGCCGCGCCCGGGCATGTGGTGGGGCCCGGCTACGAGGGGCCGGGGGACCCGCACGGCTACGGCTACCCCCCGCTGCCCGAAGCGGCGACCCAGTACATTCCGCCGGTCCCGGCCGCTCCCGGGCACGACGAGGCGGCGACGCAGTACATTCCGCCGGTCCCGGCGGCCCCCGGGCACGACGAGGCGGCGACGCAGTACATCCCGCCGGTCCCGGCCGCTCCCGCGCACGAGGACGCGGCGACGCAGTACATACCGCCCGTCCCCGCCGACCGCGCCGTGGACGGGTTCGACGGGCTCTTCCGGGGCGACGACTCCGCCGGGCACACCCAGCACCTGCCGCCGGTCCAGGACCCCGTGCTGCGCCAGCCGCCGCCGCGCCCCCAGCCGCCCCGCCCGCAGCAGCCCCAGTACCAGCAGCCGCCGCCGCAGCCGCAGTACCAGCAGCCGCACCCGCAGCAGCAGTACGCCCCGTCCCCGCCGCCCCCGGAGCCCGCGCGCAAGGTCTCGCCCGCGATCATCGGCGCGGTGGTCATCGGCCTGGCCGTCGTCGGGCTCGGCGTCGGCTCGCTGCTCGCCGACGACAAGCCGCAGAACAACGACCCCGGCGCGGTCGCCGCCGCCCCGACCGCGAGCGGTGACCCCGCCGCCCCCGGCGGCGTGGCCCCCGTCGACCCGGCCCGCCCGCAGGCCGTCCAGCTGGACAAGCTCCTCGCGGACAGCAACGACAGCCGGGCCGCGGTGATCAAGGCCGTGGAGGACATCAAGGGCTGCAGCAACCTCGACCAGGCGGCCGCCGACCTGCGCGACGCGGCCCGCCAGCGCGAGGAGCTCGTCACCCGCCTCCAGGAGCTGAAGCTGGACCAGCTCCCGGACCACGCGAAGCTGTCCGCGTCCCTGACCAAGGCCTGGCAGTCCTCCGCGGACGCCGACAACAGCTACGCGGCCTGGGCGGACGACGTGGACGACGACAAGTGCAAGGACGGCAAGGCCAAGGCCACCAAGAACGCCTCCGAGGGCAACAAGTCGAGCGGAGAGGCGACGAAGGCCAAGGAGTCCGCCGCGACCCTGTGGAACACGATCGCCGGCAAGTACGGCCTCACCAAGCGGGACAAGTCCCAGCTCTGACCTGCTGCCGCATCAGGCCATGGGCGGGGCCGTCACCAGGGTCGGGGTCATGTCCAGGGACTGCTCGCCGGGCTGCGCGACGAGCCGCCCCGCCTGCACGATCTGGAAGGTGACCCGGCCGTTGACGATGCGGGGGAAGCCGGCGACGGCGCGCATGTCCTGGTAGCGCCAGCTCAGGTCCGGGGTGAGGCCTCCGGTGTTGACCGGCTGCGCCTCGTTCAGGGCGCGCTTGACCACGCGGCCGGTGACGGGCTCGTCCTCCTTGAGGCGCTTGAGGATCTCGCTGAGCACGGTGTACGCGATCCAGGTGGTCTGCGCCCCGCTGTCGTCGGGGTCGACGGTGTCGTCGCCGAAGGCGAACTCGGAGACCACCTTGCGCATGGGTTCCCACAGGGGATCGGCGGCCACCGGGTACCAGCTGGTGAGGTAGGCGCCCTCGAAGGGGCTCTCCTTGCCGCCCGTGCGGTCCACCAGGGACTGGCTGACGCTGCCCAGGACGGAGGAGATCTGCGGCTTCTTGCGCTGGGCGTCGGTCCGGCGGAAGGCGTCGAAGAAGGTCTCGGTGCGCTCGCCGAGGACGGCGGTCACGCAGCCCTTCTCCTTCTCCTTCTCCTTGCCGGTGCCGCTGGTGTGCGCGAGCGCCTCGCGGGCCTGCGGCCCGAAGTCGGCGGAGTCCTCGGCGGCCCGGATGTCGGAGGCGTCCGTCATCTTGTTGGCCCGCAGTCCGGCGTTGAGCAGGACCGGCAGGGTGTCGCCCGCGAGGGTGTCCGGGCGGACCAGGGCGACCTGGTTGCAGGCGCGGCTCAGCTGGTGGCCGGCGCCGGCGATGAGGACGGGCTGGCCGCCGTTGACCGGGTACGACAGGGGGGACTGGAACTCCTCGGAGGAGACCCCGTAGCCGCCGATGAAGGGGATGCCCTCCGCCTCCAGCGGGGCCATGAAGGCGCGTCCGTGCTGGCTGTAGGAGCCGACGACGGCGACGGCCTTCTCGGCGACGGCCTTGCGGGCACAGTCGGCGGCGCCGGAGGGCGTGTTCTTCTCGTTGCAGGTCAGTACGCGCAGTTTGTGACCGTTGATCCCGCCCTTGGAGTTCACCCAGCGCTCGTACGCCTTGGCCATGCCGGTCATTCCAGGCATGTTGGTCGCTTTGGTCTCTTCAGGGGCGAAAGTCATGACGGTGACGGTTCCCCCGGAGCCCCCCGAACCGCCGGGGAGTACCCCGCACCCGGCGATGAGACACGCACCCATCGCCGTGGCCACGAAGGTGCGGGAGCGGGATACGGCGCGTCGCGAGATGGTCATGTCCATGCACCATTCCGCCCCACCGGTAACTGTCGAGTGAGATGGACACAACATCGGGTGACGCCCAGGTGAATTACGGGGGTGCGGTCCCCATGGGCGCTTCAAGATCGCACCGAACAGGAACGTACGATCGAAAGCGTGACATTCGCCCAAGGTTCGAAGAACTCTTCCCGACGCGGTGGCCGCTCCTCCACCATGGGCGGCATGCCCCTCAACGACATGCCGTGGTGGCGCTGGCGCAGCAACGTGCGCTCGGCCCTGCACATGCTTTCCGATCCGGTCTTCCACGAGGACACCTGGCTGACCGGCGACGAGGCGTACGGCGACATCACCGACGCCGTGTACCGGCTCGTCGAGGACACCTGGCTCGACAGCTGGTCCGCCGAGAAGTACGTCGGCACGATCTTCCGGGACTCGCAGGAGGCGGCCGTCGTCGACCTCGCCGTGCTGCGGGTGCTCCGCATCCTCCACCAGGTCGGGCCCGACGCCCCCGTCTCCGCCTACCTGGAGCACCACGCGTGGCCCGAGGCGGTACGTGCCGCGCGCGAGGCGCACGTACGACTGGCGGAAGCCGACGGGGACGACCCCGACGTGCGACCCGCATCGCTCGATGTGCTGAAGATCCTCACCCGCGCGGTGTGAAAGGCTGTGCGGTCATGAGCGACCCGCACACCGAGGCCCAGGCCCAGCCCCAGTACGTCCTGACCATGTCCTGCCCCGACAAGCAGGGCATCGTGCATGCCGTGTCGAGTTACCTCTTCATGACCGGATGCAACATCGTGGACAGCCAGCAGTTCGGAGACCGGGAGACCGGACTCTTCTTCATGCGGGTGCACTTCGAGGCCGAGCCCCCGGTGACGGTCGAGAAGCTGCGCGCCAGCTTCGCCGCGATCGGCGACTCCTTCAAGATGGACTGGCAGATCCACCGCTCCGAGGAGCGCATGCGGATCATCCTCATGGTGTCCAAGTTCGGGCACTGCCTGAACGACCTGCTGTTCCGCACGCGGATCGGCGCCCTGCCGGTCGAGATCGCGGCCGTGGTCTCCAACCACACCGACTTCGCCGAACTGGTCGGCTCCTACGACATCCCGTTCGTGCACATCCCCGTCACGAAGGACACCAAGGCGGAGGCGGAGGCGCAGCTGCTGGAGCTGGTGCGCGCCGAGAACGTCGACCTGGTGGTCCTGGCGCGCTACATGCAGGTGCTGTCGGACAAGCTGTGCACGGAGCTGAGCGGACGGATCATCAACATCCACCACTCGTTCCTGCCGAGCTTCAAGGGCGCGAAGCCGTACCACCAGGCGCATGCGCGAGGTGTGAAGCTGATCGGCGCGACCGCGCACTACGTGACGGCGAACCTCGACGAGGGGCCGATCATCGAGCAGGAGGTCGAGCGGGTGGGCCACGAGGTGACGCCGGACCAGCTGGTGGCGATCGGACGGGACGTGGAGTGTCAGGCGCTCGCGCGGGCGGTGAAGTGGCACAGCGAGCACCGTGTGCTGCTCAACGGTGCCCGCACGGTCGTCTTCGCGTAGCCGACACAGCCTCGCCGGCGTTCGAGGCGCGGGAGTCTGGGGGCAGCGCCCCCAGCAGCCGGCCCGCACGGGCCCACCGCGCCTCACACCGGTATCCGGCCCCTGCGGCCCGGCTTCCTGGGGCGCCGCCCCAGACCCCGCGCCTCAAACGCCGGCGGGGCTGGAGGCGCCGAGCGCGCCGCAGGCGTTACGCGTCGGGGGCCTCCACGCCGCAGTAGCCCGCGAAGGCCGCCAGGATCTCGTCCTCCGAGATGCGGCCGTCGCGGTCCGCGTCCAGGGCCGCCGCCACCTGGGTGGCCAGCTCCGGGGCGGTGCCCAGGACGCGCAGCACCCGGGCCGCGTTCGGTGGCGTCGCGCCGCCGCCGTCCTCGTCCGCCACGGCGATCACGGCCCGCAGGAACGGCCGCGCGATCTCCGCGAACCGCTCCGGGTTGTCGCGCAACCGCTTCGCGGCCCCGGTGATGAACTCCTCGCGGGACACCCGCTGGTCCCCGTCGACGTCCGCGATGCCGGCCATTCCCTGCCAGAAGGCCTCGGCGCCCGCGAAGACGGCCTGGCCCTTGTCCGACCGGGCGGTGGTGCCGAATTCGGCCAGGACGGCCTTCGCGGCCGCGCTGAAGTCCTCCCGGTCGATATAGCCGGACCCGTCCTGGTCGAAGGTGGCGAATCGGGCGGCGATCTTGCGCTCGTATTCTGCGCTGTCCATTTCGGCGTTCCGCCTTCACATGTGCAGTGGGGTTCAGATCAAGACAAGGCAGGAGCGTAAGCCCTATGTGGCCTGAGCGTTAAGCGAAGTGGTCGAGGAGGCGGCCGCATCGAACCCGCGCACGGGGAGCGCGGTGGGGCGCGTACACCTGTCCCCATGTGCCGTCGGGCGTACCACCGTTCACGCCCTGCCACGCCCCTATCACGCAGGGCGCACTTCCAGGGTGAGGTTCTTGCAAAACAGGCGCGATCTGCCATGTGCCCACTACATTCGTTGAGTCGACACACGGCTGGGGGCATTCATGCCGAAGGACGCACCACCGCGCTGGGACCGTCGCATGCAGCAGCGACTTGCCCGTGGCGAGGCTGCCGCGCTCGGGGAGCTGTACGACCGCTTCGCCTCGCTCGTGCACAGCCTGGCGCACCGGGTGCTGGGCGACGAGAAGGCGGCGGACCGGATCACCCGCGAGGTCTTCGGCTACATCTGGGAGAACCCGGACGCCTACGACCCCAAGCAGGGCTCCATGCGCTCCTGGGTCGCCCGGATCACCCAGGGCCAGGCGGTGGCCCGGCTGCGCCAGGCCGAGCTGGGCCGCGGCTCACGCGAGGAGCTGGAGCAGAAGGTGCGCAGCGCCAACGCGGCCGCCCGCGCCGACTACATCGTCACCTCGATGCCCGCACCCCTGCGCGCCGCGCTGGAACTGGCCTACTTCAAGCGGCGCGACTACCGACAGGCCGCCGCCGACCTGCAGATCAGTGAGGACGAGGCGCGGCGCAGGCTGCGGCTCGGGCTGCAGTTGCTGTCGACCGCCAACGCCCTCCCGCAGGAGGAAACCGCCCGGTCCGGATATGGAACGCCTCGATGAGCGGCCCTCCCCGGTCGCCCGATGACGGATACGCGCGTCCCGGCGGCCCGCCGCGGATACCGGGTCCGCGCGGGGCCGCGGACGACCTCGACCCGGGCCATGCGCCGCGGTCGATGCCGCCGCCACCGCCGGCCGAGGTGCCGCCTCCGCCTTCGCACGCCGTGCTGAAGTCCCTGCTCGGGGCGTGGGCGCTGGCGGCCTGCTCGGCCGAGGAGACCCAGGCGGTGGAGGACCACCTCACCGAGTGCGCGCCCTGCGCGGAGGAGGCGCTGCGGCTGCGCGACGCGGTGGGGCTGCTGCACCCGGAGGAGAACCTCGACCTGAAACCGCTGCTGCGCTCGCGCGTCCTGGAAGACTGCCTGGGCAAGAGGCCGGCCCGCATTCCGGTGCCGGTGTGGGCGAGTCCGTACGACACGGAGACCGCGCGGCTCGACGCGCTGCTGCAGGACTTCGGGGACTCGGAGTGGCACACCCCGGTGCGGCTCAAGTGGTTCGAGGAGGAGCGGCGGCGGTCGCACCGGACCACGGTGGCGGGGGTGATCGGCCATCTGCTGACCGTGGACGGGCTGATCGCCTCGGCGCTGGGGCTCGACGACCCGCTGGGTCCGGACGCGCCGAAGGGCGGGCCGACCGTGCGGACGGAGCACTTCTGGGGTGCGACTCCGTACCCGGTCACGCGGCAGGTCCGCGACCCGTGGCGGGAACAGGGCCACACGCTGGTGCGTACGGTCTCCTTCGCCGGCCGGGGAGTCGCCGAGCTGGCGGTGGACTACGGCGGCTTCGCGCTGCCGCTCGGGGACGCGTTCCTGGAACGGGCCTTCGAGTGCTGGGTGCACGCGTGGGACATCGCGGAGGCGGTGGACTACCCGTACGAGCCGCCGGCCGGCCCGCACCTGCACCGGATGATCGACCCGGCGGCGCGGCTCCTGCCGGGCGCGCTGGCGCAGCGCAGACGCGCCGGACTGGCGGCCCCGGCGCGGGGCCTGGTCGCGGCGGGTGCGCCCGGGCGGACCCTGCACCTGGAGATCGAGGGTTCGGGCGGCGGTGGCTGGGACATCGCGCTGGACTCGCCGGGAGCGAAGCCGTCGCCGGAACGCACGGTGGCGGAGATCGCCCTGGACGGCATCGAGTTCTGTCAGCTGGCCGCCGGGCACATCTCCCCGGAGGAGGCGGCGGTGGGCCAGCACGGTGACCGCGAGGCGATCCGCGACGTCCTGTTCGCGGCGGCGTCACTGAGCAGGCTGTAGGAGGCGGGGCCGGGGGTACGGGGCCTCCTCGTACCCGTCGGCGCCGACGGCGGGCCGGTCACCGCTGATCGGCGTGACGGATGCCGAAGGACGGGGCAGGCGTACGCCGTGGTGCGGTGGCGGCGGAGTGCAGCAGCCAGTGGTTGACCGCGCAGCCCAGCGCGATGCCCGACCAGGCGAGGGCCGCGTTGTCCGTCAGCAGGCCCGCGAGGAAGACGGGCAGGGCGATGCCGAACTCCTGGAGCACACGCAGGCGCAGCACCACGCCGAAGCGGTCGGCGGCCTTGTGCCGGCCTTCGGCGATGGCGGCCAGGAGACGGAAGGGGAAGGCGACGGCCTGTCCGACCATCAGCCAGGTGAACCACGTCGCGGCCGGGCCGTGGAGGCCGTAGAGCCCGGGCAGCACCGTCCAGGCCGTGCCCGCGACGAGTACGCAGACGCCCGCGGATGCGGCCAGGACGCGTCGATGCAGGTGCCGCCATTCCCGGGGTGAGGGGACCGCGTCCTTGCAGACCATGCCGGTCGCGTTGACCAGCGCCGTGATCGGGATGAGGAGCGTCGCGGTGAGCACGGCTCCCGCGGAGAACGCGGCGAGCCGGTCCGCCCAGGAGGCGTTGAGGGTCAGGGTGAGGACCAGGAGCAGTTCGAAGCCGATCACCGAGAGCATGTGCCCCCATTCCGTGAGCATGCTGCGCGCCACCTGGCGCAGCCAGCGTGCGCTGTCGCGGAGCCGGAGGGGGACGGAGAGGTGGTCACGCAGCAGCCATACGGTGACGGCGCATTCGAGGGCGGCGATGACGGAGGTGGCGGCGTAGGCGCCGGCGAAACCGAGCCCGAGTCCGTGCACGAAGAACAGGTCGAGTGCGGCGTTGGCGACGACGGCGACGGCGTACAGGGTGAGGAGGGGGCGGGATCGCCGGAGCGCGAAGAGCGCCATGGCGCCGACGAACTGCGCGAGGCGGACCGGGGTGGCGATCAGCAGCCACCAGAGGGCCGACCGGGTGTGGTCGCGGATGGCCGGTGCGGCGACCAGGGCGTCCACGAGGTACGGCAGCACGGCCAGGCCGGCTGCCGCGATGAGCAGCCCGGCGGCCGTGGCACCGACCAGCCCGCCCTGCACCGCGCGCCGGCGGGCGTGGGCGGATACGGCCCCGGCCACGGACAGCCCGACGACGGGGCCCATGGCCATGGCGGTGATCGAGTCGAGGAGGAGCAGGCGCTGCGGTACGGCCGCGGCGGCCACGGCCTGCTCGCCCAGGGTGCTGATCACCCACAGATCGGTCTGGGCGATGGCCTGGCCCATGACGGACGCCACCACCATGGGGCCCATCAGGGCGAGGACGCGTCGGCCCAGCGACGGGGTGGGGGTGGTCGCGCCGGTCACAGCGGGCTCCAGGTGAGGGAGGCGAAGTCGCCGGAACGGGAGAGCGACCACCGGATGCCCGGTGTGGGCTCCAGCCCCGGCACCTCGGCGAGTTTCACGCGGCCGCGTTCCAGGGGCGAGTGTCCCTTCAGCGCCACGACGACCTTGGGGGTGGTGGTCGCGGTGGTGAGGGCCAGGCCTCGTTGCCGGTGCTCCGGTGAGGCGAACCAGCGGGCGGCCGAGGCTGCGAGCAGTTCGATGTGGTCCTGCGGCTGGAGGGCGATGCCTTCGCCGTTCAGGAATTCGAGGAAGTGCAGGTGCATGCGCCAGTCCAGCCGCCTGCCGGCGGCCACCGCCCATTCCAGGAAGGCCTCGTAGAGGTCGGTGGTGTCCGGCAGGCGTCCGGCCAGCTGCGGGATGCGGTCGAAGAGCTGGTGCCAGCGGATGCGGAGTGCTTCCTGGGCGATCAGCCGGTCACGGGATCCCGGGGTGAGGGAGTCACGTGCGGTGGGGCTGATGCAGGCGCTGAGCCGCGACGACTGCGGCGCGCGTGCGGTCAAGGTCCGTTCTCCATTCGTCCAGGTCGTGGTTGGCGTCGCGTTCGACGACGAGCGTGGCGTCGGGTGCGGCGCGGCCGGCGAACAAGGTCACCAGGTCGAGGGTGTCGTCGCTGACGGGGCCGTCGTGGCTGTCGACGACGAGCGAGGGGGCTGCCGGGGAGGGGCTGTAGCCGGCCAGGTGGAACCTGCGGCCCACGCCCGGGACGTCCGCCCACGCGGCTGCGGGCTGCCCGGTGTTGAGCTGGGCGACCATGGCGTTGGACACGTCCATGAGGACTTCGCATCCGGTCGCTTCGGTGAGCTCGGCGTAGGCGCGGGCCTGCGGGATGCCGGAGGGCGCCTGCGAGGGGAAGTTCTCCACGGCGAGGGTGGTGCCGAGCTGGTCCTGCCATGCGCGAACGGAGTCGATCACGGGCTGCCAGGCGGTGTAGTCCACCTCCAGGGCGACGGGCAGCGGCTGGCCGTTGTGGGAGAAGTGGGCGATGTGGTCGCTGACGTAGAGCAGGCCGCAGTCCTCCTGCCACCGGTTCACCAGGTCCAGGTAGTGGTCGAGGCGTGCCCGGTCCGGGTCCAGGAACCGGGAGAGCATGATGTGGCAGCCGACCGGGAGGTCACCGACGGTGCGGCGGAACTCCTTCGGGTCCAGGTGGGCGAAGCCGTCGATCAGGACCTCGACGAAGTCGATGTGTCCCGAGTCGCGCAGCCGGCAGGCCATTTCGAGGGTGTCCGGCGAGGTCACATTGACACCGATCAGCATCAGCGCAGCTTCTCCTTGGCGTAGGCCAGCAGGTCCTGGGGGGCGCTGACGGCCGCAGGGCGTTCGGCCGGGGGTATTTCGTCGAGGTTGAGGACGATGCGCTTGCCGCGGGCGCGGACGTCGTCCACCCACTGGTCGAACAGGTCGACGTAGGACAGGCCGCGTTGTTCGGAGGCCTCCGCGAGGCCCGGGATCCAGCCCTTGCACAGCTGGCGGAGGTAGGCGCGGCAGTAGGGGACGCCGTAGTCGTGGGGCTCCGTGTCCGCGGCTCCCGCGATGCCTGCCTGCCGGTGCCGTTCCAGGAACGACGCGGCCCGGGCGAAGTCGGCGTAGTACTGGTCCGGACGGTCCGTCCAGGTGATGTCCGCGTGTTCGACGATCACGGTGACGGGCTCGGTCTCGATGATCAGCCGCTGGCTCACCACGGTGTCCAGCAGGGACCAAACGCCTTCGTGGACGGCCTCGGAGTGGCCGTCGTGGAGGGTGCCGTCCCGTCCCGTGCGTACGCCCGACAGGTGCAGTTCGACCACCTGGGACCAGGGGACCGCGCCGAGCAGCACCTCCACGGGGACGCCGCAGTTGACGGCGTCGATGTAGAGGTGGGCCAGGTCGACGATGAGGCCGGACCCGGTGTTCTCGCAGATGCGGGTCACCGCCTGCCAGGCGTCCAGGATGCCCCGGGCGGAGGCGGAGTAGCAGTTGGCGTTCTCCACCCAGACGGGCAGGCCCGAGGTCCGGTGGAGGTCGGTGAGGAAGCGGACGGCGCGGTCCTCTTCCTCCTTCGTGCCGGTGAAGTACGAGTGGAGTCCGAAGGATCCGCCGCCCAGGGCCCGGTCGCCGGTGACGTGCACCCCGATGGACGTCGGCTTGTTGCGGCGGGTGGCCGACTGCTCCATCACGTAGTCGATGTAGCGGGCCTGTTCACGCGGGCCTTCGCAGATCGCCGTACGCCCCAGGTGGAGGGAGAATTCCGGGATGGCCGGCACCTCGTCGAGGCTCTCCCATTTCCGCCACTCGTTGAAGCCGAACTCCAGGAAGGGGCTTTCGCCGACGAGGGCGAGCCTCCTGGCCGGGTCGGGGTCGAGAAACCCCGGAGTGAACGCCCCACCCACTCGCAGGAAGTCGTTGTGGACCGGCTGAACCGTCGCCTGCATTTCTTTTCCTCTCCCCCCTGTTTCCGCGTACGGCGCGGGCGCGCTCCGAATTCGGAGCGCGCCCGCACAATTACTCAGCCCTTGTTGTAGCTGCCGCAGGTCAGAGCCTCGGCCATGACCTCGATGTCCTGGATGTCGATCATTTCTTTCACCCCCTCACCTGTGTGCGATGCGTCGGCCGTACGTGCGCCGGGCAGGTATCACCCTGCGCAGGCTCAGCCCTTGTTGTAGCTGCCGCAGGTCAGGGCCTCGGCCATGACCTCGATGTCCTGGATGTCGATCATTTCTTTCACCTCCTTGTCCGGATGTGGCATAGGTGTGGAGCGAAGGCTTTCCGGGATTCCCTTTACGGCCCCCCGGTTTCGCCGGTGTCGGCCGGTTCTCCCTGCCGATGCCTCTACTCTGCCGGTGCCCGAGGATCACTGGAAGGGCTTTCCGGTGGACGGAAACTGCACTGGCATATCCCGTCCACCTCCACCTGCGGCGCGGCGGGAAAAAGGGTCACCGAACGACGAAAAGCCGCGTCCGGACGGGACGCGGCTTTTCGTGAAGGGGCCGGGAAAGGGGGGAGGGGGGCGGAGCGGGACTCAGACGCGGGTGGCGGGGAGCCAGCCGTTCTGGACGGCGTGCGCGCCGGCCTGGAAGCGGCTGCGGGCCTCCAGGGCCTCCATGAGTTCGGCGGCGATGCGGCGGGCGGTACGCGGGGAGACACCGAGGCGTTTGGCGATGGCCTCGTCGGTGAGGCCCTGGAGAAGCAGGTGGAGGGACTCCCGGTGCTGGCGGGTCAGTCCGTCCATGTTGCGTTCCACGGCGGTGCCCAGCGGGTTGGCGCTCTGCCAGACGCTCTCGAACAGGGCGCACAGTGCGGCGATGGTGCCCTCGTAGGTGAGGACGACCGCGCCGGTCTGGGCGTCGTTGGTGTCGAGCGGGAGGACGACCTCACGGCGGTCCGAGATGATCATCCGCACCGGAAGGGTGGGAGCGGTACGGACCTGTCCGCCGTGGCGGTGCAGCCAGTCCACGTGGTCGAGGGTGGGCTGGTGGTTGCGGACGCTGTCGAGGTAGACGGTGCGCATGGTGATGCCCCGGTCCAGGAGAGCGGCGTTGGGGCCGCGGCTGGCTTCGAGGTCGGCGGCGCTGTGGGCCCCGCCGGGCGCGAACGTCATGATCTCGTGGCGGGTGTTGGCGGCCAGCCGGGCCAGCCGGTCGCGTATCTCCTCCGGCCCTTGCAGGCTCTCGGCGCCGGCGGTGGCGCCGCGTGGACGCATCGCCGAGCATTCGGCGATGAGCTGCGCGGCGGCGGCCCGGGAAGCCTCCACCTTCTGCTGGTGGGTGGCCAGTTCGGCCTGCTGGCGGGCCAGCAGCAGTTCCATGGCGTCTTCGGGGTTCAGGGCGCGGAACCCGATGCCTTCCTGGGCCGAGGGCTGGACCAGTGCGAGGCCGCTGAGCCGGTCGAGGCAGGCGCGCAGGCCGCTCTCGGGAAGCTCCAGCCGCTGGGCGAGTGCGGTCACCCCGTCCTTGGGATGGGCGAGCAGTGCCCGGTAGACGCGTTCGGCCTCGGCGTCGAGCCCGAGCAGTTCCAGCATGGCGATACCCCCGGATATTAGTACACGTGCGCCTGTAGGGAACCATATGAAGGCACGGAGCACCTCCTGGTCGGTTTCTGTTCTGGCATAAACAGTCCCCTGTGTCGGCCTGTACTGCGGGGGCGGGCGCTGCCCAGGATGGCCGTATGTATCTCGTGCATGTCCGACTTCGAGCCCCGGATCACATCTCCCTTCCCCCGGACGCGGCAGAGCTGTTCCTGGGGTGTGCGCTCGACGGGGAAGGACTGGAACACGTCAGTGCACACGGCGATGCGGAGGGCGGTCCGGTCGTGGGCTTCTATCTGACCGCGTCCTCACTCGCCCTCGCGGAGCGGGCCGCGTCGGCCGTCTGTCACCGTGCGCTCCTCGCGCACCCCTCGCTCGCCGGGGTGGACGTGGGGTCCTTCGACGCGGCCCTGGTCCCGCAGTACTGGAACGCGCTCCTGCGCTCCGATGGACGGGATATGCAGATGCAGGATCCGTCCACCACGAACCTCTTCCACCCGTTCTGACGGCCCAGCAGAGTAGGACCATCGGCAGGGGGAACCGGCCGGGAACCGGGCAGGTGCCCGGGACATGACAGAAGTGATTGCGCTCTCAGGGGGAACCGATGTCCACGCTCGCCACTCGAATCGCCAAGACCGCGGCCGCGGCCGTCATCGCCGCCTGTGCTGTGGGTGTGGCGCATTCGTTCGCCACGGGGGAGCCCTCGCCGTCGCGCCATTCCTCCGTCTCCGCCTTCGACTTCGGCACGGTGACGATTCCGCTGGACCCGTCCGACCCGCGGGACAAGTCGGACATCACTGATGTCACCTGGGGCCACTGACGCAGCGCTCGGATCCCGCGCCACCGGCCCGCAGGGTCACGCGTACCGCTCGCGGAGCTTGTACTTGAGGATCTTGCGCAGGGCCTCGTTGCGGGGAAGGGCTTCCAGGAGTTCGAGTTGTTCCGGGAGCTTGTGGGTGGCCAGGCCCTGGGTGCGGAGGTAGGCGGTCAGCTGGGGGAGGGTCAGGGGGGCGGCCCCCGGGGGCTGTTCCACGACCGCGCACACGCGTTCGCCGCGGGCCGGGTCCGGGAGGCCGATGACCGCCACGTCCGTGATGCCCGGGAGCTGGTGGAGGAGGTCCTCGATCTCCTTCGCCGAGATGTTCTCGCCCTTGCGGATGATGACGTCCTTGCTGCGACCGGTGAGGACCAGGTGGCCGTCCCGCGTCAGGTGACCGAGGTCGCCCGTGATCAGGTAGCCGTCGGGGTCGAAGACGTCCGCCGCCCCGTCGCGGTTCAGGTAGCCCTGGCAGACGGCCTCCCCCCGCAGACGGACCTCGCCGTCGGTGCCCGGGGGCAGCTCGGTCCCCTCGGGTGAGGTGATCCGGATGGACATGCCCGCCGGGGGGCGGCCCTCGGTGGTGGCGAGGTTCTCGGCGGTGTCGTCCGGGGAGCCCATGGTGATCATCGGGACCTCGGTCATGCCGTAGCCGTGCGTCAGCTGGCAGCCCAGCTCCCGTACGACCGCGTGGTAGATCTCCGGCGGCTTGGGGGCGCCGCCGCCCGCCAGGAGGCGCAGGGTGGGGATGAGGGGGACGTCCGGGGCCTTGCGCTGCTCGGTCAGGAACATCGAGTAGAAGGCGGTGGAGCCGCCGGCCACGGTGACCCCGTGGCGGCGGTAGCCGTCCAGTGCGTCCGGCATCGCGAACTTCTCGAAGAGCACCGCGGGGAAGCCGTACAGCAGGAGCATCACCAGGTAGTCCGGCCCGCCTATGTGCGCGTACGGGAAGGCCATGGAGCCTACGTCGGACGGGCTCAGGTGGAGGGCGTGGGCGAGGCAGGAGCCGCCCGCGATCAGGGAGCGGTCGGTGTGCAGGACGCCCTTGGGGTCGGAGGTGGTGCCGGAGGTCCAGTAGATCCAGCGGACCCCGGTGCCGGAGGCGGGCGGCGCGGGGAGTACGGCCGGGTCGCCGTCGGGGAGGTCCGCGTAGGCCTCGAAGACGCCGCGCGCGCCGAGGCGGGCGGCCATGGCGGTGTGGTCGAAGCCGCGCCAGGTTCCGGGGACGGCGAAGTACTCGGCCTTGGACTCGCGCAGGGCGAAGCCGACCTCACGGTCCCGGTAGAAGGGGATGACGGGGGTCTGGACGGCGCCGATCCGGGCGAGGGCGACGGAGAGCAGCACGGTCTCGATGCGGGTCGGAAGCTGCCAGGCGACGACGGTGCCGGGGCGTACGCCCATGGCGTGGAGGCCGGCGGCGACGCGTTCGGAGCGGTCGCGCAGTGCACCGAAGGTGAGCCGGCGGTCGTGTGCGGGGTCCTCGGCGGCTTCGGCCAGGGCGGTGGTGTCCGGGGTCAGCGCGGCCCGGCGGGAGACCAGTTCCCACAGGGTCCGGGACCGGCTCAGTTCTGTCGCGGTCGCGGTGTCCGTCATCCCAGACCTCCCATAGCTGACGGATAGTCAGATCAAGCGCAGAGCGTAGAGCTCCGGCGCTTGTCGGTCCAGGGGTGGCGGGGCTAGCTTGTTTCTGACGATCCATCAGATCGGTGAATTGGGGAGACCATGGAACTGCCTCGGATCATCAGCGTCGACGACCACGTGATCGAGCCCGCGCACCTGTTCGACGTCTGGCTGCCCGCCAAGTACCGCGACCGCGGCCCCAAGGCGCTCACCGCCGGCATCGGCGAACTCGCCTACACCGGCGGCAAGTACGTCATCACCATGGACCCCGACGGCCCGCCGACCGACTGGTGGATCTACGAGGACCTGAAGTTCCCGTACAAGCGCAACATCGCCGCCGTCGGCTTCGACCGCGACGACATGACCCTGGAGGGCATCACCCGCGAGGAGATGCGCCGCGGCTGCTGGGACCCCAAGGCGCGCCTCGCCGACATGGACCTCAACCACGTCGAGGCCTCGCTCTGCTTCCCGACCTTCCCGCGCTTCTGCGGCCAGACCTTCGCAGAGGCCCAGGACAAGGAGGTGGCCCTCGCCTGCGTCCGCGCCTACAACGACTGGATGGTCGAGGAATGGTGCGGCGACAGCGGCGGCCGGCTGATCCCGCTGTGCATCATCCCGCTCTGGGACATCGACCTGGCGGTGGCGGAGATCCGGCGCAACGCGGCCCGCGGGGTGAAGGCCGTGACCTTCTCCGAGATCCCCACCTACCTCGGGCTCCCCTCCATCCACTCCGGCTACTGGGACCCCTTCTTCGCCGTCTGCCAGGAGACCGGCACGGTGGTCAACATGCACATCGGGTCCAGCTCCCAGATGCCCGCCGCCTCCCCCGACGCACCCCCCGCCGTCCAGGCCTCGCTCAGCTTCAACAACGCGATGGCCTCGATGATGGACTTCCTCTTCAGCGGCGTCCTGGTGAAGTTCCCGACGCTCAAGCTCGCCTACAGCGAGGGCCAGATGGGCTGGATCCCCTACGCCCTGGAACGCGCGGACGACGTCTGGGAGGAGCACCGGGCCTGGGGCGGCGTCCGCGACCTGATCCCCGAGCCGCCGTCCACGTACTACTACCGGCAGATGTTCTGCTGCTTCTTCCGCGACAAGCACGGGATCGCCTCCCTCGACGTCGTCGGACGCGACAACGCGACCTTCGAGACCGACTACCCGCACGTGGACTCGACCTTCCCGCACACCAAGGAGGTCGCCCTCGACCACGTGAAGGGCCTCGACGACGAGACGGTCTACAAGCTGATGCGCGGCAACGCCATCCGCATGCTCGGCCTGTCCTTCGACCAGCACCGCAAGAGCCGCTGATGGACCTGACCTACACCGAGGAGGAGCAGGACTTCCGGGCCCGGCTGCGCGCATGGCTCGCCAAGGTGCTCCCCGAACTGCCCGCCACACCGTCCCCCGACGACTGGCCGGGCCGGCGCGCGTACGACCTCGGCTGGCAGCGCAGGCTGTACGAGGCCGGTTACGCGGGCCTGCACTGGCCGGTGGACGCGGGCGGCCGCGGAGCCACCCCGACCCAGCACCTGATCTTCCTGGAGGAGACCGAGCGCGCCGGGGCCCCGTACGTCGGCGCGAACTTCGTCGGGCTGCTGCACGCCGGCCCGACCGTCGCCGCCGAGGGCACGGCGGAGCAGCGGGCGCGCTGGCTGCCGCCCGTACTGCGCGGCGACGAGGTGTGGTGCCAGGGGTTCAGCGAGCCCGGCGCGGGCTCCGACCTGGCCTCCCTGCGGACGCGGGCCGTGCGCGACGGTGACGACTACGTGATCAGCGGGTCGAAGATCTGGACCTCGCACGCGGAGGTCGCCGACTGGTGCGAGCTGCTGGTGCGCACCGATCCCGGAGCGCCCAAGCACCGGGGGATCTCCTGGCTGGCCATGCCGATGGACGCGCCGGGAGTGACCGTGCGGCCGCTGCGCACGCTCGCCGGGTCGGCGGAGTTCGCGGAGATGTTCCTCGACGAGGTACGGGTCCCGGTGGCCAACCGGGTCGGCGCGGAGAACGACGGCTGGCGGGTCACCATGGTCACGCTGTCCTTCGAGCGCGGCACCGCCTTCGTCGGCGAGGTCGTCGCCTGCCGCCGGACCCTGGGGGAACTGGCCCGGGCGGCGAAGGCCAACGGCCGGTGGGACGACCCGGTCCTGCGGCGCAGGCTGGGACGGCTGTACGGGGAGTTCGGCGCGCTGTGGCGGCTCACCCAGTGGAACGTCAGCGAGGCCGGGCGATCGGCGGGCGGGGTCCCCGGCATCGGCGGTTCCGTCTTCAAGCTCGCCTACTCGCACGCCCGCCAGGAGCTGTACGACACGGCGGCGGAGGTCCTCGGGGCCCAGTGCCTGTCCCTGGAGGAGGAGTGGACCCTGGACCGGCTCTCCTCCCTCTCGTACACGATCGCGGCGGGCACCTCGCAGATCCAGCGGAACATCGTCGCCGAGCGGATCCTCGGCCTCCCGAAGGGCCGGTGAGGGGCATGGACTTCCAGCCGACCGAGGACCAGAAGGACCTGCGGGCGGGGGTACGGGACCTGCTGGCGGGCCGGTACGGACGCGAGGCGCTGCGGGCGTCGGTGGACACGGGCACGAGCGTGGACCGCGCGCTGTGGCGGGAGCTGGGCGAGGCGGGCTTCTTCGCGCTGCGCCTGCCGGAATCCGAGGGCGGTGTGGGCCTGGGCCTGCCGGAGGCGGTGCTGGTCTTCGAGGAGGCCGGACGGGCGCTGGTGCCGGGCCCGCTGGTGGCCACGCACCTGGCCGCCGGGGTGGTCCCGGGGGCGGCGGCGGGGACGGCGGTGGTGAGCGCCTTCGACCTGGGCGGGCCGCTGGTGGCCCACCTCGGGGAGGCGGACGCGGTGCTGGGGGCGTCCGGGGTGCCGGCGGGCGAGCCGGTGCGTTCGGTGGACCCGCTGACTCCGCTGCACCGGGTGGCGGTGGCGGGCAACTCCTCCGCCTACCGGGAGGAAGGGGCGCTGCTGACGGCCGCACTGCAGCTCGGCAGCGCGCTGCGGACGGTGGAGCTGGCGGTGCGGTACGCGGGCGAGCGCGAGCAGTTCGGGCAGCCGATCGGGGCGTTCCAGGCGGTCAAGCACCTGTGTGCGCGGATGCTGGTGCGGGCGGAGGTGGCCCGTACGGCGGTCTACGCGGCGGCGGTGACGGGGGACGCGGGCGAGGTGGCCGCAGCCAAGCTCCTCGCGGACGAGGCGGCGGTGCGGGGCGCCCGGGACTGCCTGCAGGTGCACGGGGGGATGGGCTTCACATGGGAGGCGGACGTGCACCTGCACCTGAAGCGGGCCTGGGTGCGGGCCGAGCAGTGGCGGACGGCGGCGCAGGCGGAGGAGCTGCTGGCGCAGGAGCTGCTGGGCCCGGCGGGGCAGGCGGGGCAGGTGTGGCAAGGGGGCCGGGCGGGGTAAGGCGTGGGGAGACGCGGGGAGGCGGCCTCGTCGGCGGGAGGTCCTCGGCGGGCGTCGCTCAGGGTGATGGGGAGGCACGGGAAGGACGACGCGGGACGCATGTCCGATTACAGAGAGTTGATATCGGTTTGTGTCCTTCGCCCAACTCATTGCGGCCCGGAAGCGGGGGCCTGCTCCGGTACGCTCCCACGAATGCGAGCGGTTGAGCGGCGCGAGCGTCGCACAGTATGCACCACGCCCACACCTTCGCGCGGGAATATGCCCGAAGCGCTTGTTGTGGTGACTGTATGTCAACCATGCTGCTACGGAAGGGGATCACAGCGGGTGATCCCGTCCTGTCGCGAGGCGAAGTGTCCGCCGGTTCGGATGGTGTGAGCGGTGCAGGTGCTTCAGGTTCAGCTTGAGGTCGGTGCGGATCCCGCCGAGGTCGGCCGGGCCCGCCGGTGGGCGCGTTCCCGGCTGGCGGGGTCGGGCATAGGGGACGACGAGCCGCTCGCCGAGACGCTGATCCTGCTGATCTCCGAGCTGGTCACGAACGCGGTCGTGCACACGGGCTGTCCGGCCGTGCTGCGGATGCTGTTCGGGGGGCCGGGGGTGCGGGTCGAGGTGGCCGACGCGAGCGACCGGGCGCCGAACCGCCGGCAGGCGTGCGGGGAGGACACCGGCGGGCGCGGCCTGGAGCTGGTCGACGGGCTGGCCGACCGCTGGGGCTGGCAGCGCGAGGGAGCGGGCAAACAGATCTGGTGCGAGATCGACCGCGCGCAGAAATCGACCTCGGACTGCGCGTCCGAGCGGCCCGCGGACGGCCCGTCGGAATTTCATACCCCGCCGCGGGAACCGCGCGTGTACCTCTAACGAGGTGTTGACGGTTCGTCACATCTTGATCACCCTGGTGTGGAGCGATTCGACGCGAGGGGACGCCAAGGACAGGCCTTGACGAGTGCGGGTCGTGGGGTGGCGGCTGCCGTGCCGCGCTCGGGGCGTGCATGCGCGTCGCCGCCACCCGCAGAACCCGCCGGGCCTCCTCCTGGGGGAGGAGGCCGGACCGGGCCGAGGGTCCCGGGCGCCGGGGGAGGGCGGGACCCGCGACCTCGTGCCCGTGGCCGATGTGCCGTGCCGGGGCCGGTTCCTAGCCTCGGGGCATGCGATCACACGAAGCGGCCGAGGCGCCGCCCACCGCCGACCGAACCCTCGGCCCCGCCGCCCGTCGCGCGTCTGCCGTGGGCCTCGCCCTCGCCGCCTGCCTCGCCGCCACCCCCACCCTGGCCGAGGCCGCCGGGGCCGCCGGGGCCCCGTCCGCCGGGGCCGCGCCTGCGTCCGCGTCCGCCGCGAACCGTTCCGGGGCCGGCCTCGACCGGTACTACCAGCAGCGGCCGGCCTGGGGCAGCTGCGTCACGGGCCCCGACGACACCACGGGCCCTGATCTGGACAGGGCAGGTGTGCAGTGCGCGGACGTGACCGTGCCGCTGGACTACGCCGCCCCCCGGGGACGCACGATCACCGTGGCGATATCCCGGCTCAAAGCCACCGACACCCGTCACCGCATCGGCGCGATCCTGCTGAACACGGGCGGCCCCGGCGGCCCCGCCCGGGGCTACCCGCCGACGGCCCGCGCGGCGATGAAGGACGTCGGAGCCCGCTACGACATCGTCGGCTTCGACCCGCGCTTCGTCGGGCGCAGCACCCCGCTGGACTGCGGCTGGCCCCTCGGTATGACCTGGCTGTCGGCCGGCGCCGACCGGGCGGGCTTCGACCGGCAGGTCGCCCTGCAGAAGAGCCTGGCCGACAAGTGCCGGGCCGCCGGCGCCTCCCTGCTCCCGCACATCAGCACCCGCAACACCGCTCGCGACATGGACGTCATCCGCGGCGCGCTCGGCGAGCGGAAGATCTCCTACCTGGGCTACTCCTACGGCACCTACCTGGGCACGGTCTACACCCAGATGTTCCCCGGCCGCCATGACCGGATGGTGCTCGACGGGGCGATCGACCCGGGCGACTACCGCCCCCGACTGCTGGAGGGCACGGAGCGCGAGAACGAGAAGGCGCTGTCCGACTGGGCGGGCTGGGCGGCGGAGCGCCACGGCACCTACGGCCTCGGCCGCACCCGCGCCGAGGTGCTCGCCTCCGTCGACCGCGTCGTCGCGGCCTCCGCGCGCGGCCCGCTGACTGTCGGTTCGGGCGCCGACGCCTTCCGGATCGACGACAGTCAGGTGCCGCTCCTGCTGTTCTCGGGCATCGCGGACGACACCGAGTCCGCGCGGGCGTCCTTCGGTGAGCTGCTGTCCGTACTGGTCGAGGCCGCCGGCGGGGCGCCCACCACGCTGCCCACGGGGTTGGCCGGGGAGCTCCGGTACGCGCTGCGCGGGGAGGGCGAGCCCACGGGAGTCCAGTCCGCGATCATCTGCGGGGACGTGGCCGCCGGGCGCGATCCCGAGCAGTACTGGCGGGACATCGAGCGCAGCCGCGCCGAGCATCCCCTGTTCGGCCCGCTGACCCGCAACATCAACCCGTGCGCCTTCTGGGACCGGCCGCAGGAGGAGCCCACCCGGGTACGGCGTGATGCCCCCGCGCTGATCGTGGCCGCCACCGGCGATCCGCGCACCACGTACAAGGGCAGCGTCGAGCTGCGCCGACAGCTGCCGAGCTCCAGGCTGATCACTCTGGAGGGCGCGAACCGGCATGCCCTCTACGGGAGTTACGCCAATGCCTGCGTGGACGACCAGGTCAACAGGTACCTGGCCACCGGCAGACTGCCCGCGAACGACCGGACCTGCGTCAAGGAGACCGGCTGAGACCGGCTGAGACCGGCTGAGACCGACTGAGGCCGGCGTGGGTCACAGCGCCGCGAGGAGGTCGTCGAGCGGGGCCGGTACCTCTTCGGGGGCGAGGGCCTCGACGAGGAGGCGGCCGTAGCGGATCTTGCGGCCCTTCTTCGTGCCGAGGAAGCGCCGCAACTGCCGCTGCCGGGGGCGGCCGTGCTGGGCGGGCTGCCGCACGAAGGTCTGCCAGGAGCGCAGGTCGCCCTCGGACCGGAGGACCTCCTCGATCCGCGCCGTGCCCAGCGCGCGGATGAGTTCGTCCTCCAGGTCCGCGACGCACACGAAGAAGCCGCTGCTCGGCGCCCCGGCCCGTGCCAGGGCGCGGTCGTAGAAGGGCTGCTCGCGTTCGTCGCTCAGTCCCGTCAGGCGCAGGCCGAGGCCGGGCGGCCCGAGGAGGCCGGTGTAGCGGCCCACGCTCATCGCCCCGCCCATCGGCGTGACGCACACGCCCTCGGCGGCGAGGTCGCGGCCGCGGCGTGCGGCGAGCGCCTCGACGGCCGCGAGGTCGCTGGGCCCTTCCAGCAGCACCGCCGTCCGCACGCCCAGCCGGGCGGCCAGATCACGCGCGGGCCCGTCCGGCCCCCCGGCCGCCCAGTCGTCGACCGCTTCCCGGAATGCCCGCATGTCCGCCATGGGCCGAGTCTGCGCCTTCACCGACGCCGGGGCACGGAATTTTCGGCGGCGACCGGCGACCGGCGGCCGGAGGCGGCGACGGCGACGGCCGGCTGTCGACTGCCGACCGCCCGTCGTCCCGGGCGGCGTTCCGGGGCGGCGGGCGGTCACGTTCCGGGGCGTCTCAGCCGTCGGTGCAGATCACGTCGTACGGGCGGCCGACGGCCATCATCAGCTCGATGGGGTCCGTGGTGCCGGACGGGCACTCGGCCTTCGTCTTGACGAGGCCGAGGACCTTCTGGGCGCCCGAGCCGCCGCAGGCGACCTCCTTGGCCTGGGAGGTCACGCAGTCGCCCTTCACCAACTGGCCGCCGCCCGCGCCGGCGTCGCCGGGGTGGTCGCCCGAGAGGTTGCGGCCGCAGATCGTGTTGGTGGGGATGCCGCTCGACTTGCCGCCGTAGGAGATGCTCACGTCGATCATCAGGTCCGTGCCGGGCGGGCACTGGATCGCGCCCGGGAGGATGCTGGCTTCCTTGATGTCGACGGCCTTGAAGGTGGCGCCGGACTCGGAGCAGCCCTGCCGCTTGTACGCGCCGGCGGCCTTGGCCGGGTCGGGGCCGCCGCAGTCGCCGACCTTCCACGCGCTGGAGGTGTCGGAGGAGGACTCGGGGGATCCGGGGTCCTTGGCGGTGGGCTTGGCGGAGGGGGAGGCCGAGGGGGACGCCGACGGCTTGCCGTCGTCCTTGCGGAGCGACTGCATGACGAAGTAGCCGCCGATGATGACCACGGCGAGCACGATGACGGCGACGACGTTGCCGCCGGATCGGCGCCTGGGCGCGGGCGGCGGCGTTACCTGGTACGGGTTGGCCATGCGGGCTTCTCCTGCGGGGAACGTGGCGGGGACGGGGTGTGACGCACGCGAACGGTGACGCGACATGTACACCTCATGGTTCCACGCGGCCGCACGCGCCGGGGGCCGTGCGGCCGAAGCCCCCGGGGTGGAGCATCCTCGGGTCAGAGAACGGCCACCGGGGCCACGGGAGTTCCGGTGCCGCCGACGAAGGGTTCCGGCATCGCGGAGAGGAGGAACGCGTAGCGGTTCTCTTCTGCACAGGCTGTGGACAACTTTTCGAGATTCCAGTTCTGCCCCTGGTGCATGCCCATCTCGACCAGGTGGAGGGCGTGGACCGGGAGCCACAGGTTCTCGATCTCCGGCGGGAAGATCTCGAAGGTCAGCGTGTCGTTCGCGACGGCCGCCACGTCCCGCGCGTGGAACCACTCGGGCGTACGGACGGACAGCCCGGGCGAGGGGAAGCCGTAGCCGTGCTTGTCGCCCGCCAGGTAGACCTGGATCTGGCCGGTGCGGACCAGGACGATGTCGCCGGGGCGGACGGTGACCCCGCCGAACTCCTCGGCCTCCGTGAGGTCCTCGGGGGTCACCGCGTGGTCGCCCGGCAGCCGGTCCAGCCCCTTCGCGCGCGCGACGTCGAGGAGCACCCCGCGCGAGAGGATGTGACCGGCCTTGTCTATGCCGCTGAACTCGGCGCGGCCGTGCGCCGTGATGGTGCCGGCCGGGCGGCCGTTGTAGATCTTCCCCGAGTGCGAGACGTGGGTGAGGGCGTCCCAGTGGGTGCCCGCCTGGAGGCCCATGCTCACGGCGTCGTCGCTGCAGGCCACCGTGCCGGGACCGAAGAGCTCCTGGTTGATCTGCACCATCGTGTGCAGCGGGTTGATCCGGCCGGGGATCATGCCGACCTGCACCCCGTCCTCCTTGAGCGGAAGGGCGAGCGGGATCCGGCGGCCGGTGCGGATCTGCGCCGCGGCACCCCGGACCACCTCGTCGGTGATCAGGTTCAGGGTGCCGATCTCGTCGTCGGCGCCCCAGCGTCCCCAGTTGTTGACGCGCTTGGCGATGTCGTGGAACTCGGCGGGCAGGGTCATGGGCGTCGACAGCTCCTTGCGTGGATGCGGCGGTTACGACGACAACGAGGGCTTGTGCAGGTGCATCTGACTACCCATAGAATCTAACGGTCCGTCAGAAATCGCGGGAAGGGGCCGGACGTGGGGAACTTCTTGGCAGGCAAGGTCGTCGCCGTCACCGGCGCCGGCCGGGGCATCGGACGGGCCGTGGCACTCGCCGCGGCCGCCGAGGGCGCCAAGGTCGTCGTCAACGACTACGGGGTCGGGATCGAGGGCGCGGAGCCCACCAGCGAGATCGCCGAGGCCGTGGTGAAGGAGATCACCGCCCTCGGCGGGGAGGCCGTCGCCGTCGCCGACGACATCTCCACCATGGCGGGCGGCCAGCGCCTCGTCGACACGGCGCTCGCGCGGTACGGCCGCATCGACGGCGTCGTGTGCGTGGCCGGCATCCTGCGCGAACGGATGCTGTTCAACATGTCCGAGGAGGAGTGGGACCCGGTCATCGCCACCCACCTGAAGGGCACCTTCACCGTCTTCCGCGCCGCCTCCGCCGTCATGCGCAGGCAGGGCACGGGCACCCTGATCGGCTTCACCAGCGGCAACCACCAGGGCTCCGTCGCCCAGGCCAACTACAGCGCCGCCAAGGGCGGGATCATCTCGCTCGTCCGCTCCGCGGCGCTGGGCCTGGCCAAGTACGGGGTCACGGCCAACGCCGTCGCACCCGTCGCCCGCACCCGGATGTCCGCGGGAGTGCCCATGGAACTCAAGGAGATCGGCGAGCCCGAGGACGTGGCGGCGCTGGTCACCTACCTGCTCAGCGACCGGGCCAAGGCCGAGGACATCACCGGGCAGGTCTACACGATCGCCGGCCCGAAGATCGCCGTCTGGGCGCAGCCGCGCGAGCTGCGCGCCGGATACGCCGAAGGGTCCTGGACGCCGGAGAAGATCGCCGACTTCCTGCCCGGCACGGTGGGCACCGACCCGATGCCGATGCTCGCGCAACTGGAGGCCATGGCCAAGGCGGCGGCCGCCAAGGACCGCCCCAACGCGTAGGACCCGGACAGCACCGGCCAGAACAGCACCGGCCAGAACCGGAGAGGACCAGGGGGAACAGCGTGGACTTCAGCTTCGGGGCCGAGGACGAGGAGCTGCGCGGGCACGCCCGGGCGTGGCTGTCGGAGCACCTCGTGGGCCCGTACGCGCAGGCCGTCGGCCTCGGCGGACCGGGCAGCGAGCACGAGGGGGCCGGGATCCGGCGGGCGTGGGAGCGCGAGCTCGGCCGGGGCGGCTGGATCGGCCAGGGCTGGGAGGCCGAAGGGTGGGGAAACCGGCGGCTCTCCCTGACCGGCCAGGTGGTGTGGGCCGAGGAGTACGCGGCCCTGCGCGCGCCAGGCCGGGTCGGCCACATCGGCGAGAACCTCCTCGCCCCGACCCTCATCGCCTACGGGTCGCCCGAGCAGCAGAACCGCTTCCTGCCCGGCATCGCGCGGGGCGAGGAGCTGTGGTGCCAGGGCTACAGCGAGCCGGACGCCGGCTCCGACCTCGCGGGGATCCGTACGGCCGCGGTACGGGACACGGGCGACGGGCGGTACCGGGTGACGGGCCAGAAGATCTGGACCTCGCTCGCCCAGGACGCCGACTGGTGCTTCGTACTCGCCCGCACCGAGCCCGGCTCGCGCCGCCACCGGGGGCTGTCGTTCCTGCTCGTACGCATGGACCAGCCCGGCCGCGTCGAGGTCCGGCCGATCCGGCAGATGTCGGGCACGAGCGAGTTCAACGAGGTGTTCTTCGACGGGGCGGTCGCGGCGGAGGCCGTCGGCGCCGAGGGCGACGGCTGGACCGTGGCCATGGGCCTGCTCGCCCTGGAGCGCGGGGTCTCGACCCTGGTCCAGCAGATCGGGTTCGCGGCGGAACTGGAGCGCGTCCTGGCGTCGTACGCGGTGCGGGCCGCCGCAGGCGCCGGGGACCCCGTCCTGCGGGATCGGCTGGTCCGGCAGTGGGCCGAGCTGCGCACGATGCGGTGGAACGCCCTGCGCACGCTCGGCGCCACCGACGACGCGGGCGCGCCCAGCGTGGCCAAGCTGCTGTGGGGCGGCTGGCACCGGCGGCTCGGGGAGCTGGCGGTGGAGGTCCGCGGCGCGGCGGCCACGGCCGGGCCGGCGGGCTGGGCGCCCGGACTCCCGTACGAACTCGGACTCGACGAGGAGCAGCGCCTGTTCCTGTTCACCCGTGCCGACACCATCTACGGCGGCTCGGACGAGATCCAGCGGAACATCATCGCCGAGCGCGTGCTCGGCCTGCCTAAGGAGTCCAGGTGAGAGGCGTCGTGTTCGACGGCAAGCAGGCCCAGGTGGTCGACGACCTGGAGATCCGGGACCCGGGGCCGGGGGAGGTGCTGGTCGCGATCGGCGCGGCCGGGCTGTGCCACAGCGACCTGTCGGTCATCGACGGGACGATCCCGTTCCCGCCGCCGGTGGTGCTCGGGCACGAGGGCGCGGGGGTCGTGGAGGCGGTGGGCCCTGGGGTCACCCACGTGGTGCCGGGCGATCACGTGGCGCTGTCCACCCTGGCCAACTGCGGGGCGTGCGCGGACTGCGACCGGGGCCGGCCGACGATGTGCCGCAAGGCGATCGGGATGCCCGGGCAGCCGTTCTCGCGGGGCGGGAAACCGCTGTTCCAGTTCGCCTCCAACTCCGCCTTCGCGGAGCGCACGATCGTCAAGGCCGTACAGGCCGTGAAGATCCCGGCCGACATCCCGCTGACCTCGGCTGCGCTCATCGGCTGCGGGGTCCTCACGGGGGTGGGGGCGGTGCTGAACCGGGCGCGTGTGGACCGAGGCGAGAGCGTGGTCGTCATAGGCACCGGCGGCATCGGGCTGAACGTGCTGCAGGGGGCCCGGATCGCGGGCGCCACGACGATCGTCGCAGTGGACGCGAACCCGGCGAAGGAGGCGGTGGCCCGGCAGTTCGGCGCCACGCACTTCATCGACGCGTCCGCCGTCGCCGACTCGTCGGCGGCGGTCCGCGAGATCCTGCCGACCGGCGCCGACCACGCCTTCGAGTGTGTGGGCAACGTGAAGCTGATCCGCCAGGCGATCGACCTCCTCGACCGGCACGGGCAGGCGGTCCTGCTCGGCGTGCCCGGCTTCCAGGAGGAGGCGTCGTTCCTCGTGTCGTCCATGTACCTGGACAAGACGATCATGGGCTGCCGGTACGGGTCCTCGCGCCCGCAGCGCGACATCGCGCTCTACGCCGAGCTCTACCGGCAGGGCCGGCTGCTGCTGGACGAACTGGTCACGGAGGTCTACCCGGTCGAGGACTTCGCCAAGGCCGTGGACGACGCCCACCACGGGCGGGTGGCCAGGGGAGTGCTCACCTTCTGACCGGCGCCCGTCGTTCCCCGCAAACGGCTCGGCTCCTGCGCCGGCGGGATCGCACCCGCCGGCGCAGGAGCCGTGAACCGTGTCACCGTCAGTCGAGGACGTCCGGGATCGGGTCGGTGTTGCCGCGCTGCAGCGCCGCCCCGGAGCCGGCGCTCGAACCGAGCGCCCAGTCCATGAGCTTCATCGAGTCCGCGTAGCGCTCCTCGTCGTTCAGCAGGACGCCGATGACGGTCTTGCCGTTACGGGTCGCGGAGTAGACGAGGCACTTGCCCGCGGCGGTGCCGGTGCCGGTCTTGACACCGATCGCACCCGGGTAGGCGTAGCCGGTGGGACGCTCCCTGATCAGCAGGTTGCTGTTGCCCCACGTGGCGTCGGTCGAGGTGCCGCCCGTGCTGTAGGTCTTCGCCGCCACGATCTTCGGGAACGTGACGCCCGACATCGCGTACTTGGTCAGCTTGGCCAGGTCGCGCGGGGTCGTGAGGTTCTTGCCGGTCGGCGAGATCCCGTCGAAGGAGTCGTACACGGTCTTGGTCATGCCCAGCGACTTGGCCTTGGCGTTCATCTGCGCGATGAAGTCCGCCGTGCGGGCCTGTGTGGTCGCGCCCTTGCCGAAGGTGTCGGCGAGCGCGTAGGCCGCGTCGCAGCCCGACGGGAGCATCAGCCCGTACAGCAGCTGGCGGACCGTCGCCGTGGCACCCACCTTCAGGTGGGCCGAGCTCGCGCCCTCGCGGACGACGTAGTCCACGTACTCCTGCTTGATGGTGACCTTCTGGTCGTAGTTCAGGTTGGGCGTACGCATCACGACCTGGGCGGTCATGATCTTCGTGGTGCTCGCCCCCTGCCGCTGGGTGTCAGCTGCCTTGCTGGCGAGCGTGGCCCCGCTGGTGCCGTCGATGAGGATCGATCCGGCGGCCGTGACGGGGGGTGCGGCGACCGGAGCCGCCGACGAGGCCGGCGAAGCGGCCACCAGGAAGGCCCCGGTGGCGACCGTGACGGCGATCGCGCCGCGCGTGCGGCGCATCAGGTTCAGTATCAAATCAAATCCCCGCGTATCCGAAGAATTCCGAAGGGGCGGGAGCACCGAGGCGCCCCAGCCCCTGGGGGAGCTTACGCAGCCGACGGACGCAGGGACATCGAACTGCGGGGGAGGAACGGTCCGGGCCCCGGCGGTCGGCCCGTCAGCCGGCCCCGTCAGCCGGCCCGTCAGTCGGCGAGACGCCCGAAGCGGCCCTTGTGGAAGAGGAGCGGCTCGCCCTCGCCGGCCGCGCCCATGGCCACCACCCGGCCCACGACGATGAGGTGGTCCCCGCCGGTGTGGACGGCCTGGATCCGGCAGTCGATCCAGGCGGGCACCGCGTCGAGCTGCGGTGAGCCCGTGACGGGGGCGGGCGTGTGGGTCACCCCGGCGAACTTGTCCGCGCCGCTGACGGCGAAGGACCGGCACAACTCACCCTGTGCGGCGCCGAGGATGTTGACGCAGAACACCCCGGCGCGGGCGATCCGCGGCCAGGTGGTCGACGTACGGGCCACCATGAAGGTGACCAGGGGCGGGTCGAGGGACAGCGAGGCGAAGGACTGGCAGGCGAAGCCGGCCGGGCCCTCCTCGTCCTCGCCGGGCGGTGCGGTGATGACGGTGACCCCGCTCGCGAAGTTCCCGAGCACGGCCCGGAACTCGGCGGGGGACACCGGCGCGCGTTCGTCCTCGCCGACGGCCCGCAGGTCGGGACGCGGCAGGGCGTCGACGGACTCGGGTTCCCGCTGCGCCGAGGCGGAGGTGGGGGAGCCCACTGACCTGAGGTATCGGACGACGGTGGCCGCCATCCCTGCGTGTCCCATCACACCGACGATTGAAGCTGACGGTGCGTCAGATAGGAAGGGGTGGGAAGGCGGGCGCATCATTTGAACATGTTCAGGAAAGGTGTAGAGTCCCGGTCCGAGAGTCTTGAACGCGTTCAGACAGGGGTGGGTGGGCAGGATGGCGCAGGTGACACGGATGCCGCGGGCGGCGGCGGACCGCGGATGGTGGGCATCGGCACCCGGCGCGGACGCGGTCTTCGCCGGGCAGCTGCTGATAGGGCTGGCCCTGCTCGTCGCCCTGCCGGAGCCGGACGACGGCTTCGAAGTCACCACCCGGGGAAACGGTCTGCTCGCGTATCTCGTCGCAGGGGCCGTGGTCGTCCCCGCCCTGCTGCTGGGCATCGGCATGCTGCACTCCCTGCTCTTCACCCGCCCCGCCCTCGCCCTGGCCCGCCGGACGGGCGAAGTCGCCGCCGCACCGGCCTGGCTTCTCGGCCTGTCGACGGCCTGCGCCTTCTTCCTGTGGCGTGCGGGGCTCCCGTTCCTCCCCTCCCTGGCCTGGATCGCGGGCAGCGGCGTACTCCCCCTGCTGGTGGCGGGCCTGGCGCTGCGCACCACCCGGTCGTGCGGCTACGTCGCGACGGCGGCGTACATCACCTCCGGCGTCCTCGCGCTGGCCGCCCTGGTCGGCGGTCCGTACGCGATCGACGGGATCACCACGAACGGCTACGAGCTGTCCGGGGCACGGCAGCCGCATTACGCCGGTACCTGGCGCGGTGAGGGCGGCGGCACGGTCAGGCTCCGGGAGGGCGGCGAGCTCGCCGTCGAGGACCTCCCGGTCAATCCGGGCGACGGCTCCGTGGTGCGCTGCACCGCCACGGGCACCTGGCGGGAGCGGCCGGCCGACGCGCGGTCCGACCAGCGGGCCGGGGTGGAACTGACCGTCGGCGATTGCCCGGGCTGGCAGACGCAGTGGCAGGAGGCCGGTCCTGCGGGCCGCCGCCCCGAGCTCCACCCGGTCGGCAACACGGGCCCCGGCTCCATGCGCCCCATGTGGCGCTCCGGCCCGCCGGACGTCCTCGTCTCGCCTTGACCCCCCGGCCGCCGACCCGCTTATCCCGTACACCCACACGGGTGAAACCCCCCGCCTCCGTGGGTCCGTACGCCCGGGCGCGGGTGGAGGCTCGGCATCGTGGCAGCGACCTCGTACCGCCGCCGTAGTCCCGGGAGGACCCCATGCTCGGCACCGACTTCACCACCGGATCACCCAACTGGCTCGACCTCGGCAGCCCCGACACCGAGGCGGCCGCCGCGTTCTACAACGCCGTCCTCGGCTGGGACTTCGTCTCCGCCGGGCCCGAGGCGGGCGGGTACGGGTTCTTCCAGGTCGGCGGCAAGACCGTCGCCGCGCTCGGGCCCCTCACCGAGGAGGGGGCCACGTCCGCCTGGATGCAGCACTTCATGACCCCCGACATCCAGGCCACCGCGACGGCCGTCACCGCCGGCGGCGGCACGGTCCGGATGGAACCCATGGACGTCATGGGAGAGGGCTGGCTGGCCCAGTTCACCGACCCGCAGGGCGCCGAGTTCGCCTGCTGGCAGCCCGGGAAGACCGCCGGACTCCAGCTGACCTCCGGCGACAACACGCTGGTGTGGACCGAGCTCCACGTGGCGGACCCCGTCGCCGACATCGCCTTCTACACCGGGGTGTTCGGCTGGCGCAGCGCCGAGATGCCCGCGCCCGGAATGACGTACCGGGTGCTGAGCACCGCCGACGGAGACCAGCAGGACGCCTCCTTCGGCGGGGTCGCCCCCTTCCTGGGCGAGGGCGGGGACGAGCAGGCGCGCTGGGTGCCGTACTTCGCGTCGGCGGACGTCGACGCCACCGTCGCGGCGGCCAAGGCGAACGGCGGCTCGGTACTCATGCCGGCCACCGACCTCCCCGAGGTCGGCCGGATCGCCTGGCTCGCCGACCCGGCCGGAGCGGTGTTCGCGCTGCTCAAGCCCGACCCGCGGATGTAGTGCGCCGCGGCGGTTCCGTCAGCGGCCGAGGTACTTGGGCGTGCGGCGCTCCACGAAGCTCGCCACGCCCTCGTTCGCATCGGCGGTGGTCATGTTGATCTCCTGGGCGGTGGCCTCGGCGGCGAATGCGGCCGCCCGGTCACCGTCCAGCGAGGCATTGACCAGCTGCTTGGTCATGGCCAGCGCCCGGGTGGGCCCCTGGGCGAGCCGCTCGGCCCATTCACGGGCCGTCGCCTCCAACTCCTCCGCCGGAACCACCCGGTTGACAAGCCCCAGGCGCTCGGCCTCGGCGGCCGGGACGGCATCACCGAAGAACATCAGCTCCTTGGCCTTCTGCGGCCCGACGAGCCGGGGCAGCAGATAGGCGCCCCCGCCGTCGGGGACCAGGCCGCGGCGTACGAACACCTCGATGAACCGGGCCGGTTCGGCGGCGATCACGAGGTCGCAGGCGAGGGCCAGGTGGGCGCCGATACCGGCGGCCGTGCCGTTGACGGCGGCGAGGACGGGCTTCTCGCAGTCGAGCACGGCGGTGATCAGGCGCTGCGCGCCGAGGCGGATCATACGGGCGACGTCACCGGCGACCCTCTCGCCCGCGGGGGCGCTGCCGCGAAGGTCGGCGCCCGCGCAAAAGCCCTTGCCGGTGGCGGTGACGACGACGGCCCGCACGGCCGGGTCGGCGGAGGCCTCGGCGAGCAGCGCGATGACGCGCTCGCGCTGGTCCCAGGTGACGGCGTTCATGGCCTCGGGGCGGTTGAGGGTGATCCAGGCGACGCCGTTCTCGATGCGGTGGAGGACTTCGTCCTCCGTGATGCCGGTCATGGTGAACTCCCGTTCTTCTAAGCCTCGCCGGCGTTTGAGGCGCGGGGTCTGGGGCGGAGCCCCGGAAACGGCGGGGCGGGGGCTGCTGCCGAGTCTGTGGCGCAGCGCCGTTGCCGGGGGCCAGCCCCCGGACCCCCGCGCCTCAAACGCCGGCGGGGCTGAAAATCGTCAGCGGCAGATGGCGAGCGCGTCCAGCGCCACCGCCCCCTGCCCCCGCGGGAGCACCATCAGCGGGTTGATGTCCAGCTCGGACAGCTCGTCGCCGAGTTCGAGCGCCATCCGCTGGATGCGCAGCACGACCTCCACCAGGGCGTCCACATCGGCCGGGGGTGCTCCCCGTACGCCCTCCAGCAGCGCATGCCCGCGCAGCTCCCGCAGCATCGCCCGCGCCTGGTCCTCGCCGAACGGCGGCACGCGGACCGCCGCGTCGTGCAGGACCTCCACCAGGACCCCGCCCAGCCCGACGGTGACAGTGGGGCCGAAGAGGTCGTCCTGGGTCACGCCGACGACCATCTCCACGCCCCGCTCCACCATCTGGCAGACCAGGATCCCGTCGAGCGGTACGTTCTCGTAGCGCGCGATGTCGGTCAGCTCCCGGTACGCGTCACGGATCTGGCTCGCCGACGTGAGGCCGATCTTCACCAGGCCGAGCTCCGTCTTGTGCCCCAGCTGCGGGCCCGAGGCCTTCATCACCACCGGGTAGCCGACCAGCCCGGCCGCGCGGACCGCCGCCGCCGCGCTGGTCACCAGCTGCTCGCGGGGGACCCGTATCCCGTAGGCGCGCAGGAGCTGCTTCGCCGCGTGCTCGCTGAGCTGCTGGGACGGCCGCATGAGGGCCTGCGCCTTGCGGTACGAGGGCGAGGGCGTGCGCGGTGCGTCCTCGAACGGGGAGCGGTATCCGGCGGTGAAGCGGTGGTGGCCGAGGTAGGCGCGTACGGCGGTGATGCAGTTGCCGAAGGTGCGGAAGGTGGCCACGCGGGAGGAGCCGAGGAGGGTGGTGCGGTAGGCGTCCTCGGTGCCGACGGGGGAGCCCCAGATCACGCAGATCAGTTTGTCGCTCTGCTCGGCGGCGTCCACCAGGTCCTGGGCGAGCTTGTCGCTCATGGGCGGGAAGGGGCCGGTGATCGGGCAGATCAGGACGCCCACCTCGGGGTCGGCGAGGATCGCGTCGATGATCTTCCGGCCGCGCCAGTCGCCGACCGGGTGGCCGCCGTTGTCGACCGGGTTGGCGACGTTCAGGTACCCGGGGATCCACTGGTGGAGTTCGTCCTGCTTGGCCTGCGAGAGGGTGGGCAAGGTCAGGCCCGCCTCCGTGGCCAGGTCGGAGAAGTGCGCTCCGGTGCCGCCGGAGATGGAGTAGACGACGACCCCGTCCGCCTTGGGCTTGCGGGCCCGGGCGAGCAGGGCGGCGGTGTCCTGGAGCTCGTCGAGACCGTCGACGCGGATGACGCCGAACTGGCGCATGGCGGCGTCCACGACGGTGTCGGCGCCGGTCAGCTTGCCGGTGTGGGAGGCGGCCATGCGCGCGCCGGTCTCGGTGCGGCCGACCTTGACGGCGACGACGGGGACGCCGTTGCGTGCGGCCCGGTCGGCGGCGAGCAGGAAGGACCGGCCGTCCTTGAGGCCCTCCACGTAGCAGGCGATGGCCCCGACCTCGGGCTGCTCGGCGAAGTAGGAGATGAAGTCGGAGGTCTCCAGGTCCGCCTCGTTGCCGGTGGGCGCCCAGTGGGAGAGCCGGATGCCCAGCTCCTGGAGGGTGTAGACGGGCCGGCCCTGGTGGCCGGACTGGGTGATGAGGGCGATCGCCGGGCCGCCGAGGTCCTCGCGGAACTTCTCGAAGGCGTTGAGGTTGGTGTTGGGGCCCAGCAGACGCAGGCCGGAGCCGCGGACGGCGGCGCCGAGCCGCTCCTGGGCGGCGGCTCCCGCGTCGCCGGTCTCGGCGAAGCCGGAGGCGAAGGCGACCGCGAACTTGACCTTCGTCTCGGCCAGTTCCTCGATGACGGGGAGCGGGTCGGCGACGAGGAGGACGGCGAGGTCCACCTGTTCGGGCAGGTCGGCCACGGACGCGTGGCAGGTCAGCCCGAAGACGGTGGGGCGGGTGGGGTGCACGGGGTGGATCCGGGCGCCGACGCGCTCCGCCCAGGCCATGAGCTGGCGGGTGATGCCGGTGTTGGGCCGGCCCTCCGTGTCGGAGGCGCCGATGACGGCCACGGACTCGGGCCGGAAGAACCGGTCCAGGTCGGGCACGTCGGCGTGCAGCGGTCGTCCGCTGACGTCCAGGGGGACCGCGTCGTCGGCGGAGGGGGCCGCCGACGAGTGGACGGCGGTCCTGGGAGACTCCCCGCAGGCCTCGACACGTGCGCGGAAGTCGGTGGTGAGGGTGCCGTGAGTAGATCCAAGCATCGTTGCCGCCCGCTCCTGCTCGATGAACCTCGATGGAACTCAATAACTGACGCGTAGTCAGATTACTGAACTGACGTGCCGTCAGGAACAGGGCTGCGCAGGAAAGGTGTGGAGGTGGTGTGTTGAAGTGAACGGTGACAGATCCCTCCCGGACCGGTCCAGGGCGCGAATCGGCCGACCGACCCGACCCGGCCGACCTGACCCGACCCGGCCGACCCGACCCGGCCCCGCCGACCCGGCCCGGCCCCGCCGCGGCTCAGGCGTGCCAGAGGGCGAACAACCCGGCGAAGAAGATCAGGGTGAACATCGGAACCCACCACGGCGCGGATCCCGCCTCCCGCGTCGAGCGGGACACGCGGGCCAGCAGCCGGGCGTTCGCCAGCCCGGCGGTCAGGCAGTAGAGCGCCCAGAGCGGCTCGAACAGCCAGGCGGGGGACTCGAAGTAGAAGCTGTAACCGAGCAGCCAGGTGTCGGCCTGGGTGATGACGAGGAAGAGGTGCACGACGAGGAGCCAGGGCATCGTCAGCACCACGGCGATGCTGCGGGCCAGCCAGCCGTTCTCGCCGGGCCCGCCGCCGCCCGTCATCGACCAGACCGCGCAAACCGTCAGTAGCACCAGGTAACAGCGGGACAGCGGCTCGCTCCATGCGGTCCTGGCGGCCTCCCGGATCCGGGAGGCCGGAGCGACCGAGCCGGCCGGCTTCACGCAGCGCCCTTCGCCGACCGGCGGGCGACCGCCTTGGCGATCTTCTCCGCGTCCATGGCCATCTCCCGGAACATGCCGCTGATGGGGTTGGAGAATCCCGTGAAGTACAGGCCGGGGGCCTGCTCGGGGGTGCGGGCGCCGTGCGTACGCGGGCGGCCGCGCTCGTCGAGCACCCCGAGATGGCCGACCAGCCCCTCCAGGGCCCGGCGGTAGCCGGTCGCCGCGATCACCGCGTCCGGGGTGATCCTCGAGCCGTCCGCGAGTACCACCTCGGCGCCGTCGAAGGCCTCGACGGCGGCCACCGGCTCCACCTTGCCGCTGCGGACCGCGTCGACCAGACCGACGTCCTGAACCGGTATCGACCCCTGCTTGACCCTGCTGTACAGGCCGGTGGCCGGGCGCGGAAGCCCGTACGCCGACAGGTCCGGGACGGAGGCCCCGGCGACGAGCCGGCCCACCCGGTCCACGAGCCGCACGGGCAGCCGGCGTACGAGGATCCCGCTGCGCTGGGCCGGCCAGCCGGCGGTGGAGCGGCGCATGATGTGCGGCGCGGTGCGCACGGCGAGCCGCACCCGCGCCGCGCCGCCCTCGACGAGGTCGACGGCTATTTCGGCGCCGGTGTTGCCGACGCCGACGACGAGGACGTCCTGCCCGGCGTACGGCCTGGGGTTGCGGTAGTCGGAGGCGTGCAGCAGCCGGCCCTCGTACGCGTCCCGGCCCGGCCAGTCGGGGAGCGCGGGCGTGTGGTTGTACCCGGTGGCGACGACCACGGCCGCGGCCGCCAGCTCCCGGCCGCCGCTGGCGTGCAGGATCCAGCCGTCCGGGCCCTCGCCCTCGGGGCCGGGTCCGGCGGGCTCGATCCGGGTCACCTCCACACCGGTGACCAGCTCCAGCTCGTGGAACTCGGCGTACTTCTCCAGGTAGCGCACGACGTTGTCGCGGGAGACCCAGCGCCCGAAGCGGCGCGGCATGGCCAGGCCCGGGAGGGCGGAGAGCCGGCGCGTGGTGTGCAGGTGCAGCCGGTCGTAGTGCTGCCGCCAGGATGCGCCGACCGCGTCGGACTTCTCGACGACCACCGCGCGGACCCCGCGGGCGCGCAGCGCGGCGGCCGCGGCGAGGCCGCCGGGGCCGGCCCCGATGACGTACACGGGGCGGGGCTGGGTGGTCATGTCGGGTGCTGTCGGGTCTCCGGGCATGAGGTGTGATCGTATCGCCACGCTGGGTTGATGGGTCTCGGTCGGGCGGGGAATCGATTGCGGATCGATCACGGACGCCCGGAACGCCCGCGCGGCCGTGGCTCCGCGGCCGGCCGGGGCCTTGCGCGATCGCCCCGGATCCGCTCAACTGACGTACCGTCAGATAGAGCGTGCGCGTCGATCGCGAGAGGGGTGGGGGCTGCCGATGCAGACCATCTGGCTCAGTGGGGCCGAATGGCTCGCCGTGCTCCGGATAGGCCTCGGCCTGTGGTGGCTGGAGAGCTGGCGGCACAAGGACAAGAAGGGCTGGTTCGAGCGCGGCACCGGCATCGCCTGGGCCGCCGACGTCGCAGGCAAACACCGCTGGACCTTCGTCAAGGGCGGCTTCGAACTGGTCGTCGCACCGCGGCCGAAGGTGATGGCGTACACCGTCGTCTACGCGGAACTCGCCCTCGGGCTGGGCCTCGTACTCGGCTTCCTGACCCCGGTCGCACTGATCGGCGGACTCCTGCTGAACCTGCTCTACCTGGTGCTGATGATCCACGACTGGGCCGAGCAGGGCCAGAACGCGATGATGGCGCTCATCTCCCTCGTCGCACTCCTCGCCATGTCCTGGCAGACCTGGTCCCTCGACGCGGCGATCGGACTGTTCCTGTGACCGGCACGGTGCGGTACGACCTCCCCGAGGCGGACGAGTTCACCCGGCCCTACTGGGACGCGGCGGCCGAGGGGCGGCTGCTCCTGCGGCGCTGCGCCGACTGTGGGCGGGCGCACCACTACCCGCGCGAGTTCTGCCCGTTCTGCTGGGCGGGCGAGGACCGCGTGACGTGGGAGCCGGCGAGCGGCCGGGCGACCCTCTACACATGGTCGGTCGTCCACCGCAACGACCTCCCGCCGTTCGGTACGCGCGTCCCGTACACGGCGGCGGTCGTCGACCTCGCCGAAGGCCCGCGGATGATGACCGAGGTGGTGGACTGCGCGGCGGCGGACCTGAGCATCGGCATGCCGCTGACGGTCACCTTCCGCGAGGCCGCGGACGGGGTGTGGGTGGCGGTCTTCCGGCCCGCGCCGCCACCGCACTGAGGGACCTTCGGGCCGGGGATCAGGGCCAGAGCAGCTCGCGCTCCCAGGAACCGCCTTCCGTACGGGAGTACCGCAGGCGGACGTGCCGGCGCGCGGCGTCACCCTGGAAGAACTCCACCTCGGCGGGGTCCAGCACGTACCGCGTCCAGGTCGGAGCCGGCGCGTCCGGCTCGGCTCCGGCCCGCTCCCAGGCGGCCGCCGAGACCCGCGCCAGCTCCTCGGCGGAGCCGAGCACCTCGCTCTGCCGGCCCGTGAGCGCGGCGGCGAGCGCACCTCGAGAGCGGACCGCCAGGTCCGCCCGGCTCTCCTCGGGCCCGCAGGCGGTGACCCGCCCCCGGACGCGGACCTGGCGGCCCACGGTCGGCCAGTAGAACCCGAGCGCCGCATCCGGGTGCCTGGCCAGCTGCACGCCCTTGGCGCTGGTGGCGTGCGAGGCGAAGTGCCAGCCGCGCGCATCGACGTCGTGCAGCATCAACGTCCGCACATCGGGCCGCCCCTCCCCGTCCACCGTCGCCAGAGTCATGGTGTGCGGCTCCAACTGCCCCGCCCGGGCGGAATGCACGAACCACTCCCGGAACAGCGCCAAGGGCTCCCGGGGCGCGGCGGAAGCATCGAACCCGGGGAGCGGGGAGTCCCACACGCGCAGGGAATGCAGGGTGGCGCGGAACGCGTCGCTGCTGATCTCGCTGGTCTCGCTGGTCATGAGGCATATGGAACAGCAGGGCGGGGCCGGGGACCAGGGGCGGCGGGCGGAGGCTCCGGTGGGCGGTGCCGGCCGGGCGGAATCAGGGGCGGCGCGGCGGGGGCTCCGGTGGGCGGGGCCGGGCGGGTGGAATCAGAGGAAGCGCGGCGGGGGTGTGGGTAGTCGGGAGCCACTTGATCGGAATCAGGGATGTGTATGGGGGTTTCCCGTCAGTCCCATCGTCCCTCCGTGTCGGGCCGGTCCCTCAAGGGCGCTCCCTTCGGTCGCGTCGCTACGCGATGTCGCTGCGCTCCACCCTTGACCGACCGTCCCGCCCCGGAGAAACGAAAGACTGCCGGGAAGCCCCCAAAGGAACGGGCCGGGAGATCAAGACAGGGACAGGGCGGCCAGAGAAGCGCGAGGAGACCCCGGCCGGCACGACCGAGAGACGGGGCCCATCACAGACCAGGGCCCGCGTCGGGGGAAGCGCGCCCAATCGCTACGCGCTCCTCATCTCTCAGCGTCCGACCGCCGTCTTGGGCTGGACATAGGCCGCCCACACTCCCCAGGTGCCCCTCATGGGAGGCGTCTGTCGGCCGACTGGGGTTGACCTTGCCGTGTCCCTCGTGCGGGCGATGGCGGGTCCATGACTTTCGAAGTAGTTTCAAAGTCATGAGTGCCGAGAACGCTGCCGTCAACTTCTCCGAGCTGGTCAACAAGAACAAGCAGACTCTGGCTCGGCTCAAGGACTCACCACGCTTGCTGCTGCATCGCAGAGACGGTGAGGATTTGGTCCTCACCACCGCTGCCAGAGCCGAGCAGGACCAGACCGTGGTCTCGGCTGCCACGAGAATGCTGTCAGCCATGGCGAGGCGAGAGCCCGGCAGCATGGAGTTGCTCCTCGACATACTGCCGGATGCGTTTCCCTGGGTCCGCTTTCTTCCTGAGCCGGACGTCCATGCCTTTGCCGTGGAACTGGTCGACACCATGCGCGCCGCCGACTCGATCGGCAACAACGCGTCCGTTGCTCAGCTCCTCATCGCCTGGCAGCACACGGCCGAGGTCCATTCCGACCCCGTTCTCCTGGCGGCGCTGACGACAGACCACGGCACGGACTACGGCTCTGTACCCGACCCCCTTGACGTCCGTTGACCACGGGACGCGGTGACCGAGCCGCACCCCCAGCACCGGAAGGCCAGTGGGATGTCCGCTTCGCCGATGCTGCATCGGCGAAGGGCTGGGAGTGTCTCGCCCAGCAAGCCCGTGAGAACACGTACCGAGCCTGGGTCATGATGCGCACGGACCCCAGACCTGCGGTCGAGACATCCCGGCAACACCGTCTCAAGGGAACTCTGGCCCACGGAATTCACCGTGGACAGACGTGTGCGCAGTGGCAGATCGAGGTGACGGGAGGCGGTCGGATTTGGTATCTCGTGGACACGGCTCGTGACACCTGCTGGATCACCTTCGCCGGAACCGGCCACCCACGCGCGACGGACGGCAAGTGACTTGGGCAGTCGCGGTCGTTGGGAGGCCTCCAATCGCTACGCGCTCCTGACGCCTCAGCGGCCGTCTGGGGTTGGACGTACGGCCCCAGATCGCTACGCGCTTCTCCACGACCGTGGCCGCGGGCGGACGGCTGACAGCTCGGCTATTCCGTCGTGAAGCCGGGTCAGCGCGAGCATCACCCCGCAAGCCCATGGATATATAGGGGTAATTGGAGCAATCTGTCAGCCTTCCTGACCGCCCACCTGCACTGACCCGCATCCACGACGGAATAGCCGCTGTCCCGGCCCTCTTCACCCCAGCCGGCCAGCAGACGCCTCCCATGAGGAGCGCCTACGGGTCGTGGGCGGCCTATGTCCAGCCCCAGACGGTCGTCGGACGCACAGCGAGCGCGGGACCGAGGCCGTGGGCGGCCTATGCCCAGCCCCAGACGGTCTGGCGACGCTGAGACGTCAGCAGCGCGTAGCGATTGGACGCGCCTCCCCCGACACGGGCCCTGGTCTGTGATGGGCCCCGTCTCTCGGTCGTGCCGGCCGGATCTCCTCGCGCTTCTCTGGCCGCCCCGTCCCTGGAAGTGTCGGCCGGCCCGTTCCTTTGGGGGCTTCCCGGCAGTCTTTCGTTTCTCCGGGGCGGGACGGTCGGTCAAGGGTGGAGCGCAGCGACATCGCGAAGCGACGCGAGGAACGAGCGCCCTTGAGGGACCGGCCCGACACGGAGGGACGATGGGACTGACGGGAAACCCCCATACGCATCCCTGATGCCGCCCGAGCAGGTCCCGACTACCCACACCCCCGCCGCGCTTCCCCTGATTCCGCCCGCCCGGCCCCGCCCACCCGAGCCCCCGCCGCACCACCCGGCCCCGACCGACCGGCTCCCGCCCCCCGAAGCCCCCCACCTCCATCCGAAGAAATCCTTCGCCCCACCGATGAGTTCTCGTCCCCGACGCAGTCATACCTACGAGACCGCACCACACACCCGCACCCCCGGAGGGACACGCATCATGGCCGAGACAGTGAAGGGCCCCGCCAGCTACTTCCCCTCGATCGAGAAGAAGTACGGACGCCCGATCGGGGAGTGGCAGGACCTCATCCGGTCCTCGCCGCTGACCAAGCACATGGAGCTCGTCTCGTGGCTCAAGACCGAGCACGGTCTGGGGCACGGGCACGCCAACGCACTCGTGGCGCACACGCTCGCCGAGGGCAAGTGACCGCCCCCGTCCCCGCCCCCACCCCCGTCCCCGCCCCCGGGCGGGGGCCGGTCACCCCCGTCCCAGCAGGATCGTTCCCGACGAGCAGAACCAGCCGCCCGTGCCCGAGGCCAGGGCGACCTCCGGGAGGCGGCCGCCGGGTTTGGTGACCTGGCCGGCCCCCGCTTCGCCGCGGAGTTGGCGGACCGCCTCGACCAGGAGGAACAGCCCGCGCATGCCGGGGTGGCAGGCCGAGAGGCCGCCGCCGTCGGTGTTGACCGGGAGTTCCCCGTCGCGCAGCAGGCGGCCCTTCTCCACGAAGGCCCCGCCCTCGCCCTTCGCGCAGAAGCCGAGGTCCTCCAGGGTCACCAGGGTCATGTAGGTGAAGGCGTCGTAGATCTCCGCGAGGTCCACGTCCGCCGGGGTGAGGCCGGCCCGCTCGAAGGCGATGCGGCCCGATACCGCCGCCGGGGACACCGTGAAGTCCTCCCACTCCGACATGGTGGTGTGGGAGACGGACGTGCCGGCCCCCAGGATCCAGACGGGGGCCTTCGCGGTGTCCGGTACGTAGTCCTCCGCCGCCAGGAGCACCGCGCAGCCGCCGTCCGAGCGGATGCAGCAGTGCAGCTTGGTGAAGGGGTCGGCGATCATGTCGCCGCCGAGTACGTCCTCGACCGTGATCGGGTCGCGGAACATGGCGTCCGGGTTGGTGGCCGCGTTCGCCCGGGCCTGTACAGCCACGGAGGCGAGCTGTTCCAGCGTCGTCCCGTACTCGTGCATGTGGCGGCGGGCGGCCATGGCGTACTTGGAGATCAGCGTGTGGCCGTACGGGACCTCGAACTGCAGCGGTCCCCGTGCGCCGAAGGAGAGGTTGGACGTGCGGCGCCGCGCCTTGATGTCCGCGCGGGCCGTGGAGCCGTAGACCAGGAGCACGGCGTTGGCGTGCCCGGCGGCGATCGCGTCCGCCGCGTGGGCGGCCATGACCTCCCAGGTCGAGCCGCCGACCGAGGTGGAGTCGACCCAGGTGGGGCGCAGGCCCAGGTACTCGGCCACCTCGACCGGTGCGAGCGTGCCGAGGCCGGCCGAGGCGAAGCCGTCGATGACGGAGCGGTGCAGGCCGGAGTCGGCCAGGGCGCGCCGGGCGGCCTGTGCGTGCAGGGCGTAGGGGGTGGGGCCGTCGACGCGGCCGCAGTCCGAGAGGGCGACGCCGACCACCGCGACCCTCCGGCGGGCGCGGGCCGCGGGTCCGGATGTGGGTCCAGGTGTGGGTCCAGTTGTGGGTCCAGGCATGAGGGGACGGTATATCTGACGAAGTGTCAGACGCTAGACCCTGCCGTGCAACCCGCCCGCGCCGCCCCCTGTGCATCTGTCCCCGACGGGCCTAATATGACGGCCCGTCAGATGCCCCCAGCCACCGCTGGGAGGTGCCCCCGGGAGGAGCCCGACGATGGATGCCGCCTTCACCGCGGAGCAGGACGAGATACGCCGTACCCTGCGCGAGATCCTGGGTAAACGCTGCGGCCCCGACGAGGTCAAGGCCGCCGTCCGTACCGCTGCCGGACACGACCGCGAGCTCTGGCAGCAGCTGGCCCGGCAGCTCGGGCTGCCCGGCATCGCCATCGCCGAGGAGTACGGCGGTGTCGGCTGCGCCCCCGCCGACCTGGCCCTGGCCTGCGAGGAGACGGGCCGGGCGCTGCTGCCCTCGCCGCTGCTGGCCACCGCGGCGCTGTGCGTGCCCCTGATCACCGCCCTCGGCACCGGGGCCCAGCGCTCCGCGCTGCTCCCGCCGCTGGCCACGGGCGGGCTGACCGCCGCCCTCGTCGTCAGCGGCCCGGCGCTGGCCACCGCCCTCGCGCTGACCGGCGAGGACGCCTCCGGGCAGTGGTCCGGCGGCGGCCGCGCGGGCGGTGTCCAGGCCCGCGCCGCCACCCCCGACGGCTCCCGCGCCCCCGACGGCTCCGGCTCCGCCTCCGGGGGCGGCTGGCGGCTGTACGGGGAGGCCGTCCAGGTGCTCGACGGGCACAGCGCCGGGCTGCTGCTGGTCGCCGCGCACACCGGCGGTTTCGCGCGCAGCCGCACGCTGCTGTTCCTCGTACGGGAAGACGCGCCGGGCCTCGTACGGTCCCGGCAGACGGTCCTGGACGAGACCCGCCCGCAGGCCAGGGTCGAACTGCGGAACGTGAGCGCGCAGTTGCTCGGCGACGAAGGGGCGGACGTGCTCGGCGCGCTCGCCGCCACCGGGCGTACCGCCGCTGCCGTCCTGGCCGCCGAGGCGGTCGGCGCGGCCGGGCAGGCGCTGGCCCGCACGGTGGAGTACGTACGCGGGCGCGAGCAGTTCGGCCGGGCGATCGGCTCCTTCCAGGCCGTCAAGCACCGCCTCGCCGACCTGTACGTGCAGGTGCAGGCGGCCCGCTCGGCGGCCTACTACGCCGCCTGGGACCCGGACCAGGGCGGCCTCGCGCTCGCCCAGGCCCTGGAGGCCCTGCGGGTGACGGCGGGCGAGGCGATCCAGCTGCACGGCGGCATCGGCTTCACCTGGGAGCACGATGCGCACCTCTACTTCAAGCGGGCGGCGGCCGACGAGCTGCTGTTCGGCCCGGTCCACCGGCTGCGGGCGCACGCCGCCGACCGCGCGGGCCTGTTCACGGACCCGGCGGACCCGGCGGGCCCGGCGGACCCGGCCGGCGCGGCGGCCGCTGCGGCCCCGGCTCCGCCGCAGCCTTCGCCCGACCCCACGTCCCCGCCCACGCCCCCGCCCACACCAGAGAAGGTGGCCGTCTGATGGCTCCCGGCGTCAAGCTGATGCAGAAGGTCTCCTCGACCATGCTCTTCGCCAAGATCGCACCGCACTTCATCCCCGCCATGGACAAGGCGGTGCACAAGCTGACCCGCGGCAAGGTCATACTCAGCGCCCAGATGCTGCCGGGCGTGATCCTCACCGCCAAGGGTGCCAAGACCGGTGAGCCGCGCACGACCCCGCTCGCCTGCATGCCGGAGGACGGCGGGACGACCTGGATCCTGATCGGCTCCAACTTCGGCCGGCCCGGGCACCCGGCATGGACCGGGAACCTGCTCAAGCACCCGGACGCGGACGTGAGTTGGCAAGGCCGGGACATCCCCGTACGGGCCCGGCTGCTGGCGGGTGAGGAACGCGCGGAGGCGTGGCAGGCGGTGCTGAGGTTCTGGCCGCCGTATGCGACGTACCAGGCGCGCATCGAGCGCGAGATCCGGTTGTTCCGCCTGGAGCGTCGCTGATCGCAGGCGATCGGGCGTGGTCGGCGGCGGGCCCCGGGAAGGCGTCCGGGGGTCCGCCGCTACTTCGTGGGCTTCTTGCCCGTGATGCCGAGGTGGACGAGCAGCGCCAGGTTCGGCTTGAGCTCGGCCTGCTTGACGCCCCAGGTCTGGAAGCCCTTCTGGTGCGAGGCGACCGCGGCCAGCATCGCGACCAGTGAACCGGCCATCGCCGCGGGGCTGATGTCCTTGTCGACCTTGCCCTTGGCCTGGAGCTCCTTCATCGATTCGGTGAGGGAGTTGGTGACCGAGTTCAGGATCTTCATGCGGATCTTGTAGAAGCGCTTGTCGCCCTCGGCCGCGCCGAGGTCGACGACCCGCAGGATCGCGTCGTTGCGGCGCCAGAACTCCAGGAAGCCCTCGACGAGTTCCTCGGCGGCGGCCCACCCTGACTTGCCGACCCAGGTCCGGCCCTCGACGAGCGACGTCAACTGCGCGCCCTCGGTGGCCATTTGTTCGGCGATCTCCAGGACGGCGCCCTCGACGTCCGGGAAGTACTGGTAGAAGGTCGCGGGGGAGGTGCCGGCCTTGCGGGCGACGTCGATCACTTTGACGTCGCGGTACGGCGAGGAGCTGAGCATCTCGCTGAGGCAGTCGAGCAGCTTCTGCCGCGTCGCCTGGCCGCGCCGGCCGGCGACACGCCCGTCGACGGTGCGTACTTGTCCTGTCATGCCGTCAGCTTACCGAGGGGTGATCGGCGCGCTATTCGGCCGCCTGCAAATGGGGTTACGGGGTCCCTGGCCTGGGAGGAAGGGGGACCCGGGCGGCCGGGCAGGCGCATTCCGGACGGAAATCGGCCCCCGCGCGCCCCCCGGCCGGGCCGTGCCCCCGCGCCGGGCGCGTGCCGCCCCGGCCCGGGCCGCGGCCCGCCCCCGGCCCGGGCGTGTCGCCCGGTTCCGCAAGGTTTCCCCCGAATAGTCTTATCAACAGGCTGTGGACAAGTTTTCGGGCGGATCATGGCTGAGAGGGTTGGGAGGGTACACACCCCCGCACAACGGAAGGAAACGGGCCCATGGCCGCATTCGCGGAAGGCGCACCCTGCTGGGTGGACGCCTCGCTTCCGGACGTCGAGGCGGGCAAGCGCTTCTACGGTGAGCTCTTCGGGTGGACCTTCGCCGAGGGTGCGGGCGCCGAGTACGGCCACTACACGCAGGCTTACAGCCGCGGCCGCAACGTCGCCGCCCTCGCCCCCAAACCCGACGGCCGCATGCCCACCGTCTGGGGGATCTACCTCTACACCACCGACGCCTACGCCTGCGCCCAGCGCATCCGCGCCGCCGGCGGCCAGATGGTGATGGACCCGATGCCGGTCGGCCCGTACGGCACCGCCGCGATGGCCGCCGACCCCGGCGGGGCCGTCTTCGGCCTGTGGCAGCCCGGCACCCACCACGGCTTCGACGCCCAGCAGGAGCCGTACACGTACTGCTGGAGCGAGGTCTACACCCGGGCCCGCGACGCCGTCGACGTCTTCTACGCCAAGGTCTTCGGCTACGTCCCGCAGGACCAGGACGACGCCGGCGTCGAGTACCGCATCTGGTCCCCGCCCGGGACCGCGCCCGGCACGGACACCGCCGTCCTCGGCCGCAGCCTGATCACCGACGCCTTCCCCGAGGCCATGCCCGCGCACTTCCTCGCCTACTTCGCCGTACCCGACTGCGACCAGTCGGTCGCCATGGTGCAGCGGCTCGGCGGCCGGGTCACGGCCGACCCCTTCGACACCCCCTACGGGCGGATCGCGGTCGTCGCCGACAACCAGGGGGCGGTCTTCGGACTGCTCTCGGAACCCCGCACGAAGCCGGACGCGTAACCGGGCGCGTAACCGGACGCGCAGCCGGGCGTGCAACCCCCGCCCACCGGGCCGCACGGCCCGTGGCGCCCCCGTCCCGGGAGGATCGCCGAGCAGATCACACCGCCCGGCTCGACGTGCCGGGGCCGGACCGGGTCCGGGCCTGACAGAATCGGGGTTGCTCGACCCGGGCGGCGCCCGGAGTGAGACGCTGCACGGGGCAGGGCCCCGTGCCGGTGGAAGCGGGCCCGCTGAGTGGCCCGTACGGGGAGGTGTGGAGGCGAGTGGTGGAGCAGCTGACGCAGCACGACCCGAGACGGATCGGCCCCTTCGAGGTGCTGGGACGGCTCGGCGCCGGCGGCATGGGGCTGGTCTATCTCGCGCGGTCCGCGTCCGGACGGCGGGTCGCGATCAAGACGGTGCGCACCGAGCTCGCCGAGGACCAGCTCTTCCGCGTCCGCTTCACCCGCGAGGTGGAGGCGGCCCGGGCCGTGTCCGGCTTCTACACCGCGGCCGTGGTCGACGCCGACCCGCGCGCCGCCGTGCCGTGGTTGGCGACCGCCTACGTCCCGGCGCCCTCCCTGGAGGAGATCGTCAACGAGTGCGGGCCCATGCCCGCCCAGGCCGTGCGGTGGCTCGCGGCCGGTATCGCCGAGGCCCTGCAGTCCATCCACGGCGCCGGCCTGGTCCACCGCGACCTGAAGCCGTCCAACGTGCTCGTCGTCGAGGACGGCCCGCGCGTGATCGACTTCGGTATCGCGAGCGGGGTCTCCAACACCCGGCTGACCATGACGAACGTCGCCGTCGGCACGCCTGCCTACATGTCGCCCGAGCAGGCCAAGGACTCGCGCAGCGTCAAGGGCGCCAGCGACGTCTTCTCGCTCGGCTCCACCCTCGTCTTCGCCGCGACCGGGCACCCGCCGTACCACGGGGCGAACCCGGTGGAGACGGTCTTCATGCTGCTGCGCGAGGGCCCCAACCTGGAGGGGCTCCCGCCCGAGCTGCGGCCGCTGATCGACTCGTGCATGCAGATGGACGCCACGCTCCGGCCCACCCCGGCCGACCTGCAGGCGCAGCTCGCCCCGCACCTGTTCGACGGCGGTGACGACAGCGGCACCGCCTCGGCGTGGCTGCCCGCCCGGGCCGTCGCGATGATCGAGGCCCGGCGCGCGGGGCACCGTACGCCGCCCGCGCCCGTCCCCGTGGTGCCGGCGCCCGGCCCGGGCTCCGGGGGCCGCGGTCCGGCCTCCGAGGCCGTCACGCACCGCCGCCCGCGCGGGGCCGACTCCTGGGTGGACCCGCGGACCGGCCAGGCCGTCCCGCAGCGCCCGCACCACCCGCCGATGTCCCCGGTGCCTTCGGGCGAGCCGGTGCGCCTGGGCGGCTCGCCGGTGCCGATCGGGCCCGGGCCGCGCGCGAGCGCCGCCGCCCCGGCCGCGCACGCCTCCTCCGCCGCCGCGGACTCGGCGACCGGCTGGATCCGCCCGCCCGGCGGGTCGGTGGCCACCCCCTCGGCGGTGCAGCCCGTACCGAGCCCCGCTCCGGCCCCGGACAGCGGCCGCTGGCGGCCGTGGCGCTTCCGTATGTCCAACGAGGTCTGGGGCACCCCGACCGTCGCCGGGAACCTGCTCTACGTGACCTCCTTCGAGGTCCACGCGCTGGACGTGGCGAGCGGCCGCCGCCAGTTCAAGACCCGTGACGTCGCCTGGTCCATGGCGGTCGCCGACGGCCGGATCCACGCCTCCGACGGCCCCTCCCTCTTCGCGCTGGACGCCGGCGACGGTTCCGAGCGGTGGCGGCTGTCCGCCGACGCCTGGGTGTACGCGCTGCGTGCCGAGCGCGGCACGGTCGTCACCGCCACCCGCGGCGGCGGTGTCCAGGGCCGGGAGGCCTCCAACGGCCACAAGCTGTGGGAGCTGACCGGCGCGCAGAGCGACTTCGAGACCCCGGAGGCGGCCCCCGTCCTGCACGACGGCACGGTGTACGTGTGGCAGGACGCCCGGCTGCGGGCCCTGGACGCCCGTACCGGCCGCGAGTCCTGGTCCTACCCGATCGGTGACGCGGCCTCCTGCGGGAACGTGCCGGTGCGGGTCACTCCGGCCCCGGACGGCAATGTCTATGTCGCGGCCGGTACCCGGGTCATCTCGGTGGACCGGGCCTCGGGCCGGGTCCGCTGGCACTTCGAGGCCCCCGCGGTCTTCCTGGCGCCCCCGGCCTTCGCGCCGGGCGCGGCCGTCACGGGTGGCGGGGTCTACCTCGTCGACTACCTGGGCACGGTCTACGCCCTCGACGCGGCCACCGGCCAGGACCGCTGGCGGATCGCGACCGAGGGACGGCAGTCCCCGGACCCGGTGGTGGTCGCGAACGGCAACGTCCACCTGGGCGCGGGCAGCGCGCTGTACACGCTCGACGCGGTCACCGGCACCCCGAAGTGGCGGTTCGCGGCGGGCGGCGAGATCACCGGCCTGCCGGCGGTCGCGGACGGCCGGGTGCACTTCGGTTCGGCCGACCACTGCCTGTACACCCTGGACGCGGCGGGTGGCCAGCTGCGCTGGAAGCTGGCCACGGGCGGCGAGATCACGGGCGCCCCGGTGGCGGAGGCGGGCGTGGTCTACGCATGCAGCAAGGACCGCTGCGTGTACGCCCTGGACGCGGCGAAGGGTACGGGCACCCGTACGAGCGGTTGACCTGCCCGGAGGCGGGGCTGCGGCCCCGCCGGGTAGCGCACCGCACCGGGAGTGACAGGATGGACCCCATGAGCAACGTCTACTTCGACATCACCATCAACGGCGCCCCCGCCGGCCGCATCGTCTTCAACCTCTTCGACGACGTCGTCCCGAAGACGGCGCGCAACTTCCGTGAGCTGGCCACCGGCCAGAACGGCTACGGCTACGCCGGCTCGGGCTTCCACCGCGTCATCCCCCAGTTCATGCTGCAGGGCGGTGACTTCACCAACCACAACGGCACCGGTGGCAAGAGCATCTACGGCGAGAAGTTCGAGGACGAGAACTTCCAGCTGAAGCACGACCGCCCGTACCTGCTGTCGATGGCGAACGCCGGCCGCAACACCAACGGCTCGCAGTTCTTCATCACCACGGTCGTCACCTCGTGGCTCGACGGCAAGCACGTCGTCTTCGGCGAGGTCGTCTCGGGCCAGGAGCTCGTGGACCAGATCGAGGCCCTGGGCTCCCAGTCCGGCGCCCCCAAGGGCAAGGTCGAGATCGCGGCCTCCGGCGTCGTCGACGCCGCCTGATTCCCACCCGCCTGTCCGGCCGGTCGGCCCCGCCCCCTCCGGGGGGCCGGGGCCGCCGCCGTTTCCGGGGTCAGCCGGGAACGGGCGTCGTCGGGGGGAGGGGGCGGGTGCGCGGGGTGGGGCGGCCGCGCATGACCGCTGCGCCCAGGAGGATCAGCGCACCCGCGCCGAGGGCGTTGGCGAGGCCGTCACCGAGGCCCCGGCCGTCGCCGCCCACCGAGAGGCTGCCCACGGCCTGGCCCTGGCGGACCATCCACAGGATCGTGAAGCCGAGTACGACCAGTCCCGCCAGCGCCATCAGCAGCCGCGAGCGGAGCAGCACCGCGCACAGCGTGAGGATCGCGGCGAAGAGGTACGGGAGCAGGATCGAGGCCAGCAGGGTGGGATGGTGGCCGGTGATCCCGGCGGAGGTGAAGAGCTCCTGGACGCCGTAGTCGCGTCCGTGACGGCCGTCGTACCAGGCACGGAAGGGGCTCCAGACGGCGGCCGCCGCTCCGATCAGACCCATCAGGGAGCCGAGTGCGTTGCGGAGCATGCCCGGCCCTCCGGGATAGGGATCTCGCTCCCGACGCTACGCCCGGGCCCCGTGGCCCGCACCCCGGACCGTTCCGGCGGGCGATGATCCTTCCCGTGGTCCTTATGTTTCTCTTACGTGGCGCGCCCCGGCTGGTAGCGTGACCCGCCGTTGTCCCAGGGGGAGGGGTTCGGGCCATGGTGGCTGGGCGTCGTATCAGGTTCACCGCTGTGCTGGTGGGGGTCGTGCTCGCGCTGACCGGCTTCTCGTCGCACGGCGGGAGCAGCAGCAGCGGGAGCAGCGGGAGCAGCGGCAAGAGCAAGAGCAGCAGTAGCAGTGGTGGCGGCTGCTCCAGCTCCAAGAGCAAGAAGAAGAGCCACGGCAGCGGCGACGACAACGGCACGGCCACCGCGTCGCCCTCCGCGAGCGCGAGCGGCGCCCCGGCCACGGCGGTCGTGGTCACCTGCGTCGGCGCCACCCCGCCGGTCACCACGGTCAGGTTCACCTCGAACGTGGACCGCAAGGCGACCTTCGCGGTGAACCTGTACCGGGAGGGCGCGAACGGCGCCGTCATCGAGTCGACCGAGGTCGAGGCGACCCTGGAGGCCCGCGAGACCCGTACGGTCGAGGTCGCGCTGGCGGAGCCCTCCCGTGCGGCCGAGGTCACGACGTGCCGGATCGGCCCGCCCCGCGAATCGTCCGGCACCAGGACGCCGGGCCCGGCCAGGACCACCTCGGGCGGCTCCACGCCCACGCCCGGGTCCACCCCGAAGAAGTCCACCCCGAAGTCCACGCGCAAGCCCTGAGGCCTGCCCTCAGCGCAGCCTGAACTCCGTACCGGGCCGCCGCGAGCCGAACAGCTCCGCCTGCCGCTCCGGCGCCAGGTTCCCCAGCGCGATCAGCGCCGGAGCCTGCGCCAGGGCCTGCTGGAGCGCGGCCTGCTTCGCCGACCACAGGGCCCGTACGGTGCCCTGCACGGCCTCCGTGGGGAAGCCGGCCAGGGTCTCCGCCGCCCGCAGGGCCGCCGGGAGCAGCTCCCCGGGCGCGGTCAGTTCCGAGACCAGGCCGATCGTGTGGGCCCGGCGCGCGGAGAGCCGCTCGGCCGTGCCCATCAGGGACATCCGGGCGGCTTCCCCGAAGGGCATCCGCTGTGCCATGTAGACGGCCTCGTAGGCGCTGACCATCCCGTAGCTGGTGTGCGGGTCGAAGAAGGTGGCGGTCTCGGAGGCGATGAGGAACTCCGCCTCGCCCAGCAGGTAGAAGGCTCCGCCGCAGGCCATGCCGTTGACGGCGGCGACGACCGGCTTCCACAGGTCGCCCGCCTTGGGGCCGATGGCGATCAGCGGGTCGTCGGCCGAGTACGGGGAGGCCGGCTGAGGCACGTCGACGCCGCGGTCGATGCCGGTGCAGAAGGCGGCCGCTCCGGCGCCGGTCAGCACGACCGCCCGTACCTCCTCGGCGAACCGGAACTCCCGCCATACCGCGCTCAGTTCGGCGGCGGTCTCCAGGTCGATGGCGTTGTGCCGGTGCTCCCGGTCCAGGGTGACGACGGCGACGCCGGTCGCCTTGTCCCGTTCCACCCGTACGGTCATGACTTCTCCAGGACCCAGCGGGGCACGGCCATGCCGCCCGTCTCGGTGAAGACCACGTGCACCCGGGCGCCGATCCGCAGCCGGGCCGGGTCCACCGAGTCGAGCGGGGCGTCGGCCGAGGTCACCAGGTTCCCGGCGAGCCGGATGTGCGGGGCGTCGGCGAGCTCCACGAGGATCACGTTGTACGGGGCCTGCGCGGCGTACGCGGGCAGCAGCGGCGGGTGCGGCCGGACGTAGGACCAGATCCGGCCGCGGCCGCTCATCCGGCGCCACTCGCTGTCGAAGGACCGACAGTGCGGGCAGCAGGGGCGGGGCGGGAAGCGCAGCCGGCCGCAGGTGGCGCAGGCCTGGACGCGGAGTTCGCCCCGGGCGGCGTACTCCCAGAAGGGCGCGCCGTCCTCGTCGGGGACGGGCAGGAGCAGTTCGGCCGCGGCCTCGGCGGCGGCTTCGGATGCGGTGGTCATCGGGTCAGCTCCTCAGCAGGATCGCGGACGTCGGGACTCCTTCGCCGGCGGTCACCAGGCAGGTCGCGGCGTCGGGCACCTGGGCGGTGGAGACGCCGCGCAGCTGCTTGACGCCCTCGTTGATCAGGTTGAAGCCGTGCACGTACGCCTCGGACAGGCCGCCGCCCCCGGTGTTGATGGGGAGCCGGCCGCCCATCTCCAGGGCGCCGCCCTCGGTGAAGGCGGCTCCCTCGCCGCGGCCGCAGAAGCCGTAGCCCTCCAGGGAGAGCGGGATCAGCGGGGTGAAGGCGTCGTAGATCTGGGCGACATCCACGTCCTGGGGCCCGAAGTCGGCCTGCTTCCACAGGTGGCGGGCGGCGGTCCAGGCGGGGCCGGACAGCGGGTCGTCGTTCCAGTAGTTGACCATGCCGTGGTGCTGGGCGGGCAGGCCCTGGGCGACGGAGTGGACGTAGACGGGTTTCTGGCGGCAGTCGCGGGCGCGCTCGGCGGAGACGATCACGCAGGCCAGTGCCCCGTCGGTCTCCAGGCAGTTGTCGAAGAGGCAGAGCGGGTCGCTGATCATGCGGGAGGTCATGTACATCTCGCGGGTCAGCGGTCGCTCGTACATCATCGCCGCCGGGTTGGCGTTGGCCCGGTTGCGGCAGGCCATGGCGACGTTGAAGAGGTGGTCGCGGGTGGCGCCGTACTCGTGCATGTAGCGGCGGGCGAGCATGCCGATCTCGTCGGCGGGGCGCAGCAGGCCGAAGGGTCTGGTCCACTGGCCGGGGGTGGGCAGCTGGACGGCGGTGTTCTTCCAGGGGCGGGGGCCCGAGCCGCGTTTGCGGGAGCGCCAGGCGACGCCGACGGTGGCCTGGCCGGTGGCGACGGCGGAGGCGAGATGGCCGACGGTGGCGCAGGAACCGCCTCCGCCGTAGCCGACCTTGGAGAAGAAGGTGACGTCGCCGGCGCCGATGGCCTTGGCGACCTCGACCTCGTCGGTCTCCTCCATGGTGTAGGAGGCGAAGGCGTCGACCTCGGACGGTTCGATGCCGGCGTCGGCGAGGGCCGCGAGGATGGCCCGGCAGGCCAGTTCCTTTTCGGACTGCGGCAGTTGTCTGGCGAAGGCGGTCTGCCCGATGCCGACTATCGCCGTCGCGTCCTTGAGCGTTGCCGCCATCGCCACCTCCGGGGTGCGCCAGTACTGACAGCCGCGAAGGCTACAGCTAATCTGACGGATAGTCAGCTACTGGGTCTGCGGGAAGGCGGCACGCATGGGCGACGACGGGCGCGAGGACGTACGCGAGGACGTACGCGGGGATCTGCGCTGGGGCAGCATCGCGCAGCTCGTCCGGGCGGCAGCGGCACAGTACGCCGACCGCGAGGCCGTCGTCGACGGGCGCACCCGGATCAGTTACGCGCAGCTCGGCGAGCGCGTCGAGCGCGCCGCCGCCTCCTGCATCGCCGCCGGGACCGAGCCCGGCGACCGGGTGGCCGTCTGGGCCCCCAACACCCTGGAGTGGATCGTCTGCGCCCTCGGCGCCGTCTCGGCCGGCGCGGTGCTCGTCCCCCTCAACACCCGTTTCAAGGGCGCGGAGGCCGCGTACGTCCTGGAGCGCAGCCGGGCCCGGCTGCTCTTCGTCACCGGCACCTTCCTCGGCACCTCCTACGTCGCCTCCCTGCGCCGCGCCGCGGCCGAGGGCCCCGGCACCGGGCCGCTGCCCGGACTGCCGCACCTGGAGGAGGTCGTCGTCCTCGCCGATGACGCCCCCGACTCCTTCCGCACCTGGAAGGAGTTCCTGGCGGGCGGGGACGGCGTACCGGCCGCCGCGGTCCGCGAGCGCGCCGAGGCCATCCGCCCCGAGTCCCCCTCCGACATCATCTTCACCTCCGGCACCACCGGCAGCCCCAAGGGCGCGGTCATCACCCACGCCCAGTCCCTGCGCTGCTACGACGTGTGGAGCGAGCTCGCCGGACTGCGCGAGGGCGACCGCTACCTGATCGTGAACCCCTTCTTCCACACCTTCGGCTACAAGGCGGGGATCATCGCCTGCCTGATGCGCGGGGCCACGATGGTCCCGCAGCCCGTGTTCAACGTGGACACCGTCCTCGCGAACGTCGCCGCCGAGCGGATCTCCGTACTCCCCGGGCCGCCCACCCTCCACCAGTCGCTCCTCGACCACCCCCAGCGCGACCACCACGACCTCTCCGCCCTGCGCCTGGTCGTCACCGGCGCGGCCGTGGTCCCGCTGCGGCTCGTCGAACGGCTGCGCGGCGAACTGCGCATCGCCACCGTCCTCACGGCGTACGGACTCTCCGAGGCCAGCGGCATCGTCACCATGTGCCGCCGCGGCGACCCCGCGGAGACCGTCTCCGCCACCTCCGGGCGGGCCATACCGGACACGGAGGTGATGATCCTCGACGCGGACGGGCGGCCGCAGCCGACCGGGCAGGTGGGCGAGATCGCGGTCCGCGGCTACCACGTCATGCAGGGCTACTTCGAGGACCCCGAGGAGACCGCCCGGACCATCACCCCCGAGGGCTGGCTGCACACCGGCGACGTCGGGTACGTGGACGAGGACGGCAACCTGCGCATCACCGACCGGATCAAGGACATGTTCATCGTCGGCGGGTTCAACGCCTACCCCGCCGAGATCGAGCAGCTCCTCGGCCTCCACCCGGACATCGCGGACGTCGCGGTGATCGGCATCCCGGACCCGCGCCTGGGCGAGGTCGGCAAGGCCTACGCGGTCCGCCGCCCCGGCTCCACCCTCACCGCGGACGACCTGATCGCCTGGTCCCGCCGCGAGATGGCCAACTACAAGGTCCCGCGCGCGGTGGAGTTCGTGACGGAACTCCCGCGCAACGCGAGCGGCAAGATCCTCAAACGCGCCCTCCGCGCCGGCTGACCGCCCACCCCCGACCGCCCACCGCCGACCGCCTACCCCCGGCGGCGGGCCAGGACCAGGCGCCAGTGAGGGGTGCCGTCCGGGCGGTGGCCGAAGTGGGCCAGGGGGAGCGTTTCCACCGTGAAGCCGGCAGCCCGGAGGTCCTCGCGGACCGGGCCCAGGGGGAAGGTGCGGTAGTACATGACGAACGGGGGACGCCACACCGCGTTGCGCACCCGCATCGCCGCGTCGAAGCCCGTCGTCGCCCACCACACCCGGGATCCGGGCTGCAGCGGGGCGCCGATCGGGAAGGCGAAGACGCCGCCCTCGCGCAGCGCCGCGTGGATCCCCGAGAAGAGCGCGGGCCGCTCCTGCGGCAGGAAGTGGCCGAAGGCGCCGAAGCTGACCGCCAGGTCGTACGTGTCCGCGAGGGCGGGCGGCAGGGCCCGCGCGTCGGCCCGTACGAAGTCCACGCGGTCGTCCTCCGCGTACGCGCGCCCGGCCTCCGCGAGCATGCCCGCGCTGAGGTCCACGCCGGTGATCCGGTCGCGGCACAGCCGGCGCAGCATGTCGATCCCGGCGCCCGTGCCGCAGCACACGTCCAGGCCGGCCCCGAAGCCGCCCTCCGCCTGGGCGAGGGCCTCCTCGACGGCGTCGAGCATCCGGACCGGGGTACGGAAGGGGGTGTGGTCGAACTTCGGCGCGAGGAGGTCGTAGCCCCGCTCCACCGAGGAGAGGCCCTGCACTGCCAGTTCGCGGACGCTCGGCCCGTGGGAGGAGAACACACCCCCAGCCTATGCCGCCGCCGGGCTCCGGCCCGGGCGCACGTGTACGGCGGTCGCGGTGGCTCCCCCTCCGGGCCACCACGACCGCCGTTCCCCCGATTCCCCCGTGGAATCCCCCGTACGTCTTGTGCGTGCTACGGGCGCGGACCGGACGCGTGGTTGTCCAGCGTCTGGATCTCCTCACCCGCGGCGGTGGCCGCGGCGGCAGCCGCAGCCGCAGCGGCTGCGTCCGTCCCGGTCTGCTCCAGAGGCTTGATCTCGATGCCCGAGGCGTGGTTGTCCAGGGTCTCGATCTCGACGCCCGAGGCGTGGTTGTCGAGCGGCTTGAGGTTCTCGTTCGTCGTCATCGATTCTCCTGATGGATGGGTAGGGCTGGGCCCGTTCGGCGATTCCCCCGATGACCGCCGAACGGGTAGTCCACCAACCGGCCCGGATGCTCCCCCGAGGCGCCGGGTCGATGCACCTATCGTGTCGGACGGCGATAAACGAACGATGAACGCCACGTTCAACCGGCGTCCCCGCAGGTCAGGCGGCGATCTCCGAGGCCAACAAGGCCTGTACCTCGCCCAGTTCGGTCGACTTCAGCTGAGTGAACACGGCCTCCGCGTCCCGCCAGCAGGCCCGCGCCCGGTCCCGCTGCCCCAGCCGCCGCAGCGCCTTGCCGAGCACCGTCAGGACCGTCGCCCGGCGCCACTCGCCTCCGATGCCGCGCAGCGCGATGGCCTGCTCGGCGTGCGAGGCGGCCAGCGTGGGCCGGCGCGCCGCCAGGTGGGCCTCGGCGAGCCGGAAGTGGGTCACGCCCTCCCACAGCGGCTGGCGGTTCTCGTGGAACAGCGACAGCGCCTCGGCGAGCTGCGCCAGGGCCTCGCCGAGCCGCCCCGCCTGGGTGAGGGCGATGCCCAGCGCGTAGCGGCCGTTGGCCAGGCGCAGGCTCAGACCCATCCGGTCGTAGATGGCGATGCCCTGCTGGGCCAGGTCTATGGCGCTGGGCAGGCGGCCCAGCTCCACGTGGATGCGGGAGAGGTTGCACAGGGCGCTGGCCTCGCCGACGTTGTTGCCGTCGGCGCGGAAGCACTCGATGGCCTGCAGCAGGTAGCGCTCGCCGTCCGCGTGCCGGCCCTCGTAGAGGGCGATGATCCCGCGGTCGTTGGGGGCCCAGCACATGGGCAGCGGGTCGCCGGCCTCGCGCGCGAGCACGGTGGCCCGGGCGGCCTCGTCGTCGGCCTCGGCGAAGCGGCCCGCGACCAGGTGGACGTTGGTCAGGGTGGTGCGGGCGCGGCCCTCGGCGTACGGGTCCTTCGCGGCCTGGCCGGCGTCGCGCAGGGCGACGGCGGCCGACTCGTACTGCCGGGAGTTGGCCCCGGACTCGGCGAGGTCCTTCGCCGCCCACAGCAGGTCCACGGCCCGGCGCAGGACCAGCGATTCGCCGCCCCGTACGGAGGCCTGCCGTACGCACGCCAGCAGCGGGTCGGCCTCGGCGTACAGCCAGTCCAGGGCGGCGCGCGGTTCGGCGAAGACCAGCCCGGGGTAGTGGGTGTCGGACAGGTGCGCGGGCAGCCGGTCGCCGGGGCGTTCCAGGGCGTACACCCCGGAGGCGGTGGCCAGGTAGAAGTCCAGCAGCCGGTCCATGGCCGCCTCGCGCCCGCTCGGCGGCTGCTCGTCGCGCTCCGCGCAGGCACGCGCGTAGAGGCGTACGAGGTCGTGGAAGCGGTAGCGGCCGGGGGCGGCGGATTCCAGGAGGGAGCAGTCGACTAAAGCCTCGAGGAGGTCCTCGGTGTCGTACTCGGGCAGGTCGAGCACGGCGGCCGCCGCCGACAGGGAGATGTCGGGGCCGTCGGCGAGGCCGAGGAGGCGGAAGGCGCGCTGCTGGGCGGGCTCCAGCTGGCCGTAGCCGAGCTCGAACGTGGCCTTGACCGCGAGGTCGCCGGTCTGGAGCTCGTCGAGGCGGCGTCGCTCGTCGGCGAGCTTGGCGGCCAGGACGGAGACGGTCCAGGTGCGGCGGGCGGCGAGCCGGGAGGCGGCGATGCGGATGGCGAGCGGCAGGAAGCCGCAGGCGCCGACGACGTCGAGGGCGGCCTGGCGTTCGGCGCGTACGCGCTCCTCGCCGACGATGCGGGTGAAGAGCTGGAGGGCCTCCTCGGGGCTCATCACGTCGAGGTCGACGAGATGGGCGCCGGCAAGGCCCGCCATGCGGACCCGGCTGGTGACGAGGGCCGCGCAGCCGGCGGTGCCCGGCAGCAGCGGGCGGACCTGGGCGGCGTCGCGGGCGTTGTCGAGGAGGACCAGCACGCGGCGGCCGTCGAGGATGGAGCGGTAGAGCGCGGCCCGCTCGGCGGGGGAGTCGGGGATGGCCGTGTCGGGGGTGCCGAGGGCGCGCAGGAAGGAACCGAGGACGGCCTCCGGTTCGGCGGGGCGGGCCTCGGTGCCCTGGAGGTCGACGTAGAGCTGCCCGTCGGGGAAGTGCGGGCGGGCGGCATGGGCGACGTGGACGGCGAGGGTGGTCTTGCCGACGCCGCCGATGCCGGCGAGCGCGGAGACGGCCATGACCTGGTCCAGGGCGCCGCCGGACAGGATGGTGCCGAGCTCGGCGACGAAGCTGGAGCGGCCGGTGAAGTCGGGGACGGTCGCAGGCAATTGGGCGGGCCTCACGTGAACGGTCGCGGCGGCCGGGGCCGGGTCCTCCGCGCGGGCGAGATCGGCGTCGGCATTGAGGATGCGCTGCTGGAGCGCGGCCAGTTCGGGACGGGGGTCGACGCCGAGCTCGTCGGCGAGGAGCCGGCGGGTGTCGGCGTAGACGGCGAGGGCCTCGGCCTGCCGGCCACTGCGGTAGAGGGCGAGCATCAGCAGCTCGCGCAGGCGTTCGCGCAGCGGGTGGGCGGCGGTGAGGGCGGTGAGCTCGGAGACGGCCTCGGCGTGGTGGCCGACCTCCAGGTCGAGGTCGAGGCGGGTCTCCAGCAGCTGGAGGCGCCATTCGGCGAGCCGGATGCGCTCGGTCTCGGCGTGCGGGCCGGGGACCCCGGCGAGGGGCTCGCCCTCCCAGAGGTCGAGGGCGCGGGCCAGGAGCGTACGGGCGAGGGCGCGGTCGCCGGCGGCCCGCGCGGCCTCGGCGTCGGCGGCGAGGCTGCGGGCGACGCCGAGGTCGAGGGTGGCGGCGGAGCGCAGCCGGACGGCGTAGCCGCCGGACTCGGTGACGAGGAGGCCGGGGGCGACGACCTTGCGCAGGCGGGAGGCGTACGTACGGATGGTGGCGAGGGCCTGCTGCGGCGGGTCCTCGCCCCAGATGGCGTCGATGAGTTCGGGCGCGGTGGCGGTGCGGCCGTCGCGCAGCAGGAGCACCGCGAGCAGGGCGCGCTGCTGGGGGGTGCCGGAGGGCAGCATCTCGGAGCCGCGCCAGGCGCGGACGGGGCCGAGGACGGCGAAGCGGGACTCGCCCGGACCTGGGCCGCCCGGGGTGTCGCCTGCGGCGGGGTCCGGGGCGGACCCGGCCCGTGCCGGGCGGGTGGGGGCCGGGGCCGCCGTGGACTGGGCCGCGGGTGCGGAGGTCTCGCGTGCGGGGGGCGCCCCCGGACCGGCTTCGGGTACGACGGCAGCCGTACGGGCCTCGGGATGTTTCCGCGGGCTCGGGATGGCCGGTACGCCGTCCATCTGTCGTCCCCCTGCCTTCCGTCGGTGTAAGGGTCAGTCTGCCCTGTCTCGCGCGTGGACGTCAGCCCGTGTCCGACCGATCACCGGCCAACTAGCTGACGGTTCGTCAGATCGGCGCTACCGTATGAGCCATGGAGACCTTCCCGAAGATCATCTCGGTGGACGACCACACGGTTGAGCCCCCCCACGTCTGGCGGGACCGGCTCCCGTCCAGGTACCGCGAGACCGGCCCCCGCGTCGTCCGCGCCCCGCTGAAGGAAATGACGTTCCTCGGCGGCAAGTTCGCCCCCGTGATGGGGGCCGAGGGCGACGACGGCCCCATCGGCGACTGGTGGGTGTACGAGGACCTGCACCGGCCGCTCACCCGCCTCGACACGGCTGTCGGGTACGACCGCGACGAGATCAAACTGGAAGTCATCACCTACGAGCAGATGCGCCCGGGGTCCTTCTCGGTTCCCGACCGGCTCGCCGACATGGACGTCAACCACGTCCAGTCGGCCCTCTGCTTCCCGACCTTCCCCCGCTTCTGCGGCCAGACCTTCACCGAGGCCAAGGACCGCGAGCTGGGTCTCCTCGGCGTACGGGCCTACAACGACTGGATGGTGGAGGAGTGGTGCGGGCCGGACGCCCGCGGCCGCCTCATCCCCCTCACCCTGATCCCGCTCTGGGACGCCCGCCTGGCCGCCGCCGAGGTCCGCCGCAACGCCGCACGCGGGGTGCGTGCGGTCGCGTTCTCCGAGATACCCCCGCACCTGGGCCTCCCCTCCATCCACACGGACGAGTGGGACCCCTTCCTGGAGGCGTGCAACGAGACCGGCACGGTCATCGCCATGCACATCGGCTCCTCCTCCCGGATGCCGTCCACCTCGGCCGACGCCCCGCCCGCGGTCGGCTCCACCATCACCTTCGCCAACTGCTGCTTCTCGATGGTCGACTGGCTGATGAGCGGCAAGTTCGAGCGCTTCCCGAACCTGAAGATCATGTACGCGGAGGGCCAGATCGGCTGGATCCCGTACATCCTGGAGCGCGCCAACGTGGTCTGGGAGGAGAACCGCGGCTGGGGCGGAGTCGCCGACAAGGTGCTGCGCCCGCCGTCGGAGCTCTTCGCCGAGCACGTCTTCGGCTGCTTCTTCGACGACGCCTTCGGCCTGAAGAACCTCGACTCGATCGGCGTCGCCAACGTCCTCTACGAGACGGACTACCCCCACTCGGACTCGACCTGGCCCAAGTCCCGCGAGGTCGGCGAGTCCCAGATGGGCCACCTCGCACCGGACGTCGTGGACCGCATCGTGCGCGGCAACGCGATCGACCTGCTCGGGCTCACGGCGGACGGCCTGTGGGCGGGGCCGGGGGCCTGAGCCCGCAGCCGCAGGGCGTGGCCGGCCCCCTCCGCCGGCCACGCCCTGGGGGGCCTACGGCCATGGGTGACCTACGGCCACTCGCGCCCGGTCCGCGCCCCGGACCGCGAGCAGCAGCGCCGTGGCCAGCCCCGCCACCGTCAGCGCCGGCAGCAGCACCCGCACGTCCACGAAGGCCACCAGGGCGGAACCCAGCGCCAGCGCCAGCGCGTTCGGTACGAAGATCAGGGTGTTGGCCGTGGCCGCGGCACGGCCCAGCGCCGCGTTCGGGACCTCGCGCTGCACGGCCGTCAGGGCGGCGATCAGCACACACGGCAGTCCGGCGCCGATGGCCGCGCTGCCCGCCAGGGCCGCCGCGTCGTACGGCAGCGCCCGGACCCCGGCGCCGAGGGCGAACAGGGCCGTTCCGGCGGCCGTGAACAGGCTCTCCGGCATCCGCCGCAGCAGCGGGCCCGCCACGAGCCCGCTCACGACCGAACCCGCGCCCTGCACCGCGTACAGCACCCCCACGTAGGCGGGCGCGTGCCCCAGCACGTCCCCGGCGACCGCGTAGATCACCGCGCCGTTCAGCCCGGCCAGGAACATCACGGCGGCGCCGGCCGACACCAGCGTGCGCACCGCAGGGGCCTTGCGCAGCTGCCGCCAGCCCTCCGCCATCCGCGCGAATCCCCCCGGCCCGTCCCGGATCCGCTCCCGTTCCGGCGGCTCGCCGGGCACCCGCAGCAGGGCGAAGATCCCAGCCGCCAGCGCGAAGGTCACCGCGTCGAGCAGGGCCACCGACGCCCCGCCGAAGCGGGCGAACAGGGCCGCCCCCACCAGCGGAGCCAGCAGCTTCATGCCCTCGTCGGCGGTCAGCCGCAGCCCGTTGAAGTCCCCGAGGAGCCGGTGGCCGACGGCCTGCGGGACCAGGGCCGCCTCCGCCGCCCCGTGCAGGGTGCCGCAGATCCCGTACACGAGCAGGATCGCGAACAGCAGCCACACCCGGTCCGCCGAGTCCAGCAGGGTCAGTACGGGCAGCAGCGCGGCCATCACGAGGCCGAGGGCGACCAGCAGAGGCCGACGGGGCAGCCGGTCGGCGAGCGCCCCCAGCGCCGGTCCGGCCAGGACCGGCGCCCACAGGGTGAACACGGTCAGGGCCGCGAGCGAGTCCGACCCGGTCAGCGACTTCACCCAGACCCCGGCGACCAGCCACATGGCGGTCGTACCGAATCCCGAGACCACCACCCCGGACAGGTAGAGCCCCGCGTTGCGGTCCCGCAGGACCTTTCCCACTCCTCGATCGCTCACCGGCCCAGCCTGAGTTCTAAGGCGGGGGCCGGGGATCGGGCAGACGACCTATACGCCGCACCCGGAGTTCCCCCGCACGGGGGAGGACGGGATCGTGCGCGGGCCGGATCCGCGCGGGCGCCGGGTCGGTGAGTCTGGATCCGGGCGGCCGAGGCCCACACCGCCACCGAACCGAACACACCGGAGGACCCCATGGCGACCGTGCACGAGACCCCGCTCCCCACCCGCGGTTCCACCCGCGGGCCCGCCACCCGGCGGCGCACCTGGCCGGGTTACACGGCCGCCGCCGCGGCCCTCGGGTACGCGGCCCCGCACTTCTGGTGGGGAGCCGGGGTCGCGTTCATGTTCCCCGGCGACTTCGCCGGGGCCCCGCAGGACAACCTGGAGGCCGCGATCGGCTACTGGGTGATGGGCGCGGTGGCGGTGTTCGGCGCGGTGCTCTCCCTCGCGCTGGTCAGCCCCTGGGGCCGCCGCATCCCCGCCCTCCTGATCGCCGTACCGGCGGGGATCGCCGCGTGCGGCATGACGCTGTGGGGCTTCACCTATTTCGCGATGCAGTACCTGCTGGCCGCCGGCCGCGTCGTCTCCTCGCCCGCCTTCGCCGCCAAGGACGCGCACCCGCAGGCAGCCTGGGGCCTCTTCTGGTACGCGCTCTTCCTGCTCTGGGGGATCACCCTCGGCATCGCGGCCCGGCAGCGCCTGCGCGAGCGCCCGGCCCGGCGCGCGTGAAAGCCCGCGCTCGCAGCCGGCCAGAACTAGCATCGGGCCGTGCCCCGACTCCAGTTGCTGCGCTTCGACCACGCCCCGGCCCTGCTCGCGTTCGAGCAGGAGAACCGGGCCTACTTCGCCGCATCGGTCCCGGACCGCGGCGATCGCTACTTCGCCGACTTCGACACGCGGCACGCCGCACTGATGGCCGAGCAGGCCGCCGGGCTGTGCTTCTTCCACGTCCTGGTGGACGACGGCGGGGAAGTGGTGGGCCGGGTCAACCTCGTGGACGTGGCCGACGGTTCGGCCGAGCTCGGGTACCGGATCGCCGAGCGGGCCACGGGCCGGGGCCTGGCCACGGCCGCGGTCCGGGAGGCCCGCGGGCTGGCGGTCACGGAGTACGGACTGGCCGCGCTGCGGGCGGTCACGACGCTCGACAACGCCGGCTCACGCGCCGTGCTGGCCCGTACGGGATTCGTGACCACGGGCGATGTCGACCTGGACGGCCGTCCGGGCCTGCGTTTCGTATGCGACCTGCGGGGCGGAACGGTCTGAGGCGCAGGCCGGGAGCCGTCCCCGGCCTTGCACCCGACCCTGCCGCCGGGGCATGCTTCGCCAGGGCAAAGCGGGAGGATGATCATGCCGGTGGACAAGCGGACCGTCGTGACGGCGGTGCTGTGCGCGGTGGCGGCCCTGGGGGCGTCCGCCGCGGTGGCCAAACTCGCGCCGCCGCCGGAGGGGGTCCCCCCGGTACGGGCGAAGGCCGCGCCGAGCGCGTCCCCGACGGGACCGTCGTCGCGATCGCAAGTGGCGAAGCCGCAGCTGTCCCCGCCTCCCGGTGCCACCCTGCCGCCGGCTGTCACCCCGCCGCCCGGTGGGCCCGCCGCCTTCACCGGAGCCCTGTTCACCAACGGCCTGGACAGTGATCACTTCTGCACCGCCACCGTGGTGAGCAGCCCCGGCCGAAGCATGATCATCACTGCCGGGCACTGCCTGCTCGAAGGGGACCAGAGCGGCGGAAGCGCCGTCTTCGCACCCGCGTACGCCAACGGAGTCGCCCCGTACGGCACTTGGAAGATCGAGGAAGTCTTCGAGGACGACCGCTGGGCCGAGGGTACGGACGACGACTACGACCTCGCCTTCGCCCGCCTCGCCCCGGACGCCAAGGGCCGCACCATCGAGGACGTGACCGGCGCGGCCGTCCTCGACACCAGCGGCCGCGCGGGCGAGGAGGTCACCGTGACCGGTTACCCCGCCGACCGCAAGGTTCCCCGTACCTGCACGTCGGTCGCCGTCCGTATGAGCGCGACCCAGCAGCGCTTCGACTGCGCCGACTTCCCGGGCGGCACCAGCGGCAGCGCGTGGATCGCCGGCGACGGGAAGATCATCGGCATCCTCACGGGAGGGGACACGGACGACGTGTCGACCAGCACGGTCCTCGGCGAGTACGCGGCCTCCCTCTACGCCAAGGCCACCGCGAAGACCGCCGTCACCAAGCCCTAGCCCGCCGAGGCCTGGCCCGCCGAGCCCTGGCACGCCAAGTCCTAGGCCAGCAGCCCCAGGTGGACAGGTTCCGCCGGGGCGTCCGCCAGGAGGTCCGGCAGGCGCGGGGGCCACAGGGGTTCGCCCAGGGTGGCCAGGCGCTGCGGGGTCAGCCACTGCCAGTGGATGTCCGGGGCCTCCAGGACCGGTTCGCGGTGCGGGCCCGTGGTGACGAAGATGTGCTCGTGCTGACGGACCGGGACGCCCTGGTACGTGAAGTCGTGCTCCCAGGTGCAGAGCAGCCGTTCGGGTTCCAGGTCGGTCCAGCCGGTCTCCTCGCGCAGCTCGCGCCGCACGCAGTCCTCGGGGCTCTCGCCCGGATCGATGCCGCCGCCGGGCGGCAGCCAGTGGATGCCCACCTCCACGTTGTCCTCCCGGAAGAGGAACACGGATCCGGTGGGAGACAGGATGACAACGCGCGCTGCGTGACGTGGAGTTCGCATCATCGATTCAATGTACGCCGGTGATCGGTTCCGGGGGATGGGCGTGCACCTGGCCTTTTACCGCCTTTTGCGTGCCCGTCCCCCGTGCCCGTCCCCCGCGCCCGGCCCCGATCCGCTACGCCGCCGCCAGCGCCAGTGTCGGCGACAGCCGGGCCGCGCGCACCGCCGGGTAGAGCCCGGCCAGGGTGCCGATCACCAAGGTGGCGGCGAAGCCGCCGGTCACCGCCCAGAGCGGGACCACCCAGGGCAGGTCACCGGCCCGGGCGTAGACCGCCGTGGCCGCTCCGCCCAGGGCGATGCCCGCCAGGCCGCCGAGCCCGGACAGCAGCAGCGACTCGGTCACGAACTGGATCCGTATCTGGCCCTTCGTGCCGCCCAGGGACCGCCGCAGGCCGATCTCGTGCCGCCGCTCCAGCACCGAGATGATCATCGTGTTGGCGACGCCGACCCCGCCCACCAGCAGCGCGATCCCGCCCAGCCCCAGCAGCAGCGTGCTGAACGCGCCCTCCGTGGCCGCCTTCGCCTGGAGCGCCGCCGAGGGGTCGGAGACCTGCACCGCGCTCGGGGTCTGCGGGTTGGCCGTCCTCGGGATGAGCGCGCGGACCGCCGCCACCCGGTCGTCCGCCGACCGCTCGTACACCGCCGTCGGGTGACCGCCGAAGCCCAGCAGCTGCTCGGCCGCGTCCCACCCGATCAGCGCGGAGCGCTCGATCTCCGGGGCCAGCGGGACGGGCTCCAGGATGCCGGTCACCGTGAAGTACCGGCCGCCGATGAAGACCTGCTGACCCGGTCCGGTGATGCCGAGCCGGCGCGCGGAGACGTCCCCGAGCACCACCGCCGGGTAGCGGCCCGTGGCCGCGTTGAGCCAGGTGCCGCTCGCCATCCGCGCGCGCAGCGTGCCCAGCAGGTCGTCCTTGGCCGCCTTGAGCACGATCCCGCCCGTCTCCCCCTTCGGGATGTTCTCCGAGCGGCGTACGGACTCCGGCACGTCACCGGTGGTGCCGACCGACTCGACCCCCGCGATCCGGGAGATCATGCCGGGAGCGTCCTTGGGCAGTTTGGTGTCCTGACCGGTGAACATCCCCTCGCCCGGCTTCGCGACCAGCATGTTGGTGCCGAGCTTGTCGAGCTCCCGCAGCAGCTTCGCCTGGCTGGAGGAGGAGATCCCGACCACCGCGATCATCGTCGCGATGCCGATGGCGATGCCGAGCGCGGACAGGAACACCCGCATCGGGCGGGCGCGCAGGCCCGCCGACCCGACGTGCAGCACGTCCCGCGGGGAGAGCCGCGGCGGCTTCAACCGCCGGGCGCGCGTCCCCGTACGGGGCCTCGCGCGGCTCATGACGGCACCCCCGCCCGGTTCCGTACGTCCGCGACGATCTCCCCGTCGCGGATCCGCACCTGCCGAGGCAGGCTCGCCGCGATCTCCTGGTCGTGGGTGATCACGGCGATGGTGGCGCCGTCCCGGTTCAGCTCGCGCAGCAGCTCCATCACCGACTCCCCGGACGCCGTGTCCAGCGCGCCCGTCGGCTCGTCCGCGAGCAGCAGGTCCGGCGCGCCCGCCACCGCCCGGGCGATCGCCACCCGCTGCTTCTGCCCGCCGGACAGCTCGTGCGGCCGGTGGTCCATCCGGTCGCCGAGGCCCACCCGGTCCAGGGCCTGTGCCGCCCGGCGCAGCCGTTCGGCGCGCCGGAGGCCGCTGTAGAGCAGCCCTTCGGCGACGTTCGCCCGGGCGCTGATGCCCGGCACCAGGTGGAAGGACTGGAAGACGAAGCCGATGTGACGCGAGCGCAGGGCCGACAGCGAACGGTCCGGGAGGGCTGCGATGTCGTACCCGGCGATCCGTACGACGCCCGCGGTCGGGCGGTCCAGGGTGCCGACGATGTGCAGCAGGGTGGACTTGCCGGAGCCCGACGGGCCGACGATGGCGAGGAGTTCGCCGGCGGCCACGGTCAGGTCGACCCCGCGCAGGGCCGCGACCCCGCCCGGGTACTCCTTGGTGACCCCGGTCAGTTCCACCACCGGGCCCGGATGCGTCGTCGTGGCCGTCACAGTTTCGGGATCCCCACCTGCATGCCCTCTTCGAGGGCGCCGCCGGTCACCTCGACCCGGCCGTTGCCGAACATCCCCAGCTCGACCGGGACCTCGCGAGCCCGGCCGTCCTCCACGACCTGGACGCCGAAGCCGCCGCCCGCGAGCGCGAGCAGCGCGTTGACCGGCACGGAGAGCACGCCCTTGCGGGTCTCACCGGTCAGGCCGACGCTCACCGGGGACTGGTCGGGAGCGCCCACCTCGGCGGGCTTGTCGAAGGTGACGACGACCTCGGCCTGCGCCTTCTTGTCGCCGCCCCCGCCCCCGCCGCCCGCGCCACCGCCGTTCTTGTCGTCGGGCCGGTCGGCCCCGCCCACCGAGTCGATCCTCCCGGTGGCGCTGCCGCCTCCCGGCAGCCGTACGGTCACCGGGTCGCCGGCCTTCGCCGCGCCCGCCTTCGCCGCGTCCAGCTGGAAGCGGACGATCCGCTCGGTGCCCGTCACCGTCAGCACCGGCTTGCCCGGCGCCAGCTCGTCACCGACCGCCGCGTCGCCCGCGCGCACCCGCTGCGGCCCCGAGGCGAAGGCGATGTCCTCCTTGCCGACCTCGCCCGTCTCCGCCGCCTTGTGCGCCTTCTGCCACCGCTTGACCGCCGTGGCCGTACCCGCCGTGAAGGTGCCGTCCTCCGGGTCGAGTCCGGTCCCGTACCCGAGGGCCTGCAGATTCCGCTTGAGCTGCTTGACGTCCTCGCCCTTGTCGCCGGCCTTCAGCGGCCGGTACATCGGCGTGGACCCGTACATGAGCCGCACCACCCGGCCGTTGACCTCGTACAGCTTCCCGTCCCGCTCCACCGCCGCGCCCTCGCCCGCGATCCACGTCAGCACGCCGGGCCCGCCCGCGTTGAGCTTGCGCTCCCGCGCGTAGCCGAGGGTGCCCTCCACCTGGAGGCCCGAGCCGAGGTCGCCGCGCTTGACCGGCGCCGTGGCCGGCGGCAGTCCGCCGGCCGCGCGCCGCTCCTGCTCACCCGCGTCGCGCTGCGGCTGCGCCATGACGGCCCAGCCGCCGCCCGAGAGGGTCAGTACGGCCGCCAGCGAGCCCAGCAGCCACTTGGCCCGCTTCCTCATCGGCCCGTGTCGCACTTCTTCTGGGCCTCCTCGAAGGCCTTCTCCTGGCCCTTGGGGATCTCGGTGGCGCTCTTCATGCCGCCCTCGTGGTACTCAGGGTCCTTGAGGGCGACCCCGTTCTCGCGCATGCACCGGATCCACTCCAGCTCCTTGTCCTTCTCCTCCTGCGTGGGCTCCTTGCCGGCGCCGGATCCGGTGCTCATGCCGCAGGCCTTCATGGCCTCCTGCATCTTCTGCGGATCGGCGTCCCCGCCCAGCGTCATCCCGCGCGGGTCCTGGCCGGGCTCGGGGTCGGGCACGTCCACGCCGTGCTCGCGCAGGCACTGGCGCATCTTCACCGCGTTGTCGGCCACCGTGCCGGCGCCGCCACCGCCGGCGCCCCCGGAGGAGTCCTTCTTCCCCGCCGACGAGTCGTTCGCGCAGGCGGTGGCGAACAGGGTCAGCCCGGTGACGACCGCGGCCGTGGTCATGATCAGGGATCGCTTCATGGGCCCGAGCCTGCGGTGAAAGGGCCTTTCGCTTCCCTCTCGCACCCTGCTTACAACGGCGAAATACCGATCTCCGGTAAAGAGGAAGCCATGCGCGTACTGGTGGTGGAGGACGAGGAATTCCTCCGGGAGATGATCGCCGAGGGGCTGCGCCGCGACGCGCTCGCCGTCGACGAGGCGAGCGACGGCCCGGAGGCCCTGCGGCGGCTGCGCCTCGGCGAGTACGACGTCCTCGTCCTGGACCGCGACCTGCCCGGCCTGCACGGCGACGAGGTCTGCCGGCAGGTCGTGCGCGAGCGGCTGCTGACCCGCGTCCTGATGCTGACCGCGTCCGGGACCGTACGGGACCGGGTCGAGGGCCTCGGCCTCGGCGCCGACGACTACCTCACCAAGCCCTTCGCCTACGACGAGCTCCTCGCCCGCGTCCTGGCCCTGGGCCGGCGGGCCCGCCCCGCGCTGCCGCCCGTACTGGAGCGGGCCGGGGTCGCCGTCGACACCGCCCGGCGCAGCGCCACCCGGGACGGTCACCGGCTCGCGCTGTCCCGCAAGGAGTTCGCGGTGCTGGAGGCGCTGCTGCGCGCCGAGGGCGCCGTCGTCAGCAACGACGACCTGATCGAGCAGGTGTGGGAGCAGGACACCAGCTACTCCACCAACGCCGTCCGCGTCACCCTCAGCAAGCTCCGCGCCAAGCTGGGCGAGCCGCCGCTGATCGAGACCGTGCCGGGCGCGGGCTACCGGATCGCCGCCCGGTGAGCGGGCGCCCGTCGACGCGGCTGCTGCGCACCGAGCGCGGCCGCCTCACCGCCCTGTACGGCTCCCTGCTGCTCCTGGCGGGCGGCGGCCTGGTGGCACTGGTCTACGTCCTCGTCGGCCAGGGCCTGTACGCGAGCGTCAGCGGGGCCGTCCGTACGGTCTCCCCGGCCTACGTCCTGCAGTCGCCGGACCCGCCCGTGCCCGGCAGGACGCTCGCCCCCGGCTGCCCCTGCCGGCCGGCGCAGAAGCTGCCCCCGGGCCAGACCCCCACCCCCGAGCAGCTCAAGGGCTACGCCTACACCCAGAACCTCTCCGACGCCGTCACCGACGCCACCCGGCACCGGCTGCTCGTGTACTCCCTCCTCGCGCTGGCCGTCTTCGCCGTGCTGTCGATCTGGCTCGCCTGGTGGATGGCCGGCCGGGTGCTGCGCCCCGTCGGCGTGATCACCGAGACCGCGCGCCGCCTGTCCGGGGAGAACCTGGACGAGCGGATCTCCCTCGACGCGCCGCCCGGCGAGCTCAAGCAGCTGGCCGACACCTTCGACGCGATGCTGGGGCGGATGGAGCAGCTGGTCTCCGCACAACGGCGGTTCGCGGCGAACGCGGCGCACGAACTGCGCACCCCGCTGGCCGTGCAGCGGGCGGCGGCCGAGATCGGCCTGGCGGGGGACCCGTCGCCGGAGAAGGTGGCCCGGATCCGCGCCAAGCTGATCGGTGTCGCCGACTCCAGCGAGCACCTCATCGAGTCCCTGCTGCTGCTCGCCGTCTCCGAACAGGGGCTGGAGTCCACCGGTCCGGTGGACCTGGCGGCGCTCGCGGCGGCCGAGCTGGCGGCCTGTCCACAGCAGGGGCTGACCGTCGTACGGACCCTCGCGCCGCTGACCGTGCCGGGCGACCGGACCCTGCTGGGGCACCTGCTGCGGAACCTGCTGACCAACGCGGTACGCCACAACCGCGCGGAAGGCCGGATCACCGTGTCCACCTCGGCCGAGGGGGAACTGACGGTGTCGAACACCGGACCGGTGATCGATCCGGCGGACGTGCCGGGGCTGCTGGAACCCTTCCGCAGGCGCGCCGAACGACTGCACACCGCAGGCGAGGGTGCCGGGTTGGGGCTGTCGATCGTGGCTTCGATCGCGCGGGCGCACGGCGCGGAGCTGATGGCGGAGGCCAATCCCGCCCCGGAGGGGGGCCTCACGGTCCGCGTCCGCTTCCCGCCGACCCGCGAGGCGCGCACGTCGTAGCCACCCGGGCTCCGGGGGCCTGCTGATGTACGGTCGGAGGAATGAGCCAGCACGACCGCGCCCGCTCCCGTCCGCCCCGCAAGCCCGGCCAGCCCCGCAAGCCCCGTGCGATCCGCAGGACCCGCCGGGTGGCCCTTGCCACCGTGCTCGGCCTGGCGACCTTCACGGCCGGCTGGGTGTACGTGGCGCAGGACCCGGACAAGGCCGCCGACCCGCGGCCGCAGGCCCACGCGGACGCCCGCCCGCAGGCCGAGGACCGCGCCGCGCGTGATGCGCAGCGGGCCGCCGCCGCCCGGCAGGATGCCCGGCGGGCCGCCGCCGCGCAGGGTCTGACCGGCGTCAGCGAGCAGACCCGGGCCCGGATCCCGGCCGAGTCCCGTCAGCTCATCCTGGTCACCGGCAAGGCGGTGGACTCCTCGGAGTCCACCGCCGCCTTCTACACGCGCCCCGCGGCCGGCGCCGACTGGGTCCGGACCGAGAGCTGGCCGGCCCGCAACGGGGCCAAGGGCTGGTCCACCGAACGCGAGTACGGAGATCTGACCTCGCCGATGGGCGTCTTCGCACTCACCGACGCGGGCGGCCTGCTGCCGGAGCCGCCCGGGACCCGGCTCCCGTACGACATGAACAACGGCTTCGTCCCTTCGGGTCTCGGGGTGAACGGGGAGTCCCTGGCGGGCTCCTTCGACTACGTCGTCGCCATCGACTTCAACCGCAGGCCGGGCCGGTCCCCGCTGGACCCGGTCATGCCGGACGGCGAGGACAAGGGCGGCAACATCTGGCTGCACGTGGACCACGACGGGCCCTCGCAGGGCTGCGTGGGCATCCCGAAAGCTGCCATGCAGAAGGTCCTGGAGACCCTCGACCCGGCGGCGAAGCCGGTCATCGTGATGGGGCCGGAAGGCTTCTGAGCCGGGCGGGGCGGGGCCGCAGCAGCAGTCCGATGTAGACGAGGTCGAAGACGCTGCACAGGATCCCGAGACCGAGGATGAACGGCGCGTCCTCCAGCACCCCGAACAGCAGGGTCGGGGCGAGCGTCCCGAGCCATTTGGCGACGGCGATGGTCAGGGACTGACCGAGCGGCCCCTGCCGGGAGGCGTACAGGGCGATGAACAGGCCGGACATCAGCAGGTTCTGCAGGAACGCCGAGTACCGGCTCGCGTCGTGCGCCCCGAAGTGCGCCAGGAACATCGACTGCACGGCGAATCCCGTCCCGAACACCAGGACCGACCAGGCGGCGAAGAGCGGCCGGGTCACGAACTCCGGCAGCTCGGCCCGCCCGAAGCGCAGATACGTGTAGACGATCACCAGGTCGGCCACCGCCCACACCACGTTGACCACGCCCTGCGCGGAGACCCCGACCGAGACGTCGCGGGCCGCGTAGATGATTTCCCAGGCGAAGTTGAGCGCGAGCGCGGCGACGGGCATCGCGTACGTCCGGTCCCGCAGCCCGACGCGGATCGCCTCCACGTACACGACCGTCCAGGCGATACCGCTGACCAGCGTGAGTATGAGATCCACCCGCGCACCCTAGCGAGGGGAGCGGCGCAGGGGAACGCCGCCGGTTCGGCCCGGCGTGTGTCACACCCCTTGTCTGACGGTCCGTCAGCTACGACGATGGCCCCGCACCGATATGACGAATCGGCAGACGAAGGCGAGGCGGGCCCGCCATGGCGCGCGTATTTCCGCAAGGTCGGCTGGTCTACGGGATGCAGCTCCCGGTCCAGTCGCAGAGCACCATCTACGCCGAGCCCTGGGAGGCGTCGGCCACCGCCGCCGATCTCGCCGGGATCGCGCGGGCCGCCGACCGGGCCGGCTTCGGGTACGTGGCCACCTGCGACCACGTGGCCATCCCGCGGCGGCTCGCCGGCCCCATGAGCACCGTCTGGTACGACCCGGTGGCGACCCTGTCCTTCCTGGCCGGCATCACCGAGCGCGTGCGGCTGCTGAGCCATGTCGCGATCCTGGGCCTGCGCCACCCGCTGATCAGCGCCAAGCAGTACGCCACCCTCGACCACCTCTCCGGCGGCCGGCTGATCCTCGGGGTGGGCGCGGGACACGTGCAGGAGGAGTTCGAGATCCTCGGCGTGGACTTCGCGCGCCGCGGCGCCGTCCTCGACGAGACCCTGGACGCGCTGCGGGCGGCGCTGGGGCCCGGGGAGTACCCGGAGTTCGAGGGCGAGCTGTTCTCCTTCAAGGACCTCGGCCAGCTGCCCCGGCCCGCGCAGGAGCGGATCCCCGTCTGGGTCGGCGGCTCCTCGCCCGCCGCCGTACGCCGCGCCGCCGTACGCGGGGACGGCTGGCTCCCGCAGGGAGACCCGCGCGACAAGCTCCCGCAGCAGATCGCCCGGATCGGGGAGCTGCGCGAGGCGGCCGGGATCACCGGTGCCTTCGAGTTCGGCGCGATCACCGAGGCGCTGTACGTCGGCGAGCCCGGCTGGGACACCGGCCGCCGCACCCTCACCGGCAAGGCGGAGGCGCTCGCCGAGTCCCTCCGGGAGTACAGGGCGCTCGGCGTGGACCAGATCCAGGTGCGCTTCCGCAGCCGCGACCGCGCCGAACTCGTCGACCAGATCACCGCTTTCGGGGCCGAGGTGGCCCCCCTCCTCAACGACTAGGGGCTGACCGACCATGGGCAAGCTGGACGGGCGCGTCGTCATCATCACCGGCGCGGCACGCGGGCAGGGCGAGCAGGAGGCCCGGCTCTTCGCCGCCGAGGGCGCGCGGGTGCTCCTCGGCGACGTGCTGGACGAGCAGGGCGCGGCGGTGGCCAAGGACATCGGCGAGGACCGGGCCCGGTACGTACGGATGGACGTGAGCCGCGAGGAGGACTGGGCGGCCGCGGTCGCCGCCGCGAAGGAGGCCTTCGGCCCGATCGACGGCCTGGTCAACAACGCGGGCATCCTGCGCTTCAACGAGCTGACCGCGACCCCGCTGGAGGAGTTCCAGCAGGTGGTCCAGGTCAACCAGGTGGGTGCCTTCCTCGGAATCAAGGCGGTGGCCCCCGAGATCGAGGCGGCCGGCGGCGGCACCATCGTCAACACCTCCTCGTACACGGGCCTGACGGGCATGGCGTACGTCGGCACGTACGCCGCCACCAAGGCGGCGATCCTCGGCCTCACCCGGGTGGCCGCGCTGGAACTGGCGGGCAAGGGCATCCGGGTCAACGCGATGTGCCCGGGCGCCGTGGACACCCCGATGGCCAACCCGGGCCTGCTGGACCCGGCGAACATGACCGACGAGGCCAAGGACGCGATGGCCGAGCTCTACAAGCGGGTGGTCCCGCTGGGGCGGGTGGGGCAGCCGGAGGAGATCGCGAAGCTGGCGCTCTTCCTGACGGCCGACGACTCCTCGTACATCACCGGACAGCCGTTCGTGATCGACGGCGGCTGGCTGGCGGGCGTCAGCATTCTCTGATGGAGCGTCAGGTATTGACGCTCGCACCCTGGCAGTGGAACAGTCGAGACATCAAATCTGACGGAACGTCAGAAACCAAAGGACGGTGAACCCCTTGGAATTCGGGCTCTTTGTGCAGGGATACGTGCCTGAGGCGCGGTCCAAGGTCGACCCCGAGGCAGAGCACAAGGCGCTGATCGAGGAGACCGAGTACGTCATACAGGCGGACAAGTCCGGCTTCAAGTACGCCTGGGCCTCCGAGCACCACTTCCTGGAGGAGTACTCGCACCTGTCGGCGAACGAGGTGTTCCTCGGGTACCTCGCCCACGCCACCGAGCGCATCCACCTCGGCTCCGGCATCTTCAACCCGCTCGCCCCGGTGAACCACCCGGTCAAGGTGGCCGAGAAGGTCGCCATGCTCGACCACCTCTCCAAGGGCCGCTTCGAGTTCGGCACCGGCCGCGGCGCCGGCAGCCACGAGATCCTCGGCTTCCTGCCGGGCATCGAGGACATGAACGGCACCAAGGAGATCTGGGAGGAGACCATCGCGGAATTCCCCAAGATGTTCCTCCAGGAGGAGTACGAAGGGTTCCAGGGCAAGCACTGGTCGCTCCCGCCGCGGAAGATCTTCCCCAAGCCGTACGGCAAGGCCCACCCGGCCATGTGGTACGCCGCCGGCTCCCCGTCCTCGTACGCGATGGCGGCGAAGAAGGGCCTCGGCGTGCTGGGCTTCAGCGTGCAGAAGGTCTCCGACATGGAGTGGGTCCTCGACCAGTACAAGACGGCCATCCGGGAGGCGAAGGCCATCGGCGCCTTCGTCAACGACAACGTCATGGTCACCTCGACCGCGATCTGCGCCGAGACCCACGACAAGGCCGTCGAGATCGCCGTGAACGCCAACATGAACCGCTTCCAGTCGCTGGTCTTCCGCTACCACGACACCTTCCCGCGGCCCGAGGCGATCCCGCAGTGGCCCGAGACCCTGCCGGAGTACAACGCGGAGATCATCGAGCTGCTGATCGCGGAGGAACTGCTGATCTGCGGCGACCCGTCGGAGGTCCGGGCCCAGTGCAAGCGCTGGGAGCAGGCCGGCGCCGACCAGCTGTCCTTCGGCCTGCCGACCGGTGTCTCGCCCGAGGACACGATGACGACGATCAAGCTGATCGGCGAACACGTGATCCCCCACATCGACACGGACCCGGTCCACCGCACGACCCGCTTCCGCCAGGCCGTCTGACCCGGCGGGAACACGGGGACGGCGTCTTCCCGGACCGCCGTCCCGCACCGGCCCCGGCCGGGCGGCCACCGGCCGGGGCCAAACCCTGCCCCGCCGGCGTTTGAGGCGCGGGGTGTGGGGCGGAGCCCCACGAGACGGGCCGCAACGCGAACTCCGGCAGAAGGGACGTCATGCTCGACCACCTGATCAAGGGGGCGACCGTCGTGGACGGCACCGGCGCCCCCGCCCGCGTCGCAGACGTGGGGATACGCGACGGCCGGATCGCGGCGATAGCCGCACCCGGCACCGTCACCGAAGAGGCCCGCACCACCGAGGACGCCACCGGCCTGGTCCTCACCCCCGGCTTCGTCGACCCGCACACGCACTACGACGCCCAGCTCTTCTGGGACCCCTACGCCACGCCCTCCATGAACCACGGCGTGACCACCGTCGCCGGCGGCAACTGCGGCTTCACCCTGGCCCCGCTCAACCCCGCCCGCCCCGAGGACGCCGACTACACCCGCCGCATGATGAGCAAGGTCGAGGGCATGGCCCTCAAGGCCCTGGAGGAGGGCGTCGACTGGACCTGGTCCACCTTCGGCGAGTACCTCGACGCCCTGGAGGGCCGGATCGCCGTCAACGCCGGGTTCATGGTCGGCCACTGCGCCCTGCGCCGCCACGTGATGGGTGAGGACGCCGTCGGAGGCCAGCCCACCCCCGAGCAGATGCAGCAGATGCTCGATCTCTTCCACGACGCCATGAACGCCGGCGCCTGGGGCCTGTCCACCACCCAGTCCTCCACCCACTCCGACGGGTCCGGCGCCCCCGTGGCCTCCCGCCACGCCCGGCCCGCCGAGCTGCTCGCGCTGTCGAAGGCGGTCGCCGAACACGAGGGCACCCAGCTGGAGGCGATCGTCGCCGGCTGCCTCGACCAGTTCTCGGACGACGAGATCGACCTGTTCGTGGAGATGAGCGCCGCTGCCGGACGGCCCCTGAACTGGAACGTCCTCACCATCGACGCCTCCGTCCCCGAGCGGGTCCCGCGCCAGCTGATCCCCAGCGAGCGCGCCCGCAAGGCCGGCGGCCGCATCGTCGCGCTGACGATGCCCATCCTCACCCCCATGAACATGTCGCTGGGCACCTTCTGCGCGCTCAACCTCATCCCCGGCTGGGGCGAGATCCTCGGCCTGCCCGTCCCCGAGCGGATCGCCAAGCTCCGCGACGCCGGCGTACGCGCCGAGATGCTGCGCCGCGCCGACAGCAAGGAGGCCGGAGTCTTCCGGCGCCTCGCCCACTTCGGGCGGTACGTCATAGGGGACACGTACAGCAAGGAGAACGAGGGCCTCTCCGGCCGGGTCGTGAACGACATCGCCGCCGAACGCGGCCAGGACCCCTTCCAGTGCCTGGTCGAGATCTGCGCCAACGACGACCTGCGCACGGTGCTCTGGCCGATGCCCACCGACAACGATCCGGCGAGCTGGGCCCTGCGCCAGGAGACCTGGCAGCACGAGGACGTCATGCTCGGCGGCTCCGACGCCGGCGCGCACCTGGACCGGATGTGCGGGGCCCCGTACACGACCCGATTCCTCGGCGACTGCCTGCGCGGCCGCAAGCTCGTGCCGCTGGAGCAGGCGGTACGGATGCTCACCGACGACCCGGCCCGGCTGTTCGGGCTGCGCGAACGCGGCCGGATCGCCGAGGGCTACCACGCGGACCTGGTCCTCTTCGACCCCGAGCGCATCGAGGCCGGTCCCGCGACCCTCGTCCACGACCTGCCCGGGGACAGCCCCCGGCTGGACGCGCGGGCCATCGGCATCGTCTCGGTACGGGTCAACGGCGTGGAGACCATCCGCAACGACGAGGTGACGGGGGCGATCCCCGGGACCGTGCTCCGGTCGGGCCGGGACACGAGGACGGTGAGCACCCGTTGACCGCGCAGAAGCTCTACATCGGCGGCGAGTGGGTGGAGCCCGCGGGCGGCCACTACGAGGTGATCAACCCGGCGGACGAGTCGGTGGTCGGTCTCGCGCCCGAAGCCTCGCGCGGGCAGGTCGAGGAGGCGGCGCGCGCCGCGGCCGAGGCCTTCGGGAGCTGGTCCCGTACGACGCCCGAGGCGCGCGCGGCGATCCTGGACCGGGCCGCGGACATCATGCAGCGGGAGTACGAGCCGTGGGCGGTGCTGGCCCGGCAGGAGACGGGCGCACCGGCCGGCATCGCGCGCGGCATGCAGGTCGGGGTGGGCGTCACCCGCTTCCGGCGGTACGCCAAGGGAGCCCTCGAACCGGTCGAGAGGGGCCTGCCCCCGCAGGTCACCGAGGCCGGCCCGATGGGGCGGGCGAGCATCCTGGGCGCGCTGGAGGTGCGCCAGCCGGTCGGGGTGGTCACCTGCATCACCTCCTACAACAACCCCTGGGCGAACCCGGCGGGCAAGGTGGCGCCGGCCCTGGCCATGGGCAACACGGTGGTGGTCAAGCCGGCGCCGCAGGACCCGCTGTCGGTGTTCCGGATGGCGGACGCCCTGCACGAGGCCGGGGTGCCGGCGGGCGTGGTGAACGTGGTGAACGGCCAGTCGGTGGAGGTCGGCGAGGCCGCCGTGGACGCGCCGGACGTGGACATGGTCTCCTTCACCGGTTCCACGGCCGTCGGGCAGCGCATCGCCGAGGTCTGCGGCCGGTCCATGAAGCGGCAGCTGATGGAGCTGGGCGGCAAGGGCGCGGCGATCGTCTTCGAGGATGCGGACCTGGACGCGGCGGTGATGGGGATCGGGACGACCTTCTCCTTCTACTCCGGGCAGATCTGCACCGCCCCGACCCGGGTGATCGTCCACCGGTCCGTCCACGACCGTCTGATCGAGAAGCTGACCGGCTACCTGGCCTTCATGAAGGTCGGCGATCCGGCGGCGGCGGGCACGGTGGTCGGCCCGGTGATCTCGGCGGTGCACCGCGACCGGGTGGAGTCGTACATCGAGCTGGGGAAGAAGGAGGGGGCCCGGATCGCGTACGGCGGCGAGCGCCCGGTGGTGGGGGACGGCCGCGGCTTCTACGTGGCCCCGACCCTGCTGGTCGACTGCACGAACGACATGCGCGTGGTCCGTGAGGAGATCTTCGGCCCGGTGGTCGTGGTGGTGCCCTTCGACGGCGACGAGGAAGAGGCGGTCCGGCTCGCCAACGACAGCGACTTCGGGCTGCTGAGCTACGTGTGGTCGGGGGATTCGGCACGCGCGTTCCGCGTGGCGCGGCGGCTGCGGTCGGGCGGCGTCGGCGTCAACACCATCGGCCGCAACATGGAGGCGCCGTTCGGCGGCTTCAAGCGCAGCGGGGTGGGCCGGGACGTGGGCTCGTACGCGCTGCACGCCTACAGCGAGATCCAGTCGATCGTCTGGACGGCGTAGGGGGTGTCTTGCCCCCGCACGCCGGGGCCCCGCAGCGGGGCCCCGGCGCGCGGTCCGCTACGGGCCCCCGGGCGGCCAGTCGTGGCCGAGGGCCTCGGCGTACTCCTTGCTGCCCCCGCAGAGCCCTGCCCAGGTCCGCGGGTTCTGCGCCGCGAGCCGTTCGAGGGCGGCCCGGGCCTGCAATTGCGGCGGTGTGCCGTCGTCCGGGATCCGCCACGCGAACTGCAGCCACGGGTCGCCCTCGCCCGGTACGCCGGGTTCGGTGCCGGGAGCGTAGGTGAAGAGGAGCACGACGGTCCCCGGATCGTCCCATGCGGTGAAGGCCCCGCCCGCGCCGCAGTCCCACGCGGTGAGCAGTTCGGGGCGTTCCCGAAGCCCGTCGGCGATGAGCCGGGCGGTGTCGCGGGCCGGCCAGGACCAGCTCCGGTCGTTCTCGGCCCGTTCGACCTCCGCGTCGTACGCTGCGGCGTCGCACCGGTACGCGGGCGGCTGCCGTTTCCCTTCGACGCCTCGCCAGCCGTCCCACACCACCGTGTCGCCGTCCCGGTGGATCGTCACGTAGAGGGCCCCGCAGCAGCCTTCGGTGCAGTAGGCCTCGGCGAGCTGGACCTCCCGGGGTTCGGGACCGGCCCGCAGCCGCCCGGTGTCGAGCAGGAACTCGGGGGAATTGGAGCCGCCCGAGGCGAACAGGTCGGGAACCAACGGCCTGCCGCCGAGCAGGATCCGGGTCTCCACCACGTTGCACACGGCCGGGTCGGAGACGACGACCTCGATCTCGAACGTGGCCGGTGCGGCGGGCGGGATGAACGGCCGGTGTCCGGCGCGGAGCATCCAGCCGGCCCGGTGGCCGCTCGGGTCCTTGCCGGGGCCGATGCCCGCGGCGGCCACCGCCTTGTCGGGGACGGCCGCCCAGAGCGGTGCGGCCAGCAGCCGGCCCAGGGTGTCGATCAGTTCGGCCCGTCGGCCCGGCGGCCACTGCAGCACCGCCCCAGCCCCGCTGCGCAGGTCCTGGGCGAGTGAGATCAGCAAGGCGTACGAGTCGGGTGACGGGGTGAGCCGATGGGCTCCGCCGACCACGGCTTCGTACACGGGATGCGCCCGCGCGTAGTCGAGGACCTCCGGCCGGTACTGGTTCGTGTGGGACATGGCGAGCAGCAGCCGGCACGCCGCCACGGTCAGGTCGGGGTCCGCCGGGTAGGCGTCGAGCAACTCGTCCAGCCGGGCGGCCTCGGCGACCCGGCGGGGCGGGCCGATCGGCTTCGCCGTGGTGGAGCGGATCAGGGCGGCGCGGACGGCGTCGCGGTTCCCGCCGGTCACGGCGTCGAGGAGGGGGTTCGGGCGGGGTGGTTCGGCTCGGAGCCGCAGTTCGGCCTCGGCCGCCACCGGCCGGTCGATCCGGTCGAGGACGGCGACGGCCGCGAGGGAGAACTCCCGCAGCATGCCGAGGGCCCGGACGGTCGGCACGTCCTCGGGTTCGCCGAGACGGATCAGCAGGGCCAGGCCGGCGTGCACGGCCGACGGGTGTGTGCCGGTGCGGGTCAGCCGACGGGCCAGGCGTCGAGCCCGGCCCACGTACCGGTCCTCGGGGACGATCCGGCGCACGATCCGGTGGATGTTCTTCGGCGGAACGGGGAGCGGGGCCAGCCGCGCGTGCACGGCTTCGGCGGCGCGCCCGATGATGGGGTCGGCCAGGAGCGGGACGACGGCCGCGGTGACCGCGGCCTCGGCGGCGGGCGGGTCGAGCCGGTCGCGCCGGCTCACGGCAGGGAATCCGTCGGGCAGTGGGTATCCGCCGGACGGGACACGGCCGTCGGGCTCGATGCCGTGGCGGAAGAGGGCGTAGTCGTACAGGGACGTCGTCCGGGGGGCGAGCGGCTCGCGCTCGTCGCGGACGCTCATCGGGCGGGCTGGGACTCGATTCCGTAGGTCATGCCGAGAGGGTGTCAGGCGGGGTCAGGAGGCGTCCAGCGAAAAAGGGGCCTCGCCGCGGACCCGGCCGTTGATCTGGAGCTGCACCAGGTGCTCGCCGGAGTGGTAGCGGCGGGTGGTGATGGGTTTGAAGGAGTGGCGCTTGGTGCCGCCGAGGGTTTCGCCGGGGGCCACGGCGCGGGTGACGAGTTTGAACACCTTCGGCGTGCGGGTGCCGTTGGCCTTCGCGTGGTGGACGACGTAGTCGATGACCAGCCGGGCCGGGAGCGGGCCGGTGTTGGTGACCGTCCAGTCGAAGACGAGGTACTCGCCGACGGCGATCCGCGGGTCGGCGACCACCGGGCCGCTCACGGTGACGGGCACGTCGGGGGAGTGGCCGAGGAGGGTCAGTGCCTCGGGCCGCCCGGCCTTGATCAGGGTGCGCAGTCCGTGGCGTACGACGCGGTCGGTCGTGGCGTCGGGCTCGGCCAGCCAGCGGCCCGCGGTCTCGACCGCGAGGGCGGGGTGGTCGCGGCTGATGTCGTTGAGGTGGTTGGAGACGGAGCGGCGGACGTACTCGGACCCGTCGCGGTAGAGGGCGTCCAGCACCGGCAGGGCCGGCCGCGGGTCGGCGACGAAGGCGGGCAGCTGCGGGGCCCACGGCAGCCGGGGCCGGGTTCCCTCGCTGGCGAGGCGGCGTACGTGCGGGTCCGGGTCGGCCGTCCACTTCTGTACGACGGCCAGGGCGCGGTCCGGGTCGGCGCGCAGGAAGGGCCGGACGGCGGACTCGGCGGTGAGCCGGGGGGTGAGGTCGTGCAGCAGGTCCAGCCCGGGTTCGAACGCCTCCAGTCCGCGGACGGCGACGGCCTCGTTGACGGGGAAGGTCATCCAGCCCTCGAAGCCGGGCAGGGCGAGGGCGGTGCGTACGACGGCCTCGAAGTCGGGCCATGCGCCCGGGAGGTCGTCGAGCACGGCGTCGCGGACGGCGGCGACGCGGCCGCTGAAGGTCAGTCCGTCGAGGGCGTCGGCGCGGGCGCGCAGGGCCGGCGAGGACCGGCGGCCGCCCGCGCGGGCGAGCAGTCGGGCGAGGTGGGTGACGGTGTCCGCGCTGAGGAGCTCATCGGCCGTGGGCATGGGGCCAGTCTCGCCGATGCCGCCCGGGTCCGGTGGCCGGTCCCGGGACACCGGCAAACCCGTCCAGGACCCCTGTTACCACCGGTCATCGCAAAGTCACGACGGAAACTTTGAAAATACGCAAAACGGACATGGCTGCGGTTTCCGCATGCCGAAAGAGTCTCGGTCGAGCCTGCCGAAGCACGGGCTCACGCCAAAGTGAACCTTGTATTAAGCGCTTGTGAATGGCCTCCGTCTCAGGATTCGAAGGCGTTCGGAGGCGTTGACTTCCGGACTCGGATCATCCAGATGTGGAATACGCACCATCTAACGTCCTGACTCATGACTCAGCTGGACGTTCGGCCTCGGGCCGGAGACACGGTAAGCGGCGTCGCCGAGGGCGACGTTCGCGGCAAGGGCCTCGGCAAGGGGTCCGTCGGACTGGTCGGCAGCGCCGTCATCGGCATCTCGACCGTCGCCCCGGTCTACTGCCTGACCTCGACCCTCGGCTCCACCGCCGGTGAGGTCGGCATGCAGATGCCCGCGATCTTCCTCGCCGGCTTCCTCCCCATGCTCCTGGTCGCCTTCGCCTACCGCGAGCTCAACAAGGCCATGCCGGACTGCGGCACCTCCTTCACCTGGACCGTCAAGGCCTTCGGCCCGCGGATCGGCTGGATGTGCGGCTGGGGCCTGGTGATCGCCACGATCATCGTGCTCTCCAACCTCGCGGGCGTCGCCACCTCGTACTTCTGGCTGCTGGCCGGCGAGATCACGAACAATCCGTCGATCGCCGCCCTGGACGACGACAAGCTCGTCCACATCGTCACCTGCCTCACGCTGATCGCCGTCGCGACCGCCATCAGCTACCGCGGCATGACCGCCACCAAGGGCGTCCAGTACGCCCTGGTCGGCCTCCAGCTCGTCGTGCTCGCCATCTTCGTCGCCATGGCCTTCCAGAAGGCCTCCGCCGGCACCTTCGACACCGGCCTGGACTTCTCCTGGTCCTGGATGAACCCCTTCGCGGTCGAGTCCATGGCGGCCTTCACCGCCGGACTCTCGCTCTCGATCTTCATGTACTGGGGCTGGGACGCGTGCCTGGCCACCAACGAGGAGACCACCGGCTCGACGAAGACCCCCGGCCGCGCCTCGCTCATCGCGATGATCGTCCTGGTCGGCTCGTACCTGGCCACCGGCGTCGCCGCCCAGATGGCCGTCGGCTCCGGCGGCGAGGGCCTCGGCCTCGCCAACGAGGAGACCTCGGGCAACGTCTTCGCCGCCCTCGCCGGCCCCGTCATGGGCCCTGTCCTCGGCATCCTGCTCTTCGTGGCCGTCCTGGCCTCCGCCGCGGCCTCCCTGCAGACCACCTTCATCCCGGTGGCCCGCACGGTCCTCGCCATGTCGACGTACGAGGCCCTGCCGCCCTCCTACGCGAAGGTCCACCCGCGCTTCAAGACCCCCGGCCGCGCCACCGTCATGGCGGGCGTCGCGACCGGCGTCTTCTACACGGTCATGACCCTGGTCAGCGAGAACGTCCTCACCGACACGATCTTCGCGCTCGGCCTGATGATCTGCTTCTACTACTCGCTGACGGCCTTCGCCTGCGTCTGGTACTTCCGCGGCGAGCTGCGCCGCTCCGCCCGCGACCTGTTCTTCAAGGGCGTCTTCCCGATCCTGGGCGGCCTGCTGCTGGCAGCGGTCTTCTTCAAGACCCTCTACGACGCCTGGGACCCGTCCTACGGCTCCGGCTCCACGCTCCCCGGCCTCGACGTCGGCAACGTCTTCGTCATCGGCGTCGGCCTGCTGGCCCTCGGCCTGGTGATCATGTTCGTCACCGAGCGCCGCAGCCCGGCCTTCTTCCGCGGCGAGGTCCTGACGAAGTCCACCCCGGCCCTGGTGGTCGAGGACTGACCACCCCCGCCCCACCCGCTGAGTCATGCCCCACGGCCCCGGATCGATTCCCCCGATCCGGGGCCGCGGGCGTTCACGGGCGTTCGCGGGCGCCGATCCGCCCGGCACGGTGACCCGGGGTGCGGCGGGGTCGTTGGACGGGGCATGAACGCCTTGAAGCGCACCCTTGCCGCCCTGGTCGTCTCCGGCGGGGCCCTCGCCCTCACCTCCGTCGCCGCGCACGCCGACGAGGCGCCCGACCAGGCGCCCCCGGTCGTCGACCGGGTCGTGGACATCGTCGACCACCCGACAAAGGCCGTACAGGACACCAAGACCGCGGTGGGCGTGACCACCCAGGCGGCCGGATCCGCCGGCCAGGCCACGGACTCCTCCCTCAAGGGCACCGGCGCGGCCCTGACCGCCGGCCTCCCCAAGACCCCGAAGGTCGAGTGAGCTCAGCCCCCTGGACCCGGAAGCACGGGGACGAGCTCATCGGCGCCCAGGAGGCCGGGCTCCCGGGCGGCGGCGCTCGTTAGCAGGGCATGATCCTCTGGCTGCTCAACCACCTCAGCACCTTCGTCATCGCCGTCCTCCTGGTCGGCGGCCTGACCGGCCTCGCCGTGGCCGGGAGCGTGGCCGCCCGCCGCCGCTTCCCGCACCTGGCCCGGGGCGAACACAACGAGATGGTCGGTGTCGCGCTCGGTATGTTCGGTGCGATCTACGGCATCATCCTCGCGTTCGTCGTCGTCACCCTGTGGACGCAGCTGGAGAACACCCAGAACATCGTCGCCAGCGAGGCCACCGACCTGGCCCTCGTCGTCCGCAGCGCCGACGCCTTCCCGCCGGCCGACCGCGACCGGGTGCAGCGGGCGGTCGGCGCGTACACGCACGCCGTCGTCGAGGTGCAGTGGCCGCTGATGCGCGACGGGCGGCCGAGCTACGACGCGACCGGCGCGCAGACGCACGCCCTCTACGAGGCGCTCCTGGCCTACGAGCCCCAGGGCACCCGCGCCGAGACCTTCTACGCCGAAGCGGTCACCCGCCTCAACGACGTCGCGGCCCAGCGCCGGGCCCGCATCACGATGGCCGAGAGCTCGCTGCCGGTCCTGCTCCAGGTGCTGGTGTACGGGGGCGCGTTCGTGATCGTCCCGCTCACCTTCCTGTTCGGGCTGCGCAGCCTGAAGATGCAGCTGCTCTTCGTATCGGCCGTGGCCGGGCTGATCGGCTTCAGCCTGCTCCTGGTGGTGGCACTGGACCGCCCCTTCGCGGGGGACCTGAGCGTGACCCCGGAGCCCTACAAGGAGGCGGCTCTGGCCCAGTTCTGGGCTGTCGGCTGAGCGGTCCGCGGACTGTCAAGTCCCGAACTCCAGCGGCATGACGCGATCCGCTCCCTCGGGCTGACTGGAAGCACGGGCCCACCACCGCGCCCCGCACGCCCCGCCTCCCGAGGAGCACTCCCATGGCCGGCATCCCCACCCGCACCCGGACCCGCATCCGGCGCCTCGTCCAGCCCGTGGTCGTGGCTCTCCTGGCCGCGGCCGCCCTCGCAGCCGCGATCACCGGCCTGGTCGACGTGGCCCGCGGCGCCCCCGCCGCGCCGCGCACCCCGCACTCCTCCACCGCCCCGGCGTCCCACGACGGCGGCGGCTCCGGCCACCGCCTGTGGTCGGTGTTCAAGCACCTCTGGACGAGCGTCGGCATGGCCATGGACTCCCCGCACGTGGGCCACGCGGACCCGCCACCGGACGTCCGGGCGGCCGCCCGGAACGCCGACGGGCGGCGTACGCCGACCGTGGTGTCGGTGTACGCCGCCCAGGGGCGGGACGATGCTGCGGGAGGAGGCCCGCGCGCTCATACCGGTTACTTCGGGTCGCGGTTGAAGGAGGCCGCCGACCAGCGGTAGCCGAGCACCGCCAGGCCGAGGGACCAGGCGACCGCGAGCCAGCCGTTGTAGCCGATCTCGGTGCCGAGGAGCAGGCCGCGCAGGGTCTCGATGGCCGGCGTGAACGGCTGGTACTGGGCGATCGGCTGGAACCAGCCCGGCATCGCCTCGACCGGGGTGAACGCGCTGGAGATGAGGGGCAGCAGGATCAGCGGCATCGCGCTGTTGCTGGCGGCCTCGGCGTTCGGACTGGCCATGCCCATCCCGACGGCGATCCAGGTGAGCGCCAGGGCGAACAGCGCGATCAGCCCGAACGCGGCCAGCCACTCCAGGGCCGTGGCATCGGTGGACCGGAAGCCGATGGCGACGGCGACGGCGCCGACGAGGACCACGCTGGCGAGTGACTGCAGGACGCTGCCGACGACGTGGCCGACGAGCACGGAGCCGCGGTGGATCGCCATGGTGCGGAAGCGGGCGATGATGCCCTCGGACATGTCGGTGGAGACGGATACCGCGGCCCCGATGACGGTGCTGCCGATGGTCATCAGCAGGATGCCGGGGACGACGTACGCGATGTAGTCGGAGCGGTCGGCGGCGCCGCCGCCCATGCCGGCGCTCATCACGTCGCCGAAGATGTAGACGAAGAGCAGCAGCAGCATCACCGGGGTGAGCAGCAGGTTCAGCGTCAGCGACGGGTAGCGGCGGGCGTGCAGGAGGTTGCGGCGCAGCATCGTGGAGCAGTCGCGCACGGCGAGGGAGAGGGTGCTCATCGGACGTTCTCCTTGGACTGGTTGGGGATGACGGTGGCCGGGCCGGTGAGGGCGAAGAACACGTCGTCGAGGTCGGGGGTGTGCACGGTCAGTTCGTCCGCCTCGATGCCGGCGGCCTCCAGCCGGTCGAGGATCGTGCGCAGGTCGCGCTGGCTGCCGTCGCTGGGGATCTGCAGGGCCAGGGCCTCGTCGTCCCGGGTGACCTCGTGCAGGGCGAGGGCCGCGGACCGGTAGGCGGCCGGGTCGGTGAAGCGGAGCCGGACGTGCCCGCCGGGGACCAGCCGCTTCAGCTCGTCGGCGGTGCCTTCGGCGGCGATCCTGCCGTCGTTGAGGACGGCGATGCGGTCGGCGAGCTGGTCGGCCTCCTCCAGGTACTGGGTGGTGAGGAAGACGGTGACGCCGCCGGTGACGAGTTCGCGGATGATCTGCCACATGTTGTGGCGGCTGCGCGGGTCGAGGCCGGTGGTGGGCTCGTCGAGGAAGATGATCCGCGGGTCGCCGACCAGGGTCATCGCGATGTCGAGGCGGCGCTTCATGCCGCCGGAGTAGCTGGCGGCGGGCTTCTTGGCGGCCTCGACCAGGTCGAAGCGTTCCAGCAGTTCGCCGGCCACCCGCCGCCCTTCGCTGCGGGAGAGGTGGTGCAGGTCCGCCATCAGGAGCATGTTCTCCTCGCCGGTGATCAGGCCGTCGACGGCGGAGAACTGGCCGGTGACACCGATCGAGGCGCGCACGGCCTGCGGGTCGGCGGCCAGGTCGTGGCCGTTGATGTGGATGGCTCCGGTGCCCGGGTCCGCCCCGAGGAGGGTGGAGAGGATCTTGACGGCGGTGGTCTTGCCGGCGCCGTTCGGGCCGAGCAGGGAGAAGACCGTGCCGGCGGGGACCGCCAGGTCGATCCCGTCGAGAACGACCTTGTCGCCGTAGGACTTGCGCAGCCCGTTCGCCGCGATGGCCAGGTTGGTCATGGTGAGTGCTCCTTCGGGTGCGGTGACTGCGGGTCAGATGCTGCGGGCGGTGATGTCGCCGTAGGAGGTGGTGGCGCGGATGGTGAGGCCGGCGGCGGCGCCGTCGGTGTTGGTGAGGGCGTTGCTGATCCGGCCGTAGGCGGTGCCGGCGTCGAGGGTGGCGGAGATGCCGCGGGCGGCGCCGACGGTGATGTCGCCTGCCTGGGTGGACAGTTCGACGGTGCCGCGCTGGGCCTCGGCGATCTGCAGGTGGCCCTTCTGGGTGGTGATCTGCGCGGGGCCGCCCAGGCGTCCGACGGAGACGTCGCCGGCCATCAGGGTGAGGTGGGCGCTCGCGGTCTCGTCGAGCTTGACCGTGCCCTGGGCGGCCTCGAAGGTGACGTCGCCCAGGCGGCCGACGCCGCGGAACTCGGCGGCCGCGGTCTTCGCGTCGACGCGGGAGCCGGCCGGCAGCTGGACGGTGATCTCGACGGACCCGGAGTTGCCGAGGATCCGGTTCTTCGCCGGTGCGGCGGTGATCCGCAGGACGCCGTTCTTGTACTCGGCGGTGGTCTGCTCGGCGGCCTTCACGTCGCGGCCCTTGGAGGCGTCGGCGGGGAGGATCTCGACGATGGTGTCGGACCGGTCGGCGGCGATGAACCGGATGAGCCCGGCGGGGACGTCCAGGACGGCGGCGATCGGGGCGGCGGTGGCGAACTTCTGCACGGTGCTTCTCCTTCATCAGCGGCTGCGCCCTGTGCGCCCCGCGGTTTCTGATGAACGAAAAGCTACGTTGCGTTCGATGTTCTGGCAACGTCTTCGTTGCGCTGAAAATGCATCTATGCAGGTCAGCGATGGAATTTCATTGCAATGGTTTCGCGCTTAACGCAACACGCAGCATCGGGTTCGTTGCAATGAAATGGGAGTGAACGCTATAGTGGGGGACACCACGGACCACGAAGGAGACCGCGATGCCGGGCGGCAGGCTCAACCAGCAGGAACGTCAGCAGATCGCGCTGGGACTGGCGGACGACCTCGCCTACGCGGAGATCGCCAGGCGCCTCGACCGCCCGACCTCGACGATCTCGCGCGAGGTGATGCGCAACGGCGGCCCCAACGCCTACCGGGCCGACCTGGCCCACCGCGCCACCGAACGCCGAGCCCACCGGCGCAGCCAGGCCGGACCCCGGGGACCGGAGGCGATCCCGCAGGCCCACGGACGCGATCCGGAGGCGGTGCGCGAGTTCGAGGACGTGTTCACCGACGTCCTCATCCAGGCGGGCACGCCCAAGATGATGGCCCGGGTGATGTCCTGCCTCTACATCACGGACACGGGCAGCCTCACCGCGTCCGAACTCGTCCAGCGCCTCCAGGTCAGCCCGGCGTCCATCTCCAAGGCGATCACGTTCCTGGAGGGCCAGGGCCTCGTCCGCAGGGAACGCGACGAACGCCGCCGCGAGCGCTACTTCGTCGATGACGACGTCTGGTACCAGGCGACGATCGCCAGCGCCCGCGCCAACGCCCAGATCATAGAAACCGCACGCCAGGGCGTCAGCATCCTCGGCCCCGACACCCCGGCCGCCAACCGGCTGGAGAACATCGCCCGCTTCATGGACTTCGTCTCCGAAGGCATCACCCGCGCCGCGGAACAGGCGCGCGAGGTCCTCCACGCGAAGCCGGGCACGCCCGCGGCAACGCCCCCGGGTGACACCCCCTAGAGGGGCATGACGATCAGGCCGTGCGGCCCGCCGCGGCCTCGATCACCTCGTCCAGCACCTCGCGGGAGCGGATCAGATCGCCGATCATCCGGTCGATCCGCTCCCGCTCCGCGGCCAGTTCGGCCACCAGCGCCGGGGTGGCACGCACCGACGGGCCGCCGTCCTCGTCCCGCATGCAGGGCAGGATCTGCGCGATCTTCGCGCTGTGCAGGCCGGCCGCGTACAGCTCCTGGATCCGGATCACCCGGTCGACGGCCCGCTCGGGGAAGTCCCGGTGACCGCCGGGCGTCCGGTCCGAAGCGAGCAGGCCCTGCTGCTCGTAGTAGCGCAGCGAACGCTCACCGACCCCGGTGCGCGCCGCCAGTTCACCGATCCGCATGCCCCACCCCAGCTCTTGAACCTGACACCGGTGTCAGCTTTTACGGTACCGGCATGACGCAGACACAGCACGGTCCCGCCGCCTCCCGCCTCTTCGAACCCGCCCGCCTCGGCGGCCTGGAACTGCCCAGCTGCCTGGTGATGGCGCCGCTGACCCGCAACCGCGCCGGGGCCGACGGCGTCCCCGGCGAACTCATGGCCACGTACTACGCGCAGCGCGCCTCGGCCGGCCTGATCATCGCCGAGGCCAGCACCCCGAACGCCGCCGGGCAGACCTACCCGCACATCCCCGGCATCCACACCCCGGCGCAGA